>NZ_JAICYI010000050.1 GCF_025934275.1 Phenylobacterium sp.
AGGGACGTGGCGCTCCAGCGAGAACTCGTAGAACAGCTTGGCCTGATCCACCTGCCGCTCTCCCATCATCGCCGCGTCCCCCCGCCTCAGCAGGAGTGAATCAGGCCGGAGTCACGGCTTCAACAGTCCTTTTTCAACAGCCTCAGTCAGCTCCGGAACTCCATGCCGCGGATCGTAGGGCACGGCCGGCTCGAACTCTCTCGTAGTCGCGGTCCTTCGTTGGAAATGGCGCCGACCAGCCTCCAGACATCTTGGCGTCGCGCGGCGACGCACCTTAGAATCTGGGCCTCGATGCGATCTCCATTCGAAGCTTTCCTGCGCCAGGAGCGGGTGATCCGCAGCAGCGAGACCTATGGCCGCGCGCTGAGCGTGACGGCGGAGGGATGGCGGCTGTCGGACGATCCGCGACGGGTGAAGCCGAAGGCCGAGCTCCTGGCCTCGAACCGGACCGCGGCCGACGCCGCCGCTCTGGCGCGCATGGCCGCCTCGCTGCTTCCGGAGCACGGCTTCCACAAGCCCTCCGGCGCCTGGTGGGGCTCGGACGGAGAGCGCTTCTATCGCTTCAGGATCCACGGTCGCCGACCTGGCTTCGCCGCCGTGGTCCTGGCGTCCGGGGTGGCGGGCGCGGCCGCCATCTACCTCGGCCTGCGCCATGCGCGCAGGGGCCACGCGAAGGCCTGACGTCCAGCGTCCCGGCTTTGTTCAGGGTTGCCGCGCTCGACAGAGAGCGTAGCGCTGGGTTCACCTGGCGCGCCGATGCGAGAGCAGGACGAGAGAGGAGCCTCCGATGACCGACGGCAATCAAGGCGAAGGCCTGCAGCTGCGTTCGCTCGTCACGCAAGACGGGACGCTGCAGCTCTCGCTCGCCAAGGTCCCCATCCCGACCCCCGGGCCGGACGAGATCCTGGTCCGCGTCGAAGGCGCGCCCATCAACCCCTCCGACCTCGGCCTGCTGCTCGGCCCTGCCGACCTTGCGACCCTGCAAGTGTCCGGCGTCGGCGAGGACGCCGTGGTCCGCGCCAACATTCCCCAGCAGTTCGCTCGGGCGGTCGCCGGCCGCGTCGGCGAATCCCTGCCGGTCGGCAACGAGGGCGCAGGCGTGGTCGTCGATGCGGGTGCGGACGCGAGCCGCCTGGTCGGCAAGACGGTCGCCCTCCTGGGCGGGGCGATGTACGCGCAATATCGGCTCGCCAAGGCCGCCGACGCCCTCGCGGTCCATGACGACGCGACGCCGAGGGACGCCGCCTCGTGCTTCGTCAATCCGCTGACCGCGCTCGGCATGGTCGGCACCATGCGCATGGAGGGCCACACCGCGCTCGTCCACACCGCCGCCGCCTCCAACCTCGGCCAGATGCTGGTGAAGATCTGCCTCAAGGACGGCGTCGAGCTGGTGAACATCGTCCGCAAGCCCGAGCAGGCCGCGCTCTTGAAGGGCCTCGGCGCCAAGCACGTCGCCGACTCGTCCGCGCCGACCTTCATGGACGACCTGATCGCCGCCTTGAGCGAAACCGGGGCCACGATCGCCTTCGATGCGATCGGCGGCGGCAAGCTTGCCGGCCACATCCTCACGGCCATGGAAGCGGCGGCGGTCAGGAAGGGCGGCGGCGCCTACAGCCGCTACGGCTCGACCACCTTCAAGCAGGTCTACATCTACGGCGGCCTCGACACGGGTCCCACCGAGCTGAACCGCGCCTTCGGCATGCAGTGGAGCCTGGGCGGCTGGCTGCTCACCTACTTCCTTCAGAAGGTCGGTCCCGTCGAGGCGGGCAAGCTGCGCCAGCGCGTCGCCGACGAGCTGAAAACCACCTTCGCCAGCCACTACACGGCCGAGATCAGCCTCGTCGAAGCCCTGCAGCCCGACGTGATCGCCGCCTACAACAGGAAGACCACGGGCGAGAAGTACCTGATCAACCCGAACAAGGGGCGCTAGGGCCCTACCGTCACGGCAGGCGGTAGAACTTCCTCGCCGTGTCGCGGTAGAGCAGCGCCTTCTCGGCGGACGAGGCGCCGGCGGTGATGCGCTTGAAGGCGTTCCACAGGTTGGCGTAGCTGCAGCTGGCCCGATCGACCGGGAAGTTGCTCTCCAGCATCGACCGCTCGGGCCCGAACGCCTCGATGCAGGTCTCGATGTAGGGCCGCCAGGCTTCGGCGAGCTCGGCGGAGCCCGGCAGCACCTCGCGCTTGTGGTGATCGAAGCCGCAGATCGTCATCCCGAGGCCGCCCAGCTTGACCCACACGTTCGGCTGCCGGGCGAGCTCGGCGATATCCGCGCGCCAGCCGGCGAACACCTCGTCGCGCCTGCCGGCATAGGGGCCGATGCCCAGCGGGCCGCCCACGTGATCCAGCACGATCAGGGTCTCGGGGAAGGCGCGGGCGAGGTCGGTCACCTCCGGCAGCTGCGGGTGGTACTGCCAGGCCTCGAAGGAGAGCCCGAGCGCGCTCAGCCTGGAGAAGCCCTCGCGGAAGGCCTGCGAGGCGTAGAGCCCGCGCGGCGGATTGGTGTGGCTGTTGCGGACCGCCTCGCTGGCGTCCCAGCCGCCGGCGTGGCGGACGCCGCGGAAACGGCCGTTCCCGGCGCGGACCTGCCGTTCCAGCACCGGCTCGACGGCCGCGCCCATGGAAAGGTCCGCCCGGCCGACGATCCCCTCGCAGGCGAGCACCGGGCAGGCGCGGCCCGACTCATTGCCCACCAGCGGGTTGTAGCGGTCGCTGGCGGCCATCGCGGCGACGCCGCCCGCGAACTCCACCTCGCCCACGAACTCCCATCCCGGCGCGGCGCCGGCCCGATAGAACGAGCCGCACTCGACGAAGACGGTGCTTTCGATCCTGTGGCCGCCGCCTACGACATCCTCCAGGAGCTCGGCCAGCATGTAGCGGCTGCCGGGGAAGTCCCAGAGGTGATGGTGCGGATCGCAGATCGGCAGGTGCGGTTCGAGGACGTCTTCGACCGGCGCGGGCTCTGGCATGGGCGTGCTCTCTCACTGAGACGAAATGAGCATGCAGCCTGGCCGCAGCCGTTGGCGAGGTCCACGTCTCGTTGGCGGTCACCGGGTGGCCCGGGAAGCTCGGCAGGCGCGATCCGCCTAGCCGACGGACCGGCGGGGCGGCATCGGCGGCGCGCGTCAGCCGGCGTGGGCCTCGCTCGGGGCGGCGGCGTGGCGGCCGTAGTGGCGGGCGAGCCACGCGGCGGTCTGGGCGCTCTCCTCCGCGAGCCAGCTGCGGAAGCGTCTGACCTGCGGCCGCACGACGGTGTCGCTGCGGAAGCGGGCCTGGAAGGCGTGGCTCGTCCAGGTCCCGGTGGAGGCCGCGAACGGCAGCGAGAGACGTCCGTCGTCGATCAGCTCGGCGAGCAGGGCCACGCCGCAGATGGCGAGGCCGGCGTCGGCCAGCACCGCATCGAGCACCGGCGTGATCCGCTGGAAGCGGATGCCGCGCTCGGGCGCGGTGCGCCGCAGCCGGTGCGCGGCGATCCAGCTGGCCCAGTTGGGCGCGGCCGGATCGTCCTTGTAGAAATCGAGGTGCAGCAGCGGGAAGCCCTCGAGGCGCTCGCGCCTGTCGAGCTTGGCGATGCGCGCGGTGTTCTCCGGCGAGGAGATGGGCAGCAGGAAGTCGCGGAACAGCAGGTCGCCGCCTTCGCGCTGCGGACCGAAGCGGATCTCGCAATCCACCGGCCCGAGCCGCAGGGCGCCTTCGCCCTCGCCGTTGATGACGAACAGGACGTTCGGATGCGCGGCCTTGAAGGCCTTGATCCGTGGCTTCAGCCAGAGGTCTGCGAAGTCGGAGCCGGCGGCGATGTGGATCTCCTGGCCGCGCTGCAGGTCGAGCAGCGTGGCGGCGGCCTCGAGCTCGCGAAACGCCTGGTCGAGATGCGGCAGCGCGGCCCGCAGCGACGCAGTGGGGCGCAGACCGGAACGGCCTCGCGCCAGAAGATCGAGGCCCAGGTAGTCCTCGAGCGCCTTGATCCGCTGGCCGACGGCGGCCGGGGTGATGGTCAGCGCGTCGGCGGCGGCCCGCAGGGATCCCGTGCGGATCGCGAGCTCCAGGGCCTGGAGCGACCGAAGGTGGGACGTCACGGTCACCTGAAGAAACTAAAGGTGAGCTTTATTCACAGCAAGAAGTTTTAGATTGGCGCGCGCCGCCGGCGGGTGGAAAATCCCTGCGAAACCAGGGGAGCGCGGATGCCTCAACTGAAACGATACCTGATCGAACGCGACATTCCGGGCATCGGCGGGATGTCGATCGTGGAGCTCTGCGGCGCGGCGCGGGCCTCGAACCGGGCGATCGAGCAGGTCGGCGGCGCGGTCCAGTGGCAGCACAGCTACGTGGCCGGCGACAAGACGTTCTGCATCTATCTGGCGGAAGGCGAAGACGCCATCCGCAAGCATGCCGAGCTGAGCGGCATACCGGTCACCAAGATCATCGAGGTGCCGCAGATCATCGATCCCACCACGGCCAACAACTGACGGCCGGCGGGCCGCCATTCCAACAGGAGGTGAACCATGAGGGCCCTGCTCTCGGCGCTGTTCAGCGCGTGCGTCTATCTGTTCTTCCTCGCCACGTTCCTCTACGCGATCGGCTTCGTGGAGGGCGTGCTCGTCCCCAAGGGCATCGATTCCGGCGTGGCCGGCGGGCTTTCGACCTCGCTCGGCGTCGACCTCGCCCTGCTCGGCCTGTTCGCCGTGCAGCATTCGGTGATGGCGCGGCCGGCGTTCAAGCGGGCCTGGACCCGCCTCGTTCCCGAGCCGCTCGAGCGCAGCATGTTCGTGCTCTTCGCGAGCCTGGTCCTGGCGCTCACCATGTGGCAGTGGCGGCCGCTGCCGGCGAGCGTGTGGGCGGTCGACAACCACCTCGCAGCGACGGCGATCCTGACGGTCTCCTGGGCGGGATGGGCGATGGTGCTGATCAGCACCTTCCTGATCAGCCACTTCCACCTCTTCGGCCTGACGCAGGGCTTCTCCCGCCTGCTGCGCCTCGAGCCGCCCGCCACGAGCTTCGTGACGCCGGTGTTCTACCGCTGGCTGCGGCACCCGATCTACGCCGGCTTCATCCTGGCGTTCTGGGCGTCACCGCGCATGAGCCTCGGCCACCTGGTCTTCGCCGTCGCCACCACCGGCTACATCCTGATCGGCATCTGGCTGGAGGAACGCGACCTCGTCGCCCAGTTCGGCCAGCGCTACCTCCGCTACCGCGAGACCGTCGGGATGCTGTTTCCAAAGCTGCCCGCGTCGTCCCGCTCCCGCGACGTGCCGGTGAACTGACCGAGCGCCATCCTTGCGTAGGAACCCCGTCATGCAACAGCAGCACAGCTATCAGGATCTGCTGGAGGCCTCGCAACGCGCCAACTGGCGGATCGACGACATCATCGGCGGCGACAAGCGGCTCGATTTCGCGAAACCCTTCCTGCCGGAGACGTTCGCCCGCACCGAGGCGCTGGCCTTCCTGAGCGCCGAGGAGAAGCTCAAGCTCAACCACGTGCGCTCGCGCGGCTATCTGGCGATGTTCGAGCTGGTGGAGCAGTTCATCGTGCCCTTCGTCTCCGAGCAGGCGGCGGAGGGCCCGGAGGACGACCCGCACCGCGCCAAGGCGCTCCGCCAGTTCGTCCGCGAGGAGAACAAGCACCGGGAGCTGTTCCGCCGGTTTCTCGCCGAGTTCGACGAGGGGTTCGGCGTTCCCTGCGGTCTGATCGGTCCGGCCGAGGAGATCGCCAAAGCGATCCTCGCCCACGACGCCCTGGCGGTCGCCATCGCCGTGCTCGGCATCGAGTGGATGTCGCAGGCGCATTACGTGGAGAGCATCGAAGGCGACCAGACGCTCGATGGCCAGTTCAAGAGCCTGCTGAAGCACCACTGGCAGGAAGAGGCGCAGCACGCCGAGCTCGACGCCTTGATGCTGACGGGCATGGCGCGGAGCGTCGCGGCCGCCGACATCGAGGAGGCCATCGACCAGTACTTCGATATCGGAGGGTTCATCGACGGCGGCTTGAAGAGCCAGGCCGAGCTCGACCTGCAGGCCTTCGAGCGGGCCGCCGGCCGGCCGCTGAGCGCGGCGGAACGCGACGCGTTCGTGCGCGAGCAGCATCAGGCGCTGCGCTGGACATTCCTCGGCTCGGCGATGCGCAACGCCAACTTCCTCGCCGCGCTGGACGGCCTCGGCGGCCAGGCCCGCGCCCGCGTCGAGCAGGCGGCGCCGGTGTTCTGCTAGCCGGCGAGGATTCCCGGCGGGCGCGGACGGGCGGCGGATCGTTCAGCCGCCGACGCCGTTCGACAGGGGCCGGCGCGCGACAACGCGCCTGGGGCGCGCGCCGCGCCCATCGCCGCCGGAGAAGGATTGGAAAATGGCCACCTCGCATGAGCGTCCTGTCGCCATCGTCACCGGCGCCGGCGCCGGGGCCGGCCGCTGCATCGCCGAACGGTTCGCCCGCGAGGGCTGGCGCGTCGGGCTGATCTCCCGCGGCGAGGCGCGGCTGCACGACGCCGCGGCTGAGGTCGAAGCGCTGGGCGGCGAGCCGCTCGTGCTGCCCTGCGACGTGGCCGACTGCGCCGCGGTGTTCCGCGCGCGCGACGCCGCGCTCGCGAAGTGGGGACGCCTGGACGCGTGGGTGAACGCGGCCATGGTCACGGTGGTCGGACCGGTCTGGCGGGTGACGGCCGAGGAGTACCGCCAGGTCACCGAGGTCACCTACCTCGGCTGCGTCCATGGGACCCTGGCCGCGCTCGAGCCGATGCTCGCCGCCGACCGCGGCGCGATCGTGCAGGTGGGCTCGGCGCTGGCCTACCGCGCGATCCCCCTGCAGTCGGCCTATTGCGCGGCCAAGTTCGCGATCCGCGGGTTCACCGACTCGCTTCGTTCCGAGCTGATCCACCGGAAGTCGAAGATCTCCGTCACCATGCTGCAGATGCCGGGCATGAACACGCCCCAGTTCGATTGGGCGCGCAACAAGCTGGCCGACGAGTACCAGCCGGTCGGGGCCGTCTATGACCCGAGCGTCGCGGGCGAGGCCGCCTGGCGGGCCGTCCGCGACGGGCCGCGCGAGCTCTGGGTGGGCCGCAGCGCCATCGAGGCGATCGCCGGCCAGATGCTCGCGCCACGGGCGCTCGACCGCTACATGGCGCACAGCGCCTGGGAGGGCCAGATCACCGATCAGCCGAACCCGCACGGCCCGGACAACCTGATGGCGCCGGTCGCCGGCCACCAGTCGGAACGCGGCCGCTTCGGGGCGCGCGCCAAGCCCCGGGCCGCCATCGTCGATCCGGCGCGGCTGCGGATGGCGGGCGCGATGGCGGCGGCCGGCGTGGTCGGGGCGGCGATGCTCGGCATGCGCGCGCTTGACCGCAAGGCCGCCAGGGCCGCCTGAACTCCGTGCCCCCGGTCTTACCAGAACGCGAGACGCGCGATTCCGGGACCCCCGCCGGAACGGACCTCCGGTCGGCCGCGTCGTCGCGCAGGATCGAGGATTACGCGCTCATCGGCGACTGCCATACCGCCGCCCTGGTGCATCGCGAGGGGGCGGTCGAGTGGCTCTGCTGGCCCGCGTTCGATTCCGACGCTTGCTTCGCAGCCCTGCTCGGAAACGGCGAGAACGGCCGCTGGACCCTGGCCCCCCGCGCGCCCGTCGAGGCCCGCTCGCGGCGCTACCTCCCCGAGGCCCTGGTGCTCGAGACGCGCCTGAGGACTGCGGGGGGCGAGGCGGTGGTCCTCGATTTCATGCCCCCGCGCGGCGCGGTTTCGCGCCTGGTCCGGATCATCAGGGTCGAGCGCGGCGAGATGGGGTTCTCCTCCGAGCTGTCGCTGCGGTTCGGCTATGGCGCGCTGCAGCCCTGGCTCAGGAAGGCGCAGGATCGGATCTTCGCGGTCGCCGGTCCGGACGGCGTGGTCGTCGCCGGGGACCGCCCCTGGCGCGTTCGCGGCGCCGACTGCCGGTGCGAATTCAGCCTCCGCGCGGGCGAAGAGGCCGCCTTCAGCCTCAGCTACTACCCCTCGCACGAGCCGCCTCCCGAGCCTCCCGATGCGCGCCGGGAGCTGGCGGCGTGCGCCCGCTGGTGGCGCGACTGGGTCGGCCGCTGCGGCTACCAGGGACCGTGGCGCGAGGCGGTGATCCGCTCGCTGATCACGCTCAAGGCGCTCTCCTACGGGCCGACCGGAGGATTCGTGGCGGCCCCGACGAGCTCGCTGCCGGAAAACCTCGGGGGCGGCCGCAACTGGGACTACCGCTTCTGCTGGCTGCGCGACGCCACCTTCACGATGCTCTGCCTGCTGCAGACCGGTTACGAGGCGGAGGCCGCCGCCTGGCGCGACTGGCTGCTGCGCGCCGCGGCGGGCGATCCCGAGGACCTGCAGCCCATCTACACGCTCCGCGGCCGGCGCCGCCTCGTCGAATGGGAGGCGCCGTGGCTGGCGGGCTTCGACGGCTCCCGCCCCGTGCGGTTCGGCAACGCCGCGTCGACCCAGCAACAGCTCGACACCTTCGGCGAGGTGGTGGACGCGCTGTTCCAGGCGGAGCGGAACGGGGCGTCGATGACGGCCGCCGAGCACCGGCTGCAGAGCCAGCTGGTGGCCCACGTGGCGAAGATCTGGCGCCGCCCGGACCGGGGCATCTGGGAGGTGCGCGGCCGCCCGCGCCGGTTCACCCATTCGCAGGCGATGGCCTGGGCGGCGCTCGACCGAGGCGTCCAGGCGGCGGAGCAGTTCGGGATGGAGGCGCCGCTCGAAAGCTGGCGCACGCTGCGCGACCGCATGCGCGCGGAGATCTGCGAGCGCGCCTACAATCCCGCCCTCGGCGCGTTCACGCAGGCCCTGGACTCCGACGTGCTGGACGCCAGCGTCCTGCTGCTGCCGCACGTGGGCTTCGTCGAGGCGGACGATCCGCGGATGGTCGGCACGGTCGAACGCATCCAGCAGAGGCTCATGTGCGACGGCTTCCTGCGCCGCTACGACCCCAAGACGGCCGACGACGGCGCGCCCGGCTCGCAGGAGGGGGTGTTTCTCGCCTGCACCCTGTGGCTCGCCGAAAACCTGGCGCTGCAGGGCCGCGGCGACGAGGCCGCCGACCTCATCGAGCGCGTGCTGGCGGTTCGCAACGACGTGGGCCTGCTCAGCGAGGAATACGATCCCGGCGCCGGCGTCCTGACCGGCAACTTCCCGCAGGCGCTGTCGCATCTCGCGCTGGTGAACGCCATCCTGACGCTGTCCGGCTGGGGCCCGGCGCAGGCGCGCGGATCGCGGGGGCGCGACGGGGTGACGGGCGGCGCCCGCCCGCCAGCTCGGAGCGAGGCTCAGCCGACCTCGAAGACGCCGGCTGCGTGAGCAACGCAGAAGAACCAGCCCTCCGCCGCGGCGGACTCTCGCGGTTGACCACGACGGCGGCGGGGGCCATGCCTGGCGCGTGCTCCGAGCGGGATCAGGAGGGCTGCAAGACGGACCGAGGCGGCTGAGCGGCCTCGTGCTGCTGCTCGTGGCGTTCCTGCTGCGGGCCGGGATCCCGGACGGCTGGATGCCGAACCTCGGGGGCGCGGGCGCGGGCCCGTTGGTGATCTGCACGGGCGCGGGGCCGCTCAATGTCCACGAGCCGTCGCGGCGCTTCCCCGCCAAGCCGCGTGCCCCCGGTCACGGCCCCGTCTGCGCTTTCGCTGGGCTGGGGTCCGTCCCGCCCGTCGCGCCGCCCGTCATTGCGCCGCCGCGCTTCACCGCGCTTGTGCTGCTCGGTCCGGCGCCGCCGCGCGAAGCGCCCGCCAAAACGTGGCGCCGCCAGCACTCCGCCCGGGCCCCGCCGTTGCTCGTCTGACCTGACGCGAGCGCCCCGCCGCGCAAGGCGGGGCACGACTTCCCCTCAGACGGAGCGCGCGCATGCGCCATCAGATAAGCCTTGCAGGCTCGGCGGCGGTCCTCGCCCTGGGCTTCGCCACCCCCGCCGCGGCGCACGCCGTGCTCGGCAATCGCTTCTTCCCGGCGACGATCGCCACTGACGATCCCGGCGTGGCCGACGAGCTGTCGCTGCCGGTCGTCTCCTCGTTCCGGACGGGCGACGATCCCGCGCTTCGCGAACTGGACGCCGCGGGCGAATGGTCCAAGCGCCTGACGAACGACCTCGGCGTCTCGTTCGGCGACGCCTGGACCCGCCTGAAGGGCCCCGACGGCGAGACCGCGCAGGGATTCCAGAACCTGGAGACGACGCTGAAGTACCAGCTGGTCCGCGATCCGGCGCACGAGGCGATCCTCGCGGCAGGGGTCAGCTACGAGTGGGGCGCCAGCGGCGCACGGCGGGTGGGCGCCGAGCGGGCGTCGACGGTGACGCCCACCGTCTACTTCGGAAAGGGCGCGGGCGACCTGCCTGAGCCCCTGGCCTGGGCGCGGCCGCTCGCGGTGACCGGCCTCGTCGGCTATGCGATCCCGACCAAGGCGCACAGCGACGAGGGGCGCAACCCGCAGGTGCTGAGCTGGGGCCTGGCGGTCGAGTACAGCCTGCCCTACCTCGCCGCGCACGTGAAGGACCTCGGCCTGCCGGCTTTCCTGAACCAGCTCACCCCGCTGGTGGAGCTTTCGTTCGAGCGGCCGGTCGCGCACGGCGGCGGCGGCGAGCGGACCACCGGGACGGTCAATCCGGGCGTGATCTGGTCGGGGCGGCATTTCCAGGTCGGCGCCGAGGCGACGCTGCCGATCAACCGCGAAAGCGGGCGCGGCACGGGTTTCATCCTCCAGGCGCACATCTTCCTCGACGACCTGTTCCCCAGGTCGATCGGCCGGCCGATCTGGTAGGAGGCGAAGATGATCGGACAACTCGCGCTCGCCGCGCTCATCGCCCTCGCCGGGGCCGGTCCGGCGCTCGCCCACGCGCGCCTGCTGCACGCGATCCCGAGGGTGGGTTCGACGGTGAAAATCGCGCCCCGCGACCTGGAGCTGTCCTTCAGCGAGTCGATCGACGTCGGCGGCTCGAGCGTGACGCTGCTGGGACCCTCGGGCCGTGTAGCGACCGGGCCGCTGACGCGCGATCCCGCCGATCCGCGGATCGTCCACGTGCCGGTGAAGCGTGCGCTGCCGCCCGGAACCTACCGGGTCGAGTGGGGAATGACCTCCACCGACACCCACCACACCGACGGCGACTTCAGCTTCAAGGTGGCGCGCTGAGCTGACGGCTACTCCGCCGCCAGCGCCTCGATCTCGGCCGGCGAGCAGCCGAGCTCGGCGAGCAGCGCCTCGGTGTGCTGGCCGATGCCGGGCGCCATGCGCGGCGCCGCCTTCGCCTCGCCGCTGATCTGGAACGGGCGGTCGAGGGTGCGCAGGCCGTCGCCGTCGGTGATCTCCGGGAACAGGCCGTTGGCCTCGATCTGCTCGTCGCCGAGATGGTCGTAGATGTTGGCCACCAGGCCGAAGGTGACGTCGCCGTCGTGCAGGATCTTCGCCCAGTGGCCGTAGGGCTGGGCGGCGAACAGCTCGTCGAACAGGGCCACCAGGGCGGGACCGTTGGCGAGCCTGGCCTGCGGCGTGGCGAAGCGGGGATCCTCCAGCCACTCGGCGTGGCCCACGGCCCTGGCCAAGAGCGGCCAGTCGCGCGCCGGGTTGGTGCTGGTGATGATGAAGTAGCGGTCGTCGGCGGTGTGGTACATCTCATTGAGCGCCCCGCGCGCGCCGCGCGGCGGGCGGCCCACCAGCTCGTAGCCGCAGAGCGCGGCCTGCACCTGGCAGGCGTTGGACCACAGGCCGTTGGCCAGCAGCGAGGTGGTCACCTCCGAGCCCTCGCCGGTCAGCCGGCGCTTGTAGAGGGCGGTGACGATGGCGCCGTACATGGCCATGGCGGTCGGATGGTCGCCCATGCCGGGCATGGACAGCGCGGGCTCGGCCTCGGCGCTCGGGCGGACCATGTCCATCAGCCCCGAGCGGGCCCACCAGACGGTGGCGTCGAAGCCGGTGCGTTCGCGCTCCGGGCCGTGCTCGCCGTAGGGAGAGAGCGAGGCGTAGATCAGCCGGCTGTTCAGCGGCATCAGGTCCTCGGCCCGGACCCCGAGGCGCGCGCGCGCCGGGACCGGGATGTTGGTGATGAAGACGTCGGCCTTCCTGACCAGCGCCTGCAGCACGGCGCGGGCCTCGGGCCGCCGAAGGTCGAGGGCCAGGCTCTCCTTGTTGCGGGAATCGACGGCCCAGAAGTAGTCGACGTCGTCCGGCGTGCCGCGCAGCCGGAACAGGTTGCGGTAGGCGTCGCCGATCCCCGGCGGCTCGATCTTGATCACCCGGGCGCCGAAGTCGCTGAGCACCGTCGCCGCGGCGGGCCCGGCGATGAAGCTTGCGCAGTCAATGACCAGAAGGTCGCCGAAAAGACCGGTCGGCATCGTGTGCTCTCTCCAAGAATGACGGGCGGCGGCTGGCTCGCGGCGGCGCTCGAGGCGCGGCTAGTCGGGCAAGGCGACCGGGTCGCCGGCGGCGCGGCGGCCGCCCTCCAGCCAGCGGGCGAGGCCGGGGCTGGCGGCGCGACGCGCGATCGCCTCGTAGCGCGCGACGTCCTCGGGCGTCAGGCATTCGCGCCAGCGGCCGCTGCGGCCCTGGTTGATGAACCGGTCGGCGCCGCGGTCGAACGACATCTTGAGCTTCGGGAAAAGCGCGTCGCCGTTCTGCTTCATGGATTCGAAGCGGGCGGCTTCGACGAGCGCCGGCATCAGCGCCTCTGGGGTGGCGATCTCCAGGAAGTCGGAGATGCGGCGCATCTCGCCGGCAAGGTCCTGCTTGAGGTCGTTGTAGTGCACGAGCAGCAGGTTCGGCCGACGCCGCTCGCGCCAGTAGCTGGCCTCGAAACCGAAGTACGCCGCCGCGGCCCGCTCGGGATCGTCGAGCGCGGCCTCGAGCTCGTCGAACCACTGCAGCAGATAGGCGCGGTGATCCGTCGGCGGCGCGGACGGCGGGCCGGACGGGGCGGCGCCGCGCTCGGCGGCCAGCGCCATCGCCTGGGCCGCGATGCGGCCCCGCGCCTCGGGGGTGAAGCCCTGCTCGTGGTTCTGCCAGGAGAGCCGCGCGTCGCGGCCGTCGCGGCCGACGTGAATGTACTTGACGGTGTCCCACACCGGCAGGGCGTCGAACGGCAGGTGGGACTTGATGTAGCGACGGTGGGTCTGGGCCTCGAGCGTGGCGAGGTCGTCCTCGATCGGATTGAAGATGGTGGCGTCCAGCCACGGCGAGATGTCGCCGAACGGCCGCACGTCCGGCGACTGGAAGACCAGCATGTCGACGATCCGCTGGGTCCAGGTGGTGCCGCACTTGGGGAAGGTGGCGACCACGATGTCGCCGTCCCGCGGCCGGAACGACTCCCACCGGCGGCTGTCGGTCACCGGCGACTGGACCATGCGCTCGGGCGCGCGCTGCAGCTTGGGCATCTCGAACCCCCTCTTCATGTCACCCCGTTATAGCGCGCGGAATCGCGCCGGTCGCGCCTGCGGCTGTTGGCGCGCCCGCGGCCGCAAGCTATGTGGCGCGGCGAGGGGGATATGGAACGAGTGCGAGGAACGCCATGACGTCCATCCCATCCCCAGCCCTTGCCGCCCTCATCGCCGTCTCGGCCGCCACGGCGGCGCTCGCCCAACCCGCCGCCCCGGCCGGCGTGCAGGCGGGGACCTACGCGATCGAGCCGATCCACACGCGCGTGCTGTTCGCCGTCACCCACACCGGCAACTCCACCTGGTACGGCGACTTCACCCATGCGTCCGGAACCCTGACGCTCGATCCGAAGAACCCCGCGGCCAGCAAGCTCGAGGTCTCGGTGCCGGTCGACACCGTCTCGACCACCAACGCCGTGCTCGACAAGGAGCTGAAGGGGGCGGACTGGTTCGACGCGGCCAAGTTCCCGACCATGACCTTCCGCTCGACGAAGATCACGCCGACCGGCCCGCAGAGCGCCGACGTGGCGGGCGAGCTCACCCTGCACGGCGTGACCAAGCCGGTGGTGCTGCACGCCAAGCTCAAGGGCGCCGGGCCGAGCCCGCTCAGCCACGCCTACATGGTGGGCTTCGACGCCACCGGGCGGATCAAGCGCAGCGAATTCGGGATCAGCAAGTACCTGCCCGCCGTGGTCGGCGACGACGTCGACCTGATCCTCTCCGCTCCTTTCGTGAAGAAGGCGGGCTAGCTCAGGCCGCCAGCGTGTCCTGGAAGCGGACCGGCTCGCCGCGGTGCGGGGCTGTGACCTCGTCGTCGCGCATGACCACGGTTCCGCGGATCACGGTCGCGGCCGGCCAGCCCTTGGCCTCCAGCCCGACGAACGGGGTCCAGCCGACGCGGCTCGCCATGTCCTCGTGGCGGAACGGCCGGCGCGCCTTCAGATCGACGATGGTGAGGTCGGCGTCGTAGCCCACGGCGAGACGGCCCTTGTCGGCGAGGCCGAACAGGCGGTTGGCGCCATGGCTGGTGAGGTCGACCAGCCGCTCGAGGCTGAGCCGGCCCTCGGCGACGTGGGTCAGCATGATCGGCAGCAGGGTCTGCACGCCGGGCATCCCGGAGGGCGAGGCGGGATAGGGCCGGGCCTTCTCTTCGGCGGTGTGCGGCGCGTGGTCGGAGCCCAGCACGTCGGCGACCCCGTTGGCGACGCCCGCCCAGATCCCGGCGCGATGCTCGGCGGTGCGGATCGGCGGGTTCATCTGGGCGTAGCCCTTCAGCCGCTCGTAGGCCTCGGGGCCTTCCAGGGTCAGGTGCTGCGGGGTGACCTCGACCGAGGCGACGTCCTTGTGCGCGGCGAGGTAGACGATCTCCTCCGCCGTGGAGACGTGCAGCACGTGAATGCGCTTGCCCAGGCGCCTGGCGATGCGGACCAGCCGCTCGGTGGACTGGATCGCGGCCTGGACGTCGCGCACCTCCGGATGGCTCGTCCAGTCGCCGGTGCGCGCGAGCGGACGACGCTCTTCCAGGCGGTACTCGTCCTCGGAGTGGAAGGCGGCGCGGCGGTTGATGTGCGAGAGCACGGCCTCGACGCCCGCGTCGTCCTTGACCAGGAGGGTGCCGGTCGAGGCGCCCATGAACACCTTCACGCCGCAGCAGCCGGGCAGGCGCTCCAGCTCGCCAAGGAAGGAAGCGTTCTCGTGCGTGCCGCCGATGTAGAAGGCGTGGTCGCAATGCATGCGGCCCCTGGCGCGGGCGAGCTTGTCGGCGAGCGCGTCGGCGTCGGTGGTGTTGGGCTCGGTGTTCGGCATCTCGAAGACGGCCGTGACGCCGCCCAGGACGGCCGCGCGCGAGCCGCTCTCGAGGTCCTCCTTCCACTCCAGGCCGGGCTCGCGAAAGTGCACCTGGGTGTCGATGACGCCGGGCAGGACGGTGAGCCCCCTGGCGTCGAACACCTCGCCGGCCGAGGCCTGAGCGAGGTCGCCGATGGCGGCGACCTTGCCGCCGCGCACGGCGACGTCGGCCCGGCCGCGGCCGGCGTGGTTGACGACCTCGCCGCCGCTGACGATGAGGTCATAAGTTTCAGCCATCGGAGGCCTCCGGCTCGGCCGGCTGGGCGGCGGGGGCGGTCTCGGCCAGCAACTCCTCGGCGGCGCGCGCCACGGCGTCCACCGAGAGGTCCATCATGTGGCAGATGGCCTGGTTCAGCCTCGGATCCTGGGCCTCGATCTGCTCGAAGCTGCGGGCGGTGCGCGCCACGCGGGTGAGCGGACCGTAGGGGCCATAGAGCCGCTCGTCGGAGGGGCCGAACAGGCCGAGCGTCGGGATCCCTGCGGCGGCGGCCAGGTGCATGGCCCCGGAGTCGTTGCCGATGAACAGGCGCGCGTGCTTCAGGCAGGCGAAGGCGGTGAGCAGGTCGACCTTGCCGGCGATGTCGATCAGCTGGCCGCGGGAGACCACCTCCTTCAGGTCGCGCCCGAGGTTCTGCTCGCCGCGGCCGCCGACCACCATCAGCCGCCCGCCCGCGAGCGGCGCGCCAGGCCTGCGCAGCAGGCGGATCGCGACCTGGCTGAACCGCTCCAGCGGCCAGGTCTTGCCGACCCAGTTGGCGGCCGGCGCGATGGCCAGGATCGGCCCGGTCCCGGCGGTGAGCTCCTCCGCGTAGGCCTCGATCTCGGGCGAGGTGTAGATGAACGGCGCGGCGGGCTCGTCCTCGATGCGCAGCACGCGGGCGGCCTCGATCACCTTGTGCGTCGGCGGCCCGGGCTGGCGGCGCAGGATGGCGCGGCGTTTGGCCGAGAGGAACCGCGAGACCCCCGAGCCGCGCAGGTCGACGATCAAGCCCCAGCGGCGGCCGCGGACCTTGCGCCAGAGGTCGAACCAGTGGCCGCCGTCCTTCTGCTTGGCGAAGACGATCAGCTCATCGAGGCCGGGGACCTCGGAGAACAGCGGCGCGGCCTCGGGGCCGGCGACGATCGTGAAGCGCGCGCCCGGCACCTCGTCGGTGAGCCGCTTGATCAGCCCCGAGGACAGCACCGCATCCCCGATCCGCGTCGAGGTGATGAACAGAATCGGGAAGGTCCCGCGGGTCATGGCGTCCCTCTATAGGGCGCTCGCGGCTGGCGCTCCACTCATCGCGAGCCCAAATTGCGCAGATGGCTGATAGCTTGACCTTCGCCCCGCTCGCGAGCCGCGCGCTGATCGCCGTCCGCGGCCCCGGCTGGCGTGACTTCCTGCAGAACCTGCTGACCCAGGACGTGGAGAGCCTGCGGCCCGGGGAGGCGCGGTTCGGGGCGCTGCTCACGCCGCAGGGGCGGCTGCTGCACGACCTGTTCATCGTCGGCCGCGAGGACGGCTGCTGGCTGGACGTGGAAGCCGCGCAGCGGCAGGCGCTGATCCAGCGGCTGATGATCTACCGGTTGCGGGCGAAGGTGGAGATCGCGGCCGATCCGACCGACGTGGCCGCGGTCTTTCCCCGCGCTGGCGGGAATCCGAGCGGCGGATCCATCGCGGCTGGCTCAGCTTGGGCCCCCGTCTTCGCGGGGGTGAGCGGAACATGGCTCGCCGATCCGCGGCTTCCCGAGCTGGGCTGGCGGGGGTATGCGGCGGCGGCGCCTGCGGGCGCGACGATCGGGAGCGAGGCGGACTACGAGGCGCATCGGCTGGCGGCGGGCGCGCCGGGACCGGGCGACTGGGGCGTCGAGCGCACCTATCCGATCGAGGCCGACTTCGACCTTCTCAACGGGATCGACTTCCAGAAGGGCTGCTTCGTCGGCCAGGAGACCACCTCGCGGATGAAGCGGCGCGGGCAGGTGAAGAACCGCATGCTCCCGATCGCGTTCGAGGGCCGGCCGCCGGCGTTCGGGACGGAGGTCATGGCGGGCGAGCGGCGGGCCGGCGAGGTGCTCACCGGGCGCGAGGGCCGCGCCATGGCGCTGCTGCGGCTCGACCGCATCGAGGGCGCGGCGCTGAGCGTCGACGGTCGGTCCGTCAAGGTCGAACGGCCGCCCTGGCTCCACCCCCGGGAGGCGTGACGGCGGGCCTCAGTTCCCCCGCGGCGCGTATCGGCTGGACTTTCAGTTTACAGCGTTCTTCACTTCTTGTTCGCCATGTTCGGGCCAGCATGCTTGGCGGCGCGAATCAGCGGCTTGGGGGAATACCGTGCCACTCATCACCAGCGACATCGATCCTGACTACAACGCGCTCGTGGAAGGCGACTCCGGAGCGGGCGCCGATTTCCCGTGGGAACACGCTGCGACGGACACCCACGTCCTCGACCACGCCCTGAAGCCGCCGACGCACGGCGGCGGGGGCGGCGGCGGAGGCGGCGGCGGGAGCACCTTCCCGACGCAGGCCATGGACGCCCAGGCCGGCCCGACGTTCGACACCAATGCGACGGTCAACGGCAACTACTTCATCCCGCCGGACAGCACCTCCGCGGCCGGCCAGACGGCCATCCTGGTGGGCGTCAACGGCGTGGTCGAGGAGTTCGACCGCGGCGGGACAGACGGGAACACGCTGACGTCCCATGCGGGCTTCAAGCTCGATGACGTGTTCTCTGGGGCCACCGGCTTTCTGGGCGGCGCGTTCGATCCGCACATCATGTACGACGCGGCGAGCGACCGCTTCATCATCGTCGCGGTCGACCAGAATGCGACCAACAAGACAAGTCAGCTGCTGGTCGCGGTGTCGAACAACGGCTCGCCGCAAGGGGCCGCGGACTTCCATGCCGTCGCCATCGACGCCACGCAGGCGGCGAGCGGCTCGTGGGCGGACTTTCCGCAGGTCGGTCTCGACCACAGCGGGAATATCTACATCACCGGCAACATGTTCACCTTCGCGGGGGGCAGCTATTCCGGCACGCGGCTGTGGGTGGAGAGCGAAACGAACGTATCGGGGGGCGTGGGCGCGAGCGCGGTCAACGTCTCGGCCGTCGGCGCGGGGGCGAACGACTTCTTCTCGGCCGCGCCGACCAACATGGGGAGCGCCAGCGGCAACTTCCTGATCTCGTACAATTCGGCGACCAACGCGGCCGGCCACAACGTACTGCACGTCGTACACGTCGATGCTAGTGGGAACCTTGGAGCCGAGCAGACCATCGACCTCGGCGGAAAGATCGACCAGCTGACGACCTTCGCCGGCATCTCTGTCCCGGAGCCCGGAACCAGCCATACGCTCGACGGCGACGACAGCCGCACCAGCCTGGCGGTGCTCAGCGGCAACAACAACCTGTACGTCGCCGCGACGATCCTGCCGACGAGCGGCGCCGACGCGGGCCACGCGACGGCGCACTGGTTCCAGCTGGGCGTCGACTCGTCCGGCCATGTGTCGCTGCTGAATCAGGGCGACGTCAGCGGGAACGCGGCCTTCCCGGGTTCGAACCTCAGGACCTTCTATCCGTCGCTCGCGGTGAGCACCGATGCGAACGGGAACGACGAGCTCGCCATCAGCTTCTCGACCAGCGCGCCGCAGACGGGGACCGCCTACGACGGCTTCCCGAGCGCCTACGAGGAGACGATCAATCCGGGCACCGGGACGTCGACGTTGGGCTGGCAGCTGCTGGAGGGCGGCCTGGCGAACTACTACCGGACGTTCGGGACGCACGACAACCGGTGGGGCGACTACAGCTCGATCTCCGCCGATCCGCTGCATCCCGGCCAATACTGGGCGTTCAACCAGTTCGCGGAGACCCACGGCACGTCGCTGCTGGGCGAGAACGGGCGCTGGGCGACCGAGCTCGGGCTGTTCAGCTGAAGCTGCCGGGCCGGCGGCGCAAACCGCCGGCCCGCACCGCTACTTCACCGGCACCATCAGGTGGGCGTAGGGCGTGCCCGCCCACATGACGTAAGGCGCGGCGGTGTTCGGGTCCGGCGAGGCCGGATAGCCGGCGAGCAGGGACTTGTCGCCGACGATCATCACGTGCGGCCCGGTCTTGATCCAGTGGTTCTTGCCGGTGGGCTTGCCGGCATAGGGATCGGTGTTGCTGGCGTCGGTGCCGCCCGCCAGCATGTACATGAAGCCGGTCTTCTGCGGCGGCGGCTTCTTGGCGAACATCGCCTGGATCCACTCCATGGCGTTGGCGTCGGCGCACATCGGATCGGGGCCCGGCGTCTGCGGATCGTCCGGGATGCAGGTGAAGCCGTTCGTTCCCTTGCGCAGCATGTGCATGCCGCCCTTGGCGTCCATGGCCATGATGGCGGCCTTGCCGCTGACCGCCATCGGCGCGGCCTTCTCGGCGCTGGCGATCATGGCCGCATCGCCGCCGCCCTTGGCCATGGCGGGCTTGGCGGGTCCCGTCCCCGCCATCTTGTCCGCCGCCCAGACCCCCGACGCCACCGCGAGCACCGCCGCGGCGACCGTGACCCTCAGGATAATGACCTGCCTGTGCATGGCTCCCTCCCTGAACCACTCGCTGGATTGCATAGCCGTAACACTGTTACGTGGCGACGCAAGAGCGTGAGCGTGCCGCCGGGTCTGCGACAGTTGGAAGCCTTGGGAGACGCGCGTCGCCGCGGCGGCTTGTCCTCAGCGCCCGGCTCGGCTGAAAGTCGGCCTCGATGGACTCGAGTCCCACCCGTTGCGCCTGGCGCGGCATGGCCGGCGATGCGCTCTATGAGGCCTACCACGACGAGGAGTGGGGGGCGCCGGAGCGCGACCCGCGCGCGCTCTGGGAGAAGCTGGTGCTGGACGGCTTCCAGGCCGGGCTCTCGTGGATCACCATCCTTCGCAAGCGCGAGGCGTTCCGCGCGGCGTTCGAGGGCTTCGATCCGGAGCGGGTGGCGCGGTATGGCGAGGCCGAGCGCGCGCGGCTGATGGCCGATCCCGGGATCATCCGCTCCAACGCCAAGATCGACGCGGCGATCGACAGCGCGCGCATCTACCTGGCCATGCGCGAGCGCGGCGAGGACTTCTCCGCGTTCTGCTGGAGCTTCGTGGACGGCCGGCCGGTCCAGAACGCCTGGACCCTGGACAGCGGCATCCCCGCCCAGACGCCGCTCGCCCTCGAGGTCTCCAAGGCGCTGAAGGCCAAGGGGTTCAAGTTCGTCGGGCCGGTGATCGTCTACGCCTGGATGCAGGCGGTGGGCCTGGTCAACGACCACCTGACCTCCTGCTTCCGCTACGAGCCGGTCACCGCGATGGGCGGTCACGCACATGGCTAAGGGCCCGACCATGCTGCTGGAGCGGGCGTTCGTGGGCGGGCTGGTCTGCGGCGTGGACGAGGCGGGGCGCGGGCCGTGGGCGGGGCCGGTGTGCGCGGGGGCGGTGATCCTGGAGAGCAATCCGAGGAAGGTCCCCAAAGGGCTCGACGATTCCAAGAAGCTGTCGGCCAGGACGCGCGAGGCGCTGGAGCCGGAGATCAAGGCCCGGGCCGTCGCCTGGGGCGTCGGCTTCGCCTCGGTCGCGGAGATCGCCAGCCTCAACATCCTGCACGCCACCGGCCTCGCCATGCGCCGGGCGGTCGAGGCCATGGCGGTGAAGCCGGCCTTCGCCCTGGTCGACGGCAACTACCGCTTCGAGCTGCCGTGCGTAGTGACCACGGTGGTCGGGGGCGATGCGAAGTCGAAGTCGATCGCCGCGGCCTCGATCCTGGCCAAGGTGGCGCGCGACCGGCTGATGGTGGAGATGGACGCCCTCTATCCCGGCTACGGCTTCGCCAGCCACAAGGGCTACCGCGCGCCGATCCACGCCGAGGCGCTGCTCAGCCTCGGCCCCTGCGAGATCCACCGCATGGCCTGGGGCCCGGTGAAGCTGGCGCTGATGGGCAAGGACCCGCTGATGGCGTTCGACGAGGCAGGCCAGCAGGACCAGCTGCCGTTCGCCGATTGATCGGCTGAATCAAGCCGGTCCCGCCGGCCGCGCGTCAACGCCGTGCTCGCCGCCTGAGGCGATCGACCGGCGCGGGGCCCGCTTAACTTGTCGTTGACCACGTCGGTCAACCGGGCCTTCACCATAAGCGCTCCAGGATTCAATCTGTTGCATCCGGGGAATTCGGTGATGGGCGAGCGCGTCGACAGGATCATCCACGGCGATTGCCTGGCGGAGCTCGCCAGGCTGCCCGAAGCCTCGGTCGACCTGGTGTTCGCCGATCCGCCCTACAACCTGCAGCTCGGCGGCGACCTGCTGCGCCCCGACAACTCCAAGGTCGACGCAGTCGACGACGAGTGGGACCGCTTCGAGAGCTTCGAGAGCTACGACGCGTTCACCCGCGCCTGGTTGAAGGAATGCCGGCGGGTGCTGAAGGACAACGGCGCGATCTGGGTGATCGGCTCCTACCACAATGTCTTCCGCGTGGGCGCGGCGCTGCAGGACCTGGGGTTCTGGATCCTCAACGACATCGTCTGGCGCAAGTCGAACCCGATGCCGAACTTCAAGGGCACGCGCTTCACCAACGCCCACGAGACCCTGATCTGGGCGGCCAAGGGCCGGGGCGGGCGGCGCTACACCTTCAACTACGACGCCATGAAGATGGCCAACGACGAGCTGCAGATGCGCTCCGACTGGACGCTGCCCCTGTGCACCGGCGAGGAGCGGCTGAAGGACGAGACCGGCGCCAAGGCGCATCCGACCCAGAAGCCGGAAGCCCTGCTGCACCGCGTGATCCTGTCCTCCACCAAGCCCGGCGACGTGATCCTCGACCCCTTCTTCGGCACCGGCACGACGGGGGCGGCCGCCAGGCGGCTCGGCCGGCGCTACATCGGCATCGAGCGCGAGGCCGAGTACGTGACGCTTGCCGAGGCCCGCATCGCGCGGGTGACGCCGGCCAGGCCGGAGGACGTGGCGGTCACCGCCTCGAAGAAGTCCGAGCCGCGCATCCCGTTCGGCCAGATCGTCGAGGCCGGGCTGCTGCGCCCCGGCGACATCCTCTACTGTCCGCAGGGCAAGAAGTCGGCGCGCGTGCGCCCCGACGGGAGCCTGGCGGTCGGCGATCTCACCGGCTCGATCCACAAGGTCGGCGCCATGGTGCAGGCCGCGCCGGCCTGCAACGGCTGGACCTACTGGCACTTCAAGTCCGACAAGGGCCTCGCCCCCATCGACGTGCTCCGCGCCAAGGTGCGCAAGGAGCTGCCGAGCTAGATCCCCGGCTCAGAGCAACGCGTTCAGGCCCGCTCTCGCGGCCTTGAGGAAGACGCTGGGCAGCGCCTCGAGGCCGGCGCGGCGGGTCCAGATGACGCCCTCGGCCTGGCCCTCGGCGCGAAGCAGCGACAGCGTCAGCGTGAAGTGGGTGAAGCCGTGCTCGACCTCGCCGGCCGGGCGCCAGGCGGCGGGCGCGGGGGCGGCGGCGAGCGCCTCGGTCTCGCTCCAGCGGCCGGCGCGCCAGTCGGAGGTGGGCAGCGCCAGCATGCCGCCCAAGAGGCCGCTCGGCGGGCGGCGCACCAGGGCGACCTCCTCGCCGCGGGTCAAGAGGTAGGCCACGCCATAGCGGTGCGGGCGATCGGGCTTGCGGCTGCGGCGGGGGTAGCTCTCCGGATCGCCGGCGGCCAGGGCCGCGCAGTGCGGCGCGATCGGGCAGCGGTCGCAGAGCGGCGTCTTGGGACGGCAGACGACGGCGCCCAGGTCCATCAGCGCCTGGGCCCAGTCGCCCGGGCGGTCGTCGCCGACGAGCGCGCCGGCGAGGCGCTTGAGCTCGGGCTTGGCCTCCGGCAGCGGCGCCTCGAGCGCGAACAGCCGCGCCATCACCCGCTCGACATTGCCGTCGACCACGTTGGCGGGGCGGTCGAAGGCGATCGCCGCCACGGCTGCGGCGGTGTAGGGGCCCAGGCCCGGCAGGCCGCGAAGCCCCTCCTCGGTCTCGGGGAAGCGGCCGGCGTGATCGCGCGCCACGGCCCGGGCGCAGGCCAGAAGGTTGCGGGCGCGGGCGTAGTAGCCGAGCCCCGCCCAGGCGGCCATAACCTCACCGTCCTCGGCGTTCGCCAGATCGGTCACGGTCGGCCAGGCGGCGAGGAACTTCAGGAAGTAGGGCGTCGCGTGCGGCACGGTGGTCTGCTGCAGCATCACTTCGGAGAGCCAGACGCGGTAGGGATCCGGCTTGCGGCCGGCGGCGCGAGCGGCCGGGGCCACGCGCCAGGGCAGGTCGCGCGCGTGGGCGTCGTACCAGGCCAGGAGGGCGGAGCGGAGGGGCTCGGCGTTCACGCGATCTGGCTAACACTCCCGTTCATCCCCGCGAAGGCGGGGACCCAAGCTGAATCGCCGCAGCGGCAGGCTCAGTCTGGATTCCCGCTTTCGCGGGGATGAGCCGAGACTAGATTGAGCACATGCCCCCGCGCCGGACCCTGCCCACGCCGCAAGAGGCCCTCGCCATCCTCAGCCGCAAGCGCACGCGGCCGCCGGTCCGGCCGCCGCCGCCCGCCGGGCGGGCGCTTCGGCCGCTGCTCAAGGAGCTGGACGGCAAGTTCGGCCAGGGCGCAGGCGCGCTCGCCGCCCGCTGGCGCGAGATCGTCGGGCCCGACATCGCCCGGCGCACCGAGCCGGTAAAGCTGGTGAAGGGCCGCAATGGCGGACCGTCCTCGCTGGAGATCCGGGTCGCCGGGCCCTCGGCGGCGCTGATCCAGCACCAGGCCCACGAGATCCTGGCGCGGGTGAACCTGTTCCTGGGCGCCGACGCGGTGCAGAAGATGCGCGTCGTGCAGGGGCCGCTGCGCGGGGCGTCCGAGCCCCAGCGCCCGCCGCCGCGGCGCCCCAAGCCGCTCGACGCCGCCGAGGAGGCGAAGCTCGCGGCCGAGCTCGCCGAGGCGCCGGAGGGGCCGCTGAAACGGGCGCTGCTGCAGCTGGGGCGCGGGGTCCTGCGACACAACCGCTGAATTGACTTGCGGGCGCGGCTGCCGCACGCCTGAGGCGTCCCGGACGCAGGTGGGCGACGGCTCGGGAATCGCGCTTTACTGCCGCTTCGGAACGGACGCCCTGATGCTCGACCGCCGGATCATGATCGCCGCCGCCGCGCTCGCGCTGAGCGGCGGGCCTGCGCTGGCCGCAGGCGTGCCGGCCGGGGTGGTGCAGGGCGACATGAGCCTCGGCGATCCGAAGGCCAAGGTGCACGTGACGGAGTACGCCTCGGCGAGCTGTCCGCACTGCGCGCGGTTCGACCAGGAGGTCTGGCCGGCGTTCAAGAAGAAGTACGTGGACACCGGCCGCGTCTATTACACGCTGAAGGAGTTCCTGACCCCGCCGCAGGAGGTGGCCGCCGCCGGCTTCCTGATCGCCCGCTGCGGCGGCAAGGCGAAGTATTTCCCGATCCTGGACGGGGTGTTCCGCAGCCAGGCGGAGTGGACCTCCGACTCCGTCCGCGAACCGCTCTTGAAGGTCGCCAAGGCCCACGGCCTCACAGAAGCGCAGGTCGACGCCTGCACCAGCGACGAGGCGGCGCTGAAGGCGCTCAACGCGCGCTTCGAAGCGGCCATGGGCAAGGACGGCGTCCGCTCCACCCCGACCTTCGACATCAACGGCCAGCGGATCGAGGGCGAGACCGACCTCGCCACGCTGGACGCCGCGATCGCCAAGGCGCGGAGCGCTGCGGCGGGTCCCGCGGCCTCGCAGCGGAAGGGGCGCTAGCGGCGTGCTGTTCCAGCGGCTCAAGCTCTCCGGGTTCAAGTCCTTCGTCGATCCGACGGAGTTCCGCATCGAGCCGGGGGTGACCGGCATCGTGGGCCCGAACGGCTGCGGCAAGTCGAACCTCTTGGAGGCGCTGCGCTGGGTCATGGGCGCCAACTCCGCCAAGGCCATGCGGGCCGGCGGCATGGACGAGGTGATCTTCTCCGGGACCTCGAACCGGCCCTCGCGCAACCATGCCGAGGTGGCGCTGACCATCGACAACGCCGACCGCCGCGCGCCGGCGGGGTTCAACGATCATCCGGTGCTGGAGGTGGTGCGCCGCATCGACCGCGGCGCGGGCTCCGCCTATCGGATCAACGGCCGCGAGGTGAGGGCGCGCGACGTTCAGCTGCTGTTCGCCGACGCCTCGACCGGCTCCAACTCGCCGGCGCTGGTGCGCCAGGGGCAGATCTCGGAGCTGATCGCCGCCAAGCCGCAGAACCGCCGGATGATCCTAGAGGAGGCGGCGGGCGTCTCGGGCCTGCATTCCAGGCGCCACGAGGCGGAGCTTCGGCTGCGGGCGGCGGAAGCCAACCTTGCGCGGCTGGAGGACGTCGCTCGCGAACTGGAAACGACGCTCGGCCGGCTGAAGCGCGAGGCCCGCCAGGCGGAGCGGTACAAGAAGCTCTCGGCGGAGATCCGCGCGCTGCAGGGCGCGGTGCTGCACGCTCGTTGGGCCGAGGCGAAGACTGCCGCCGAGCGGCTGGGCGGCGAGGCGGCCGCGGCGCTGCGCGCGGTGGAGGAAACCGCCCGGGCCTCGGCCGCGGCGACCATCCGCGCCGCCGCCGCCGAGGAGGCCATCAAGCCGCTGCGCGAGGCCGAGACGATCGCCGCGGCGGTGCTGCACAAGCTGGAGATCGACAAGGACCGGCTCGACCGCGAGCACGAGGCGCATGCGGCCGAGGTCGCCCGCCTCACCGCCGAGATCCAGCGCATCGAGGCCGACGAGGCGCGCGAGGCGCACATCGTGGAGGACGCCGGCGCGGCGCTCGGCCGCCTGGTCCAGGAGATCGCCGCCCTGGAGGCCGCCATCGCCGCGGCGCCGGAGCGCACGCCGGAGCTGGAGGCCAAAGCCGCTGCGGCCGAGGCCGCCCGCGCCGCCGCCGACGCCGAAGTGGAGCGCCTGGCCACCGAGCTCGCCGCCCAGGAGGCCCACGGCCGCGCCGCGGCGCATCGGCTGGAGGAGGCGCGCAGCCGGGCCTCGCGCACCCGCCGTGTGCTCGACCAGGCGGGCCAGGAGCGCGCGGCCCTGGAGGCCGCCGCGAGCCCGCAGGCCGCCCTGGCGAGAACGGAACTGGAGGCTGCTGAGGCCAAGCTCGCCGCCGCCCGCGAGTCCCTGGAGGCCGCCGAGGAGGCGCGGAGCCAAGCGGTGG
Source organism: Phenylobacterium sp. (assembly GCF_025934275.1). Classification (GTDB taxonomy): domain Bacteria; phylum Pseudomonadota; class Alphaproteobacteria; order Caulobacterales; family Caulobacteraceae; genus Phenylobacterium. Next base: position 26,310 of record NZ_JAICYI010000050.1, read on the forward strand.
AGGCGGAGGCCGCCGCCCGCGAGGCGGCGCGCAAGTCCGAGGACCAGCTCGGCCGGCTGACCGCCGAGGCCCGCGCGCTCGCGCAGCTGGTGGCGCAGGCGCGCCGCGGCGGGTTTGCGCCGGCCATCGACGCGGTGGCTCCGGACCGCGGCTACGAGGCGGCGCTGGCCGCGGCGCTCGGCGACGACCTGGACGCCGCGCTCGACAGGGCCGCGCCGGCCTTCTGGGGCGGCCGCGATGTCGCCTCCCCGGCCTGGCCCGCGGGCGTGCGGGCCCTCGCCGAGGTGGTCAAGGCGCCGCCCGCGCTCGCCGCGCGCCTGGCTCACACCGGCCTCGTGGACCGCGCCGAGGGCGACCGGCTGCAGGCCGAGCTGCCGACCGGCTGCCGGCTGGTCTCGAGGGAGGGCGACCTCTGGCGCTGGGACGGCTTCACGGCGCGCGCCGAGGCGCCCAAGCCCGCCGCCGTCCGGCTGGAGCAGAGGACCCGGCTGGCCGAGGTCGAGGTTGAGATCGAATCCCTCGAGCCGAGAGCCAAGGCGGCGCGCGAGGCGCTGGCGGCGGGCTCGGCCAAGGTGCGGGACGCGGAGGAGGCCCTGAAAGCCGCCCGGCGGGCGCCGGCGGCGCTGGAGCAGGCGGCGCTCGCGGCGCGAACGGCGCTGGAGCGGTTCGAGCGGGAGAGCGCGCGCCGGGAGGCGCACGCCGCCTCGCTGGACGACCTGATCGGCCGCTTCGAGGCCGAGCTCGCCGAGCACGAGGCGGCGCTGGCTGCGGCGGAAGCCGACGCCGCGCCGGCCGAGGTCTCCGACGTGGCCGAGCGGCTGACCGCCGCCCGGGCCGGCGCCGGACCGGCCCGCGAGGCCGCCGCATCGGCGCGGGCCGCCCTCGACATCGAGCTGCGCGAGCGCAACGGCCGCGCCCAGCGGTTGGAGCAGCTCGCCCGCGAGCACGAGGACTGGACGCGCCGCGCCACGGCCGCCGGCAAGCGGCTGGAGGGACTCGGCCAGGCCCGGAGCAAGGCGATCGGTGAGCTGGAGGCGGCCAGGGCCGCGCCCGCGACCCTGGAGAGCCGACGCGCCGCCCTGCTCGACGAGCTCTCCATCGCCGAGGCGCGCCGCGGCAAGACCTCCGATGCGCTGGCCGCCGCCGAGGGCGAGCGGGCCGAGGCCGACCGGGCCCTGCGGGCCGCCGAGGCCGCGGCCTCGGAAGCTCGCGAGCTGCGCGCTGCGCTCACCGCGCACAAGGAGGCGGCCGACGCGCGCCTCGGGGAGGCGACGCTGCAGATCCGCGAGGCGGTGCGGATGGAGCCCGAGCAGCTCGGCCAGCGGCTGGCCGACGACGCGGTGGCCATCCCGACGGACGCGGACGGCGTGGAGGCGCACCTGTTCAGCCTGGAGCGCCAGCGCGAGGCGATCGGGCCGGTCAACCTGCGGGCGGACGAGGAAGCCCAGGAGTATGCGGGCCGCCTGAGCACGATGCACGCCGAGCGGGCGGACCTGGCCGGCGCGATCACCCGGCTGCGCGAAGGGATCGACCAGCTCAACGCCGAGGGCCGCGAGCGGCTTATCGCCGCCTTCGACGGGATCAACGAGCACTTCAAGAGCCTGTTCTCGGCGCTGTTCCAGGGCGGGCAGGCGGAGCTGCGGCTCGTGGAATCGGAGGACCCGCTGGAGGCCGGGCTGGAGATCTACGCCTGCCCGCCGGGCAAGCGGCTCTCGACCATGAGCCTGATGAGCGGCGGCGAGCAGGCGCTGACCGCGATGGCGCTGATCTTCGGCGTGTTCCTTTCGCAGCCGGCCCCGATCTGCGTGCTGGACGAGGTCGATGCGCCGCTGGACGACGCCAACGTCGAGCGGTTCTGCAACATGCTCGACGAGATGCGGGCGCGCACCGAGACGCGGTTCGTGGTGATCACCCACAACCCGGTGACCATGGCGCGGATGGACCGGCTGTTCGGGGTCACCATGTCCGAGCGCGGCGTCTCGCAGCTGGTCTCGGTCGACCTGACCCAGGCCGAGGCCATGGCGGCGCAGTAGGCGAGG
>NZ_JAICYI010000077.1 GCF_025934275.1 Phenylobacterium sp.
GCTCGCAGAACAGCGCCTCGCGGCCATCCAGCGTCAGCCGCCGCACGCCGGGCGCCGCCGCCAGGGGGCCCTGCATCCAGGGCGGCGGACGCGCGGGCGAGGGCCGCTCGAGCGTCTGCGTGCTCATCGGCCGATCCCCGGCACCGGCATCGCGGCGTCCTTGCCATAGACGTCGCGGAAGAAGGCGACGCCGCCCGGCGAGGGCGCGGCGGTCAGGTAGGTGATGTAGAGCGGAACCGGCTGGTCCAGGAAGGCGGCCTGATCGGGGCCCATGGCGCGCACGTCAGGCGCCGCGCCGAGCAGCCACTGGGTCAGCGCTTGGGCGGATTCCAGGCGCATGCATCCGGCGCTGAGGAGCCGCTGGGGATCCTGGAACGCGGCCTTGTTGGGCGTGTCGTGCAGGTAGATTCCGAGCTTGTTGGGCGCCATGAACTTGACCTGGCCCATCATGTTGTCGCCGCCGGGCCGCTGGCGCACGCGCAACTCCTGCCAGCCCTGGCTCACGCCCGCCCAGTCGACCTGCGTCGGGTTCAGCGTGCTCGGCGCCTTGTCCCAGCCCGACAGGACCTCGAGGTGTGCGCGCTGCAGATAGCCCGGCCCTTCCTTGAGGACGCGCGGGGCGATGGACGTGCGCACGATATCGACCGGGATGTTCCAGTAGGGATTGAACACCAGGTACCGCAGCAGCCCGACCATCTCGGGCGTCGGCTCCTCGCGCGTCCCCACGACGACGCGCATTGCGTGCTTCGGGCGGCCGTCTTCGTAAACCCAGAGCTCCCGGGCGGCGACGTTGACCAGGATGAACCGGCGCGCGAGCACCGGCGGCAGCGCCCTGGCGCGTTTGAGGTTGGCTTCGATCAGCTGCTCGAACCGGGCCGGACCGGCGTTGAGCGCCGCCACCGTCGGGCTGTCGATCTCGCCGGTGTCGGCCAGCCCGTGCGCGGCTTGAAAGCGGCGCAGCGCCTGCGCGAGGGTCGCGTCGAACAGCGCCGGATCGGCGGCCGGCTCCGCCACGCCCAGGCGTTTCCGCAGCACCGCCGTCCGTGCGTCGCGGTCGCCGGTCTGCAGGCGCGGGCCGTCGGCGATGCGGATCTGCGGCAGCTTCGACCAGGTTCTGCGGTATTGGTCCAGACCGGCGGCCAGATCGCGGTAGACGGGGTTCACCTCGCCGACGGCCTCGACGTATCGCGTCAGGGACGCGGCGCTGGTCGCCTGGCGAAGCACGTCGCCGTCGTCGGTCGGTCGGGCCAGCTCCGGGTCGATGAACGCCAGGGGCTCCGGGCCGCTCGGGGTCAGGCTGCGGACATAGCCGGCCAGCGCCGCCGAGGTCATGAGGTCGCTCCGCGCCAGAGCGGCCGGGTCGCCGGAGCGCGCCTGGTCGAGCGCCCGCGCGGCCGCCGCGGCGCCGCCGATCCCGTTGTGCGCGGCGAGCCGGATCACCCGCGCCGCGTCCGGACCCAGGGCGAGGCGGCGCCAGAACGGTGGTGTCCCGGAGACGGTCAGCCACAACGGCCGGTCGTCCCGCTGCGCGTAGAATTCGGCCAGGGAGGCGGAATAACCCCCGGAGCCGAGCTGGGCCTCGATCTCCCCGCGCGCCGCCTGCTCGGGCCCGGCCGAGATGCGCATCACCGCCGCCGTCATGCCCGCGGCCAGCAGGATGCTCAGCGCCGGGACGAGCAGCGCGATGCGTTTGCGGCGTGATCGCACCCGCTTCCGGTGCGCCCCCCTGGGCGCCGCATAGACGGCGGCCATGATGCTTTCTCAGCCACGCTCCCCGGCGGGGCCGGCCTCGTTGCGGCGCGGGCCGCCGAACAGCCGGATGGGTGCGCCTTGGCGGCGAGGCGCGGCCGCCGGCGGCGCGCCGCGCATCGGCGGGGGCGCGGCGGCCGCATAGCGCGGGCCGGCGGGCGGCGTGCTGCTCGAGGCGCCGGGCCAAAACGGCGTTGCGGCCGGCGGGGCGGCGGGCGCAGTCGCCACAGGGACCGCAGCGGGCGGTCCGCCGCGCGAGAGGGCGGCCGCGGCCGGCGGGATCCCGAGGAACGCGAGCAGCGGGGCGCCTGGGCCCCCGCCGCCGCCGCCGCCACCGCTTGTGACCGCGCCGCCGGATGCCGCCAGGGCCGGCGAAACCAGGCTCGTGGAGAGCAGCATCACCATGCCCGCGGGTACGGCGACCCGGCCCGCTGTCTGCAGGAACGCCCGGCGGTCCGCATCGGCCGCATCGTCAGAATCGTCTGTCATGTTCCCTCCAACCGCGCGTCGGTTCGCCTTGGCGGGGGCGGCGGCGAGCCGGCGACGTCCTGATCTAGCGCTGCTATTAAGTCGGCCACGGCAGAGCCGGTTCCCGTGCGGAAAGCCTTTTTTCGCCACGATATCAAACGCCTCCGCGGCCGACTGCGGCCAGGATGTGCGAGCCCCGGCGACGCCGCGGTTCCCGATGCGCCGTCTCGGATGGTAAGCCGCGGGGCAGGAGTTCTTGCCATGCCGAGCGTTCAGGTTCGCTACATCGTCGATGACGTCGGCGCGGCGATCGGCTTCTACGTCGATCAGCTGGGCTTCACCTTGAACATGCATCCCGCGCCGGCGTTCGCCATGCTCTCGCGCGGCGAGCTGCGCCTCGTGCTGAGCGCGCCCAATCCCGCGCCGGGCGGCGGCCAGATCCAGTCCGGCGGGAGCCAGCCCCGGCCTGGCGGCTGGAACCGGTTCGCGATCGAGGTCGACGATCTGGCCGCTTGGGTGGGCCGCCTTGAGGCAGCCGGCGCGCGCTTCCGGGGCGGCATGGTCTCCGGCGTCGGCGGCGATCAGGCGATCGTCGAGGACCCATCCGGCAATCCCATCGAGCTCTTCCAGCCGAAGCTCCCGGAGGCCCGGCTGGGCCAGAGCTGATCGCGAGAGTTCCCATGCCCCTCGATATCGTGCGCCGCCCGGCGGGCGCCGACTGCGCCTCGATCCTCGCCGAACTGCCCGAGTGGTTCGGCATCCCCGAATCCAACGCCGACTACGCCGCCCATGCCGAGCGGGAGCAGGCCTGGGTGGCGGAGAAGGCCGGCCAGGCGCTCGGCCTGATGACCCTGGTCGACCAGGGGTTCTCCGCGATCGACATCCATCTGATCGCGGTCCGTCCGCAGGCCCACCGGCAGGGCGTCGGCCGCGCCCTGGTCGCCAGGGCCGTCGCCGTCGCCCGCGAGCTCGGCAAGCGCTACGTGACCGTGAAGACCCGCGGCCCTTCGCTGCCGTACGAGCCTTACGAGCGGACCCGCGCCTTCTACGAGGCGCTGGGATTCGAGCCGCTGGAGGAGCTGATGGAGGTCTGGGGGCCGGAGAACCCCTGCCTGATCATGATCCTGCGCGTGTCGGCCACGGCGGGCTGAAGGGACGATCCTCCGCGCAGCGAGGCCGGGAGGGACAAACGTGCGGTTTTCCTTGACGGCGCCGCGTTTCCATGTTCTACTTTTGTTCTAATGAACGTTCCCGAGGATATGGCGGCGCGGCACGGCCGCATGCTGGCGGAGATCGCAGAGATCGCGCTCGCCGCCGCGCGAGACCTCGGCCAGTCGCTCGCCGAAGCCGCCACGCCGCAGGAAAAGGCGGTTTTGATGGGCGCGCTGCACCGCGCCGGCCGCTCGCTGCGCCAGTCGGTGGCGCTCGAGGCGCGGCTGGTCCGAGACGCCGGCCGCGCGCTGCGCGAGGCCCGCGACGAGGCGCTCGCGGAGACCCGGCGCAAGGTCGATCGCCGCAAGGCCCAGGTCGAGGCCGCCGTGAAACGCCTGATCTGGACCGAGCGCGAGGCGGACGAGGCCGAGTGGCTGGAGTCCGTGCTCGACGAGCTGGTCGGCGAGGACGCCGTCTTCGACGCCTTCCTCAGCGATCCGATCGAGCTGCAGATCGCCCGCCTCTGCGAAGCCCTGGGCATCCAGGTTTCAGACGTCGATCATCCCCGCGAAGACGAGGACCCGAGCGGCATTTCCAGCCCCGAGACCGAATCTGGTTCGAGCCCGGCATGGGTTCCGGCTGTTGCAGGATCGAGCGACGATCTCGAATTCGACGCCGCCCCGCCGCCGCGCGGGCCGCCCTAAGTCCTCGTGTCATCCCGATTTCGGTCCGCAGGATCGAAGACGGGACCCCTGATCGCTGGAGCGACTATGACCTCCCAGGCCGCGGCGGGGACGTACGTGCGTGACCGCGCACTATGCCCGAGCCAAGAATTCTCGGCTCACGCGGCGCAGGATGTCATGAGCGAACTGGGTAACGTGAAGGTGATCCCAGGTAAGAGATAAACCTCAAGCTGCGCCATTGATATCACGCAAAAGGCGTGTTCGTGTAAAATACAACATGAGGATGTGGTCCATGTCCAGTGCCCTTGGTCGCGCATCGATCATGCTCGCAATCCTCGGATTGTGCCTGGGCGCGCCGGTCGCACGCGCCGCGGGAGCATCACAAGGTAGCTGGGTCGAAGTGCCGGGCGCGAAGAGACTCTCTGCCAGCGAGCTGAAGCGGCTCTTCTCGAAGGATTGGAGACTTCGTGAACTGCCGATCTCCGACACCGGCCCTGCTGAGCGCCTCGAGTTCTTTCGATCCAACGGTGATTACCAAGGCTGCGCCGATAGAGCCGTAATCCAAGGCTCTTTCACTATACGCGGGGATCGCCTTTGCACTCCCGCCGGACGGGCCATGCGCTGCAGGGTCATGTGGCGCAAGCGCGATCAAAGGTATTTCCAAAGCTTCGTAGAAACAAACGGACGGTTATCGAGCCCCAAAGAGGTCGAAATTACAATGAATTCACGAAACGCAAACTGCTTCCATCAAGGATTATAACAATGACGACGTGGTCGGATGTTCAAGCGGACGTGACCTTTGACTACGCGACCTGGGGTGATAGCTATGTTGGTGTTTCAGAGATAACTAGCGCGGACACGCAAGCACTTGTGCTTTCTGCCCTTCAGTCGATGTATGATTCATCAAGTCTGATGCAGTCGCTTCTCAACGATGCCGCGGCTGCCTCGATACCAATACGCATAGCCATGACAAGTGACGGCGCTTCATTCACCGATGAAGGGGCGTATCCCTATATCGCTGTCGCCTTCTCTCCGACGGATTATTTTATGAATGACCACGGAGTGATGGTCCAGTCGACTTGGCAACTCGAACTCGCTCATGAGCTTAGTCACTTGCTGGGATCTGGACACGATCCGACTGACGCTTACGGGATCGGCGAAACTGCCCACGACTACAAAGGGGACCCAACCATCCTGCAGAATTCGGTAGCTGCAGGAGAAGGGCTCACGGATTCGATTCAGGCATCCTATTTCGGAGTGTTACGTCTGTTTCCGATGCACGAGGTAGCCAACTTCAATATGGAGCAAGCTACAGCGACAACCAACATGTGGATGTGTCGATCATTCCTCCGGCCGGCGAGAACGACGCGATCGATGTTTCAGCTCAGACGACCAGTTGGAGCAATGTCATTCTTGGTCTTGATGGCAATGACACCTTAGTGGCCTCGGGCGGGGCCGATTATCTTTGGGGAGGGACTGGAAACGATTCGCTGAACGGGGGCGATGGCAGCGATCACCTTCATGGAGAGGCAGGTGATGACACGCTGGTCGGAGGCCAGGGCGAGGATACGCTCGACGGCGGCGACGGCACGGACTCCCTTTCGGGAGGCGACGGCAATGATGTCCTCACGGACATGGGCGGAGGCACATCTTATCGCAGCGCTGACGACGCGAGCGCCCGCGACGTGCTCGACGGTGGCAATGGCGATGACACTCTAACCTCCAACACAGAAGGCGTGGTGCTGCTCGGCGGCCCAGGAAATGATCTGCTCGATGCGAGGGGCGTTCAAACCTGGGACGCCGTGGTTCGCTTTACTGTGGGGAGCGGCCATGACCGCATCGCCACCGACAACTTCACCTCACATGGCGATTTTGGCGACGAAACACTGACCTATAGTCATGTTGAAGGAATTGACTTCGGAGCGCTGACAGCAGCCGATCTTGAGCTACGTTTCACGAACTGGTCCGTAATCCACGACTACGGTTCGTTTCAATGGATCGTGGGCGACGTCTCGATCGTCATCAAATCGACGGGCGAGAGTCTCGATCTCGGCCGCACCGATGGGTACTTTTACGCAGACCCCAGCCAGACGACGATCTTCGACGAAGATGTCTGGCGCGGCGATTTCAATGGTCAGTGGTCGTATTCGTTGTTCAATCCCATCGCGCAGCAAGGCGGCTACGTGTTCGACTGAACGCAGAATCGTCCCCTTACGCCACCCGCACGCGGGCGGTGCTCTCTGGCAGGTCCTGGCCGAAGGCGCGCTGGAAGAACTCGGCGACCGTGCCGCGCTCCAGCTCGTCGCACTTGTTCAGGAACGTCATCCGGAAGCCGAGCGCCAGGTCGCCGCCGAAGATCTCGGCGTTCTGCGCCCAGGTGATCACCGTGCGCGGGCTCATCACGGTCGAGATGTCGCCGTTCATGAAGGCGTTGCGGGTCATGTCGGCCACCCGCACCATCGCCGCGATGGTGCGGCGGCCCTCGGGCGTGTTGTAGGCCGGGGCCTTGGCCAGCACGATCTCGGCCTCGACGTCATGGGCCAGGTAGTTGAGCGTGGTGACGATCGACCAGCGGTCCATCTGGCCTTGGTTGATCTGCTGGGTGCCGTGGTACAGCCCCGTCGTGTCGCCCAGGCCGATGGTGTTGGTGGTCGAGAACAGGCGGAAGAACTTGTTCGGCCGGATCACCCGGTTCTGGTCGAGCAGCGTCAGCTTGCCCTGCGCCTCCAGCACCCGCTGGATCACGAACATCACGTCCGGGCGCCCGGCGTCGTATTCGTCGAACACCAGGGCGATCGGCCGCTGGATCGCCCAGGGCAGCATGCCTTCCCGGAACTCGGTGACCTGCTTGCCTTCCTTGAGCACGATGGCGTCCTTGCCGACCAGGTCGATGCGGCTCACGTGGCTGTCCAGGTTCACCCGGATCAGCGGCCAATTCAGCCGCGCCGCCACCTGCTCGATGTGGGTCGACTTGCCGGTGCCGTGGTAGCCCTGGATCATCACCCGGCGGTCGTAGGCGAAGCCGGCGCAGATCGCCCGCGTGGTCTCGGGGTCGAACTTGTAGGCGTCGTCGATGTCCGGCACGTGCGCGTCGCGCTCGGGGAAGGCGGGGACTTTCATGTCGAAGTCGACGCCGAAGGTCTCGCGCGCATTGACCGTGTGGTCCGGCGTGAGTTCGATCAGCTTGTCTTCGGCGGTGTCGATGACGGTCATGGCGCGGTTCGATTACAGTCTTGGGCTACGTGTGGCAAACAGGTGTTTCGTCGCCGCTGCGCCGTGACGCAACGTGAGGAGGCCGGCCATGCTCAAGGAAGCGGAAAGCCCCTACCGGACGATCCGCGTCTCGGCGGAGCCCTCGGGCTTCGGCGCCGAGATCGTCGGCCCCGACCTCGCTCGCCCTCTATCTAAGGATCAGCTGGCGGAAGTGAAAGCCGCCTGGGCGCGGCATGCGGTCGTGGCCTTTCCCGACCAGCCGCTCACGCTGGACGAGTTGGAAGCATTCACCCTGCAGATCGGCGCGTTCGGCCACGACCCCTTCATCGCCCCCATGCCGGGCCATCCCAACGTGCTGGAGCTGCGCCGCGAGCCGGACGAGAAGGCGACCAACTTCGGGGCCGGCTGGCACTCCGACTGGAGCTTCCAAGAGCAGCCGCCGGCCGCGACGCTGCTGCGCTCAGAGGTGGTCCCCCCGGTCGGCGGCGACACCCTGTTCTGCGACTGCGCGCGGGCCTACGAGGCGCTGTCCGAGGTCATGAAGACCATGCTGGCGCCGCTGCGCGCCGTGCACTCCGCCACCCGCGCCTACGGCGTCAAGGGCGTGTTCGCCCGCGAGACGGAGAAGCGGTCCCTGCAGATCATCGTCTCGCCGGAGGCCGACAAGAGCCTCACGCACCCGCTGGTCCGCACCCATCCGGTGACCGGCCGCAAGGCGCTCTTCATCTCGCCGGTCTACACCACGGGCATCGCCGGCATGACCGAGAAGGAGAGCCAGGCGATCCTCGGCTTCCTCTTCCAGCACATGATCCAGGAGCCGTTCATCTACCGCCACAAGTGGCGCGAGAAGATGCTGCTCATGTGGGACAACCGCTGCACCATGCACTTCGCCGAGGGCGGCTACGACGGCCACCTGCGCCTGATGCACCGCACCACCGTCGCCGGCGACCGGCCCGCATGAATTTATGCCGCCCATCCGGGATGAGCCGTGTGGGGGATAGCGCTGTGTTTGGCGCGGCCTGTACAACGATCTGAACATGCTCGTCGGGTGGCGATAATGGTGGACGTCGAACCCTTCCATGCGATCGGCGTCAGCGTGCTGGCGCACGAGCTGAAGGCGCAGGGCCGCTCGGTCATCCACATGGAGTTCGGCCAGCCCTCGACGCCCGCCCCGAAGGCGGCGATCGCCGCGGCGCACCGCGTGCTCGACACCGACCCGATGGGCTACTGGGAGAGCCAGCCGCTGATCGCGCGGATCGCCCGCCACTACGGCGAGACCTATGGCGTCCCCCTGCAGCCCCGGCAGGTGATCATGACTTGCGGCGCCTCGGCGGCGCTGGTGCTGGCGCTCGCCTCGACTTTCGAGGCGGGCGCGCGGATCGCCATGGCCCGGCCGGGCTACGTGGCCTACCGCAACACGGTCAAGGCGCTGCACATGCAGGCGATCGAGATCCCCTGCGGCCATAACGAGCGCTACCAGATCTCGGCCGCCGCCATCGCCGCCCTGGACCCCGCGCCCGAGGGGGTCATCGTGGCCAGTCCCGCCAATCCCACCGGCGCGATCCTGCCGCCCGAGGAGCTCAGGGCCATCGCCGAGGTCTGCCGGGCGCGGGGAATCCGCATCGTCTCCGACGAGATCTACCACGGCCTCTCCTACGTCGGTCCGACGCATTCGATGCTGGAGTTCGAGCCCGGCGCACTGGTGATCAGCTCGTTCTCGAAGTACTACTCCATGGCGCCCTGGCGGCTCGGCTGGCTGGTGGCGCCCGAGGCCGATCGGCCGCGCTGCCGCGCCTTCGTCTCCAACCTGTTCCTCACCGCCCCCTCGCTCGCCCAGCATGCGGCCCTGGCGGCCATGGATGCGACCGAGGAGCTGGAGGCCAATCTCGCCGTCTACCGCAAGAACCGCGACCTCTTGCTGGCGGCGCTGCCGGCGCTCGGCCTGAAGGAGGTCGCCCCGCCCGACGGCGCCTTCTACATCTGGGCCGACGTCGGCCACCTGACGCAGGACAGCCTCGGCTTTTGCAAGCAGCTGCTCAACGACACCGGCGTCTGCACCGCGCCCGGCGTCGACTTCGATCCCGTCGAGGGCGGCCACTTCATCCGCATCAGCTTCGCAGTCTCGACACCGCAGGTGGAGGAGGCGATCCGGCGCATGATCCCCTGGTTCGCCGAGCAGGGCGCGGGCTCGGGCGCGGTCCAGACCGCGTCCGGCTCCAGGAGATAGCTCGCCGCCTTGGCGTTCGCCGCGTGCGCCATCAGGCCCGCTCCGATCGTGAGTCCCGTCGCCCAAGCCCCTGCGCGCACCAAACGCTCCCCGGGACGATGCCTCAGATGCGCCGGTCGAGGCCGGCCCAGAACGGCTCGCGCAGCTTGCGCTTGAAGATCTTCCCTGAGTCCTCGCGCGGCAGCTCGGCGGCGAGCTCGACGCGCTTGGGGACCTTGTAGCCGGCCACATGGGCGCGCAGCCAGGTCTTCACGTCCGACTCGGAGAGGTCCTGTCCGGGCATCGGCTGCACATAGGCGCAGACCGCTTCGCCGAACTCCTCGTCCGGGATGCCGAAGACGGCGCAGTCGGCCACCCCGGGCATCTTGGCGAGCTCGCCCTCGATCTCCGCCGGATAGATGTTCACCCCGCCGGAGATGATCATGTCCTTGGCCCGGTCGCAGAGGTAGAGGAAGCCGTCCTCGTCGAAGTAGCCGATGTCGCCGGGCGCGATCAGCCCCGCCTTTTCGGCGTCTCGCCGCTTCTGGTCGTCGCCGTGGTAGGTGAAGTCGGCCAGGCCGCGGATCCGCGCCACCACCTCGCCGACCTCGCGCGGCGGCAGCATCCGGCCCTCGGGGTCGATCACCTGCACGTCGGCTTCCGGCCACGGCTTGCCGACGGTGCCCGGGTGCTTCAGCCAGTCCTCGGAGTCGCAGAACACCACCGCCGAGGTCTCGGTCGAGCCGTAGTACTCGTTGATCACCGGCCCCCACCACTCGATCATCGCCCGCTTCACCGGCGCGGGGCACGGCGCGGCGGCGTGCACGACGAACTTCAGCGAGGAGAGGTCGTACCTGCGCTTCACTTCGTCCGGCAGCTTGAGCAGCCGGTTGAACATGATCGGCACCATGTGCAGGTGGGTCACCCGATGGCGCTCGATCAGCGCGAGCAGCTCCTGCGGATCGAACCTCGGCTGCAGGATCACGGTCGCGCCCAGCCGCGCGGCCATCAGCCCATAGGCGTTGGGCGCCGAGTGGTACATGGGTCCGGTGACCACGGTGACGATCGCCTCGGGCGGCCCGGTGAAGCCGAAGGCGCGACCGATGATCTGGCCGGTGAGCGCCGCCTGCTCGGCGGTCGGCGGCGCGCGCCGCACGCCCTTCGGATGGCCGGTCGTGCCGGAGGTGTAGATGATCGTGCCGGGCGCCTCGCCGGCGGCCGCGGTGAGCGGCTCGAAGCCCTGCAGCCACTGGTCCCAGACCGGAAAGCCCGGCGGCGGCTTGGTTGCCTCGGGCGCGATTCCGTAGGCGGCGGCGATCTCCGGCGGGGTCTCGACCAGCAGCACCTGGACGCCCTTCGGGACCGCATCGCGGATCGGCGCGAGCAGGTCGGCGTGGATCACGACCGCCTTCGCGCCGGAGTTCTCGAACAGGTAGCGCGCCTCGGAGGGCGTGTAGTGCCAGTTCACCGGCGTCGGATAGGCGCCGACCAGGCCGGCTGCGGCGCTGGCCTCGAAGAACGGCAGGTCGTTGCGCAGGTAGAGCGCCACCAGGTCGCCTTTGCCGACGCCCAGGCTCTTCAGGCCCGCCGCCGCGCGCGCCGAGCGCTCCCCCAGCGCCTTGCTCGTGAGCCGCCTCTCGCCGCTTACGATCACGCCCATGAGCTTCTCCCGACCCGCGTGTGCGTGAAGCTTATCGCCCCCACCGGCAGCCGCAACGTCCTCCAAGAATGTTCTCTATTGTCCCAAATTGACGCCGAAATAGGGAGCATTTAGGAATGTTGTGAAATCAGAGAGCCTGAGCTGTGTCCGAAGAGGTCTACACCGTCGAGCAGTTCGCCGAGCGGCTGAAGCTGCATCCCAAGACCGTGCTCCGCTTCATCCGCGAGGGACGCCTCCGCGCGGTGAAGGTCGGCCGCAGTTATCGCATCCTGCGCTCGGACCTGGAGGCGTTCGGGCTCGTCCCGTCGGCGGTCGGCCGCCGCCAGGTGCGGACCACGAGCATCGTCGACGTGGCGGACATCGCGCCCGAAAAGGCGCAGCACCTGGCGCGCGTCGTCACCAGCGCCCACGTTGGCCGCCAGCCGGGCGACCACCCCTTGAGCATCGATGTGGCGCACGATCCCGTGCTGCGGCAGGCCAAGGTCGTCCTGGTGGGAACGCCGGGCGACGTGGCCGCCATGCTCCGGATCATCGACGTCTGGCTCGAGCAGGCGCGTTGAGCGCCATCTACCGCAGCGCCGAAGGCGGGCAGACGCTCAGGGCGGCCGATCGTCCCCGGGCGCGACGCCAGATCCAGGCCTTCCTCGGCGGGCCGGTCCCATGAGCGGCCGCGCCATCGAGATCGGCGGCCAGCGCGCCTGGCTGTGCGACCCGGACGGCCCGCTGTTCGCATCCGAGCGCGACGCCGCCGACCTGGTCGGGGAATCCTTCAACGCCGCAGCGCAACTGGTGGTGATCCCGCTCACCCGCCTGCCGCCTGAGTTCCTTGACCTGAAGACCCGGGTGGCGGGCGAGATGCTGCAGAAGTTCGTGAGCTACCGCCGCCGCGTCGTGATCCTGGGCGACGTCTCGCAGGCCGCCGGCCGAAGCGGCGCCTTGCGCGACTTCATCGGCGAGTCCAATCGTGGCCGCTCGGTCTGGTTCTTGCCGGATCTGGCCGCGCTGGAGGCGAAGCTTTCCGCGGGCTGACGGCGTGCTACGGTGCCGCCGAACGGGGGAACGCGCCCATGCGCCATGCGCTGGCGATCGGCCTGATGGGAGCCTTGATGATGAGCACCGCCGCCATGACCGCAGCGGCCGAGATCCCGGCCGGGCTCGCGCCCAAGCGGATCGCGGGGCCCGGTATCAATGTGCGGGACCTCGAGGGTCAGCGCGCCTGGTATCAGGAGATGCTCGGCATGCGCCTGGTCGACACCGTCAAGCGCGATGGGGCGCCTTACGAGTACATCATGGGTTACGAGGGCTCGGGATCGATCCTGGCGCTGCTGCATTCGCCGGACAGGCCGGCCGGCGCCAACCACATGAGCCGGCTGATCCTCATCGCGCCCGACGCCAAGGGCCTGGCTGCGCATCTGCGGAGCCGGGGCGTCGAGGTTCGCGAGGTCATCGCGGGCGTCGCCTATTTCGTGGACGACCCCGAGGGCAACCCGGTCGAGCTCTATACGCCGCCGCCGCGCGGTCAGTAGGCTCAGGCCGGACTAGGGCAGGGCGGAGGCGCGCAGCGTCTCCAGCGCCTCGCGGAAGCGCCGCGACAGCGGCGCGGTGACCCCGCCGTCGAGCTCCAGCCGGAAGTCGCCGGCCGTCGCCGGGGTGATCGCCCGCACATGCGCCGGGTTCACCAGCCACGAACGGTGGGTGCGCAGGAACCCGGCCGCGGCGAGCTCCTCCTCCACCTTCGCCAGCGTGTCGCGCACCAGCGGCTTGCGTCCGCCTTGCAGGTGGAACTCGACATAGTTGCGCGCCGAGGTGACGGCGACGATCTCCTCCAGCGGCACGCGCACGACACGCGGACCCTCGCGCAGCTGATAGAGCTGCCGGCCGGGCGGGGAAGCGCCGCCGCGTCCCGCCGCCCACTGCCGCGCCGCCCAGTCCGCGAGCCAGAAGATCACCGCGAAGCCGATGTAGGTGACCGCGTCCTTGCGGTACTCGTAGAGCCAGTCGGTCCCGCCGTAATGCGAGCCGGCCAGCGCATAGAGCGCTTTGCGGATCAGCACGAAGCCGCCGACATGCAACCCGCAGAAGGCGAGGCTCCCGGCGAGGTGGGCCAGCACGAACCTCAGCCAACCGCCGCGCTTCGGCGGGGCTGCGCGCAGCAGCCAGGCGATGCCCGGCGCGAGCGCCATGGCCAGAAGGGCGCTCGAGTACTCCCAGATGAACGGCTCGGCGGGTTGCAGGCGGGGCCGATCCCGCAGTTCCGACAGCGCGTTGATGGTGTCTTGCAGGAGCAGGAAAACGCAGACCGCCGCCCAGGCGAGCAGCAACGCGCGGCGGCGCGCGGCGGCTTCCAGCGGCGGCGGATCGGAACGGGCGGACATGGCTCGCCGCGATCTTATGGGATTCCCAGGCGGCGGAGGCAGAAAACCAACGGCGGGGAGGTCGCCCTCCCCGCCGCGATGACTTGTCGGCCGCTGTCTCGGGCTAGCGGAACAGGCCGAGCAGGATCGTCGTCGACTGGTTGGCGATCGACAGCGCCTGCACGCCGAGCTGCTGCTTGGTCTGCAGGGCCTGCAGGCTGGCGCTTTCCTGAGCCAGGTTCGCGTCCACCAGGTTGCCGATGCCGGTCTTCAGGCTGTCCTGCAGCTTCGACACCAGGTCGAGCTGGTTGTCGACCGCCTTGGAGTCCACGCCGAAGCTGGAGAGGCCTTGGGTGACGGACTTGATCGCCGCGTCGATCACGGCCAGCGAGGCCGCAGCGTTCGCGCCCGTGCCGTCGGCCCAGGAGCCGCCGGCGTTCGCCGCGACGCCGTCGACCGAGGCGGTGGTGGCCGGAGCCGTCACCGTGCCGGCGGTCAGCGTCAGCGAGCCGTCGGAGGCGAAGATCGTCGCCGCGTTCAGCTTCAGGTGGGCCGAGGTGACCTTGATGCCGCCGTCGGCCGAGCCGATCGCCGCCACCGAGCCGCTGGAGTTGTCCACCAGGTTGACGCCGTTGAACGTGGCCGAGGCGATCACGTTGGCGTAGCTCTGCACGAGCTTCGTGTATTCGTTCTCGTACTGGGTGCGCGAGGCGTCGTCGACGCCCGCGTCGGAGGCCGCCAGGGCCTTCTGGCGCATCTGGTTGAGGATGTCGGTGAGCTGCGAGCCGGCCTGCAGCGTCGTGTCGAGGACCGAC
>NZ_JAICYI010000007.1 GCF_025934275.1 Phenylobacterium sp.
GCCGCCGGCTCGGCAGGCGTCCGTGCGGCGGGCTCGACCGGCGCCGGCCCGTCCTTGCTGGTGTCGATGTAGAGCGAGTCCTTCCTGGAGCAGGCGCCCACGAGCACCAGCCCCAGGAGGCTCGCCGCAAGGATCCGCCCCCGCATCCTCAAAGCTCCGTCCCGAGTCTCAAATCGTAGCAGAATTCAGGCGTCGCGCCACCGGAACGCGCCAGCTCGACGGATCGAGGAAGCCGAGAAAATGCGCCGGCCCGATCACCCGGACGCCGGCCGCGGCCTGCTGGCCGGCGATTTCGGCGCGCAGCCTGGCCATCTCGGTCCAGTGCTGCTTGGGTCGGTAGTGGTGCTCGGCGTGATAGCCGTTGTTGAGGAACAGGAGGTTGTAGACCGGCTCGTAGGTCGAGACCCCGGTCGCCAGCGGGTTCGAGGGCTCCGCGCCGAGGTGCTCGTAATAGGCGATCAGGAAGGAGAGCGACTGGCCGAGATAGTAGAACGGCGCCAGCACCAGCACGAACTCCCAGCGCAGGACGAGCAGCACCGCATAGACGCCGACCATGGCCCAGAACTCGTGCAGCGCCCGCTTCGCCTCGGCCGGCCGCTTCCTGCCGATCTCGCGCGCCACGGTGAACGGATCGTCGTCGCGCCAGAAGCCCATCAGGACATAGGACAGCATCGGCTCGGCCCGGCCGCCCGCGCCGTTGCGGTAGATCGAGATCGGATCGATCGTCCGGCCGCCGGCGTCTGGCCGGTCGGAGTTGCCGGCGTGGTGGCGCATGTGGACGTAGGCGTACATCGTCTGCGGCACGCCGTTCTCCAGCGTCAGCGCAAACTCGGTGATCCGGTTGGCGAGCTTCGAGGTGAAGAACGGGTTGTGGATGAAGTTGTGGCTGACCGAATCCTGGTTCCAGCCGATGGCGAAGGCGTAGAGCCCGGCGCCCAGGAGCCGCGCCGCCCAGGAGAGCTGCGGCCAGGCGAGGAAGAAGGCGACAAGCAGGCCAAGGTGCAGATAGACCAGCGCCGCGGGAATCGCGTCCCAGGCCGAATAGCGGAAGATCCGCCCGCCCGCCTTGCGCCTCGCCCGTGATCCGCCGGCCGCCATGGTGTTCCGATCCTAGGCCGCGAACGCCATGGAGACGTTCAGACCCCCGAACGCGAAGGCGTTGACCAGCGCATGCCGGGCGCCGATCGGCCTGACCTGCCCGACCACCACGTCCACGCCGTCGCACTCGGGATCGGGGGTGTTGTAGTTCAGCACCGGCGGCGCGAGCCCGGCCTTCAGCGCCTGCAGCGCGATCACCGCCTGCAGGGCGGCCGAGCCGCCGATCAGGTGGCCGTGGGCGCTCTTGGTGGCGATCACCGGATGGCGCGTCGCCCGCTCGCCGAACACCGCCCTGATCGAGGCCGCCTCGTTCTTGTCGTTGAGCGGCGTGCCGGTGCCGTGCGCCGAGATCAGCACCTCCTCGGCCTCGGCCAGTCCCGCCGCCGCCACCGCCTGGCGCATCGCGCCCGAAGTGCCTGCCAGGGACGGTTGGGTGAGATGGAAGGCGTCGGAGGTCATGCCGGCCCCCAGGTACTCGCCGAGGATCGGCGCGCCCCGCGCCTCGGCGTGGCGCATGTCCTCCAGGATCAGCGCCGCCCCGCCGTCGCCCATCACCATGCCGTCGCGGTCCCTGGAGAACGGCCGGCAGGTCTCGCCCGCGAGCGCCTGGATCGCCTGCCAGCCGGACATGCAGCCCGGCGTCGCGATCGCCTCGGAGCCGCCGACCACGGCCACGTCCGCCTGGCCCGAGGCGATCAGCCCCGCACCCTGCACGATGGCGTGCGCCGAGGAGGCGCAGGCCGAGGAGGTGGCGAACACCGGCCCGTGGACGCCGAACTGCATGGCGACCGCGCTGACCCCGCCGGAAACCATGATCTTCGGCACCGTGGCCGGATGCACCCGCGGGCTCTTCAGGCCGAAGAACCGCTCGTAGCTCTTCTCCAGCGTCTCCTGGCCGCCCTGGCCGTGGCCCAGCACGACGGCGGTCCGCTGGTCGAGCACGGGGCTGTCCAACAGGTCCGCCGCCTCCAGCGCCTCGGCCGCCGCGCAGAGCGCGATCAGCGCGAAGCGGTCCAGGAGACCCGAGACTTTGCGGCCGTGCTTGGCCTCGAAGGCGGCCTGGAAACCATCCGGCGTCAGCGCCGCGGGCAGGCTCACCGGCTCCGGCCCATGCTGGCCGCCGTCGAACAGGTGAGGGCCGATCGCCGAGCGGCCCTCGCGCGCGGCGTCCCAGTTGGCCGCGGCCGTGGTCCCCAGCGCGGAGACCGCGCCCAGGCCGGTGATGGCGATGCGTCGGCCCATCAGGCGGCCGCCTCGGCGTTGATCCGCGACAACAGGAAGTCGAGCATCTCGCCGAGCGTGCTCATCTGCGGCATGTCGCCTTCCTCGATGACCACGCCGTAGGTCTCCTCGAGCTCGAACAGCATGGAGATCACGTCCAGCGAGGAGATGCCGAGGTCTTCCAGCGTCGCGTCGCGCGTCAGCTTCTCGCGGTCGATGATGGCCTCCTTGGAGATCAGGTCGAGGAGGTCGGATTCGGTGGCTTTCATCTAAGGGGTCCTGCGGACGCGACGCCGGGCTCGCCCGGCGATCGGGAAAAAAGCGCATAGCGCGCGGGCGCACCGCGCGCCACGGGCGCGGCGGATTGAAGGCGCGGATGAGCGGCCGATCGCCTCATGCGTCGGCCTCCGGCTCGCCCTCGCCCAGGAGCCAGACGCCGGCCAGTATGGCGGCGCCGCCGAGCGCCTCGGCCAGCGTGACCGGTTCGCCGAACGCCGTCCAGCCGAGCGCGATCACCAGGATGTAGCCCAGCGCGGTCATCGGGAAGGCGGCGCTCAGGGTTAGGTTCGAGAGCACGATCATCCAGGCCGAGAAGGTGACGATCTCGCAGCCGATCCAGGCCTCGACCCAGGGCGAGCGGATCGCCGCAGCGAGCCAGGAGAGGCCGAACGCCCGGCCCATCAGCGCCTGCGCCGTGCGCTCGGCCAGGTACTGGTTGACCGCCCCCATCAGCGGCATGACCAGCCACAGGAGCGGCCGCACGGCGCGCGGCAACGGCAGGCTCCGGTGGGCCGCCGCGACGGTCATGCCGCCCCCCGGACCGGAACGGGATCCTCGGCCAGCAGCGGCGCGGCCCAGGCCAGCGCGCGGTTCACCAGCGGCCGGCGATGGCGGAAGTACATGTCCGCCCCGACCAGCCGCGAGCCCAGCCTGAGCTTGCTCTCATAGCCCGCCTGGCCGCTCTGGTAGCGGACGAGGCCGCGCTCCAGGCAGAGCCGCACATTGGTGAACCAGCTCACGAAGTAGAGGTTGAACGCCGGGCCACGGGCGCTCTCCATGCAGAAGAATTTGTCGAGCAGGGTCGTCCCGTCGGTCAGCAGCAGGTTGAAGCCGATCAGCGCCTCGCCCGCCCAGTAGAGGACGCAGAGCGCCCGCTCGCCCATCTGCCGCAGGACGCCGCTGAAATAGCCGGCGGTCAGGTCCTCGAACTGCAGGTCGGAACGCGCGCGGGTCTGGCGGTAGAGCTCGAGGATCCGCGGCTCGAGGCCCGCGAGGTCGTGCGCCACCTCGATGCGCAGCCGCGGCAGCACCTTCAGCTTGCGACGCATGTCCTTGCGCGTGGCCGGGCTGAGGCCGGCGAGATAGCCGTCGAGGTCGGGGAAAGCGATCGCCAGCTCGGCGGTGGGCATCCCCGGCGCCGGCTGATAGCCGATCGCGCCGGTCGCAGCCCGCCAGAGGCCGCGCTCGGCGGCCGGCGCGTCCTTGATCGCCAGCAGCCAGCCGCCCTCCTGCGCCGCCGCGGCCTCGAAGGCCTGCAGCAGGGCGAGCAGGACCTGCGCTCGGCCCTCGGCGGCCAGCTCCGGCGCAAAGCCCAGGCCCACGTCCTCCGTGCACGGCGAGCCGAGGCAGGCCATCCGCACGGTGAACGCCCGCGAGGCGACCTTGCGCGTGGCCGCCACCAGCCCGCGCCCGAGGCCCGACAGCGTGGTGTCCAAAGAGTAGTCGGTGAAGAACCCCGGGACGGTCGCGACCACGCGCCCGCCCTGCTCGGCGAGGACGTAGCGCCAGTCGAACCCCGCCAGTCCCGCCGCCTCCACCGCCGCCAGGTAGTCGAAGCCCTCCAGCGCGCCGGCGTGGCAGGCCCCCCAGGCCTCGCGGCCGATCTCGTGGATCGAGCGGACGACGCGCGCCTCAAGACCGGGTTCAGGCATCGGCGGCCTCGCGCAGCGGCCGGGGATCGCGCCGCGGCGCCGGCGGCGCGCCGCAGAAGTCGGCGGTGAGCTCGCCCACCAGGTCCCGTTGCCGATCGACGTGGATCATGTGGTAGCAGTCGTCCAGCAGGTGCAGCCGGACCGGGCCGCCCAGCACCTTCCGCAGCCGGTAGGCGTTGCGCGGATGGCTCATGTCGTCGTCGCGCGCGTGCAGGATCAGCGTCGGCTGGTGGATCAGAGGCCCCACCGCGTCGAGGTGGTCGGCGAGCCAGTGCATCTCGGCCATGGCGCCCAGCGGCACGCGGTCCAGCGCGCCCGGGATCACCGCGCCCTGCGCCGCGGCCATGCCGTCGCGCAGCCGCTCGTCCTTCAGGCCGAACGGATAGGGCTCGACGAAGCTCAGCCGGCGCACCAGCGGCAAGCCCGCGAACGGCTCCACGAGCGGCCGGACGCCGGAATACCAGCGCTTCATGTTCCAGCCGTCGTACTTGTAGGTCATCGAATAGACCGCCACGCCGGCGACCGACGGGTCCTCGGCCGCCAGCGCCAGGCCGAGCGCGCCGCCCACGCAGATGCCGGCGATGAACACCTCGTCGTGGTCGGCCCTCAACCCGCGGTAGGCCGCGCGCACCGAGCCCAGCCAGTCCTGCCAGGTGGTCTGCAGCAGGGTGGGTTCGTCCACCCCGTGGCCGGCGAGCAGCGGGGCGGCCACCGACAGCCCCCGCCGGTGCAGCCGCTTGGCCAGGAACTTCATCTCGCCGGGCGCGCCGGTCATCCCGTGCACCAGCAGCACGGCCTTGCCGAGTCCGCCCGTCAGCCGGAAGCTCAGGTCGCGGGTCGGGAGCTTGAAGTGCGTCATGCGCCTAGGCTCCCGAGACGCCGACGCAGATGACGCCGCCGAAGATCAGCAGCGCGCCCAGCTTTTGCCGCGGCGTCATCTTCTCCTTGAGCAGGACGAGCCCCGCGAGCGGCACGGTCGCGTAGGTCGCGGTCATCACCGGATAGGCCATGCTGAGCGGCGCCCGCTGCAGGACGTGAACCCAGGCGATGCTCTCGACCGCCCACAGCACGAGGCCCAGCCAGATCAGCGGCTGCAGCGCCACCCCGCGGACGAACCCGGGCGCGGCCTCCGCGCGGGCCGTCCCCGCCTTGAAGGCGAGCTGCTGCACGGTCTCGGCCGCGATGCAGAACGCCAGCAGCGCGAGCGCCGTGGGGACCAGCCTCGCCGCCGTCACGAGGGCAGCTCCGTGAAGAACGCCAGCAGCCTGAGATTCACCGCCTCGTTGATCGCCCGCGCGCCGGCCGCCGCGGGCCGGCGCCAGGGCTGGTCGATGAGCGCCTCGCCCTGTTTCAGCAGATACGCCGCCGGCCCGCCACCATAGACCGCCTTCGACCAGTCGCCGACCACGTCGGCCCCGATCAGCCTGCGCCCGGCCGCCGCGCAGGCGATGGCGGTCATCACGAACTCGAGGCTGGCCTGGCCCTGGTCCCAGTTGGTGACCGCCTCGGCCGGCCGCAGCACGTCCTTGTCGATCGTCACGTAGATCGCCCGGGTCGGGATCGCCGCCTCCAGCCGGGTGAAGAACGCCCGCTCGCCAAGCGCGGCGATCGTCGGCCAGGCGCGGCCTTCCAGCGCCACCTCCGCAGCCCCGTCCGGCGCGGTCCAGGCGAACAGGTCGAGGCGGTCCTCGGCGATCAGCGCCAGGTCGCCCTCGCGCGAGCGGGCGCGGCCGATGTCGGGGCTTGTGACGCCGATTGTGACCACGCGAGCCACGCCCGGCAGCCGCGCGGCGCGGCCGACCCACGAGCCGCAGTGGCGGCCCTGGGCGAAGCGCACCCAGTCCGGGTGGTTGTCGAAGTGCAGAACCGTCACCGGCTCGTCGGCCACGGCCGCGGCCCGCGCCAGCAGCAGCGGCGTCACATGGTGGAAGTCGCCGGAGCCGGCGAACACCACCTCCGCCTCGCCGCGCGGCGCAAGCTCCGAGGCGAGCCGGTCGCGCAGCGCCTCCAGCGTCGCCTCGCGGCCCCAAAGCCTCAGCGGCGGCCCCAGCTCGCGGGCCGCCAGAACGCGCCCGCCCGCCGCCAGCACCTGGGCGGTCAGCTCCGGCTGGTTCTCCAGCGCATCGTCGAGTTGCAGGAGGGCGGCGCGCATGCTGGCGATCAGGCTGCGCAGCGCCTCAGAAGGTGGTCGA
This sequence comes from Phenylobacterium sp., assembly GCF_025934275.1. Lineage (GTDB taxonomy): Bacteria > Pseudomonadota > Alphaproteobacteria > Caulobacterales > Caulobacteraceae > Phenylobacterium. Next base: position 6,443 of record NZ_JAICYI010000007.1, read on the forward strand.
GCAGGCGCAGGCCCAGGTCGATCTCTTCCTTGGTGATGTGCAGCGAGGGCGCGAGCGTGATGACGTTCTTGTGGTAGCCGCCGACGTCGAGCACCAGGCCGCAGGTCTTGCCGCCGCCGGCGTCGAGGTCGCCCTTCATCCCCTCCTCGGCCATCCGGTCGAGCAGCGCCTTGGCCGGCGTCCAGCCGTCCGCCTCGCAGATCTCGGCGCGCAGGGCGAGCCCCAGCCCGTCGACGTCGCCGATCTGCGGCCACCGGCTCTGCAGCTCCTTCAGCCCGTCCAGGAAATAGGCGCCCTTCTCCGCCACCGAGGTCGCGTAGTCGCCCTCGGCCAGCATCTTCATCACCTCCAGCCCCACGGCGGTGCCCATCGGATTGGAGTTGAAGGTCGAGTGCGTCGAGCCCGGCGGGAACACCTCGGGATTGATCAGCGCCTCGCGCGCCCAGAGGCCCGACAGCGGGTTGAGCCCGTTGGTGAGCGCCTTGCCGAACACCAGCACGTCCGGCTCGACACCGAAGTGCTCGATGGACCAGAGCTTGCCGGTCCGGAAGAAGCCCATCTGGATCTCGTCGACGACCAGCAGGATGCCGTAGCGGTCCAGCACCTTCTTCAGCTCGACGAAGAAGTTCTTCGGCGGCACGACGTAGCCGCCCGTGCCCTGGATCGGCTCGACGTAGAAGGCCGCGAACTCCGCCTGGCCGGTCTTGGTGTCCAAGACGCCGTTGTACTCGGTCTCGAACAGCCGGGCGAACTTGGCCACGCAGTGCGCGCCGTACTCCTCCTTGCTCATGCCCTTGGGCCCGCGGAAGTGGTACGGGAACTCGATGAACTGGGCCCGCTCGCCGAAGTGGCCGTAGCGGCGCCGGTAGCGGTAGGACGAGGTGATCGCCGAGGCGCCCAGGGTGCGGCCGTGGTAGCCGCCCTCGAAGGCGAACATCAGGCTCTTCCCGCCGCAGGCGTTGCGCACCAGCTTGAGCGAGTCCTCGACCGCCTGGGCGCCGCCGACGTTGAAGTGCACGCGGCCCTTGGCCCCGAACTTCCGCTCGGCGTCCTGGGCGATGATCGCGGCGAGCTCGACCTTCTCGCGATGCAGGTACTGGGAGGCGACCTGCGGCAGGGTGTCGAGCTGGCGCTTGGCGACCGCATTCAGCCGCGGATTGCGGTAGCCGAAGTTGACCGCCGAGTACCACATCTGCAGGTCGAGGAACTCGCGGCCCTCGGCGTCGTACAGATAGGAGCCGTCGCAGCCGGCGAAGAACTTGGGTTCGGGCAGGTAGTGCACCGTGTCGCCGAAGGAGCAGTAGGTCTCCTCCAGGCGTCGCAGTTCGGCTTCGTCCGCGGCGGGGGCGAGCGGCGCGTCGTACATGCTGTCGGAACTCCTTAGAGCGCGGTCGCGCGACGGGCCTCGACGAGGCCGCTCAAGGTCGCGGTGATGTCGTGGAAGGTCTCGAACGGGTGGTGGGTCTCGCCGCGTCCGGCGGCGTAGTCGGCGAGCGCCCCCTTGGCGAACAGGATGTCGGCGCGGTGGCTGACGCAGAAGTCGCTCCGCCCGTCGCCGATATAGACCAGCGTCTGGGCGGGCCCCATGCGGCCGGCCGCCGCCTCGCACTTGCAGACCCCGGCCCCGGCCGCGCAGCCCGCGCGCCGGTGCGGCTGGGCGAGCCGCCGGGCGTCCGGATCGCCCGCGAGCTCATTGGAGACGATCGGCAGGCCGGCCAAGCCGTGCCGGTCCAGGATGCGGCGGATGAAGCGGTCCACGCCGTCGGAGACGATGGTCAGCGGAACGGCGTGGTCGGCGCACCAGGCGGCGAAGGCGGGGAAGCCCGGATCGATCTCGACGGCGTCCAGCACCGCCTCGAGCTCGGCGTCGGAGCCCCGGATCAGCGCGATCTGGCCGCGCATGCAGGCCGCCGCGTCGATGCGCCCGGCGAGCCAGTCGGCCTCCAGCGCCTCCCACTCGGGCGCCGCGAGCCGGCTCAGGACGCGGTCGGTCGTGTCGACGACCGAGACGGTCCCGTCGAAATCGCAGAACACTTGCATACGCGGCGACGTCCTTCCCCCGGACATCAGCCCTATATTTCAAACCTGACGCGAACCTGACGCGGCGTTTCCCTCACGGGGACAGACCGCCGCAGCTCGCGCTCGCTCAAACACCTCGCCGGAGTAACAACCCCCCTCCTCCTCGATGGAGGAGGAAGGGTCTGTTTGGATGTCATCTCTGGTCCCCCCTCAGCGCCTCGGGCACCTCGACCTCGACGCGCAGGCCGGGCGCGCCGTCCTCGCGCTCGCCCAGCTGCAGGCGGCCGTTCAGGAGGCGCACCGCCTCGCCGACGATCGACAGCCCCAGCCCCGCCCCGCTCGGCGAGGCGGCCGGGCCGCGGTGGAACCGCTCCAGCACCTTGTCGCGCTCTCCTGGCGGGATTCCGGGCCCCGCGTCGGTGACCACCAGCCGGTGGCGCCCGGCGGCGCTCGACAGCCGCACCGCCACCTCCGAGCGTTCGGGGGCATGGTTGATCGCGTTCTCCACGAGGTTGGTGGCGATCAGCCGCAGCAGGTCCGGGTCGCCGCTGGTGAAGGCGCCGCGGCCCTCGAACGAGAGCTCCACCTTTCGGCGCGCCGCCACCGGCGCGAGGTCGGCCAGCGCCGCCACCGTCTCCTCGCGCAGGTCGCCGGCCTTGCCGGAGGGCGCGCGGCTCGCCTCCAGGCGGGCAAGCGTCAGCAGCCGGTCGGTGAGCGCCGAGGCGCGGTCGACGCTTTCCACCAGCTGGGCGGTCATCGCCTGGCGCTCGGCGGGATCGGCCTCGCCGGCGATCAACTGGGTCTGCAGCTTCACCGCCGCCAGCGGGGTGCGCAGCTGGTGGGCGGCGTCGTCGAGGAACCGGCGCTCGTGCTGCAGCGAGCGATCAATGCGCTCGAACAGCCGGTTGATAGAGCGGACCAGCGGGTGCAGGTCGCGCGGCCAGGGCTCGAGCGGCAGGGGCGAGAGGTCGCGCAGCGTCCGCCGCCCGATCTCCGCGATCAGCGTGCGCAGCGCCTGCAGCCCGTCGCTCAGGGAGAGCCAGATCAGCACGCCCGCGGTCGGGATGAGCAGCAGCAGCGGCAGCGCCAGGCCGAGCGCGATGCCCTGCACGAGCACCAGGCGGATGCCGCTGCGCTCGCCCACCTGCACCACGACGTTCTGCCTGGCGACGCGCAGCGAATAGACGCGCCAACGGTGCTTCGGACCGGCGATCTCGGAGAACCCGCTCTGCACTGGCGGGGCGACGAGCGGCGGTCCGGTGTCGGAGCGCATGACCAGCCGGCCGTCGCGCCAGATGCGGAACATCCGCCAGTCGGCGTAGGCGTCGAACGCCTGGCGTTCGTCGGGGCTGAGGATGGCGCTGTCCTCGACGCTGAGCTCCGAAAGGTTCTTGGCCTCGGCAGCTTCGGAGACCTCCTCGTCCACCAGGGCGCGCAGGACGTTGGCCCCGATGATCAGCTGGCCGTCATAGATCTCGTTGATCCGCTTCTGGGCGGTGAAGAAGGCGATCGAGCCCACCGCCAGCACGATCAGCAGGAACAGCAGCCCGATGCGGCCGAACAGCGCCGCCAGCAGCGAGGTCGAGCGTGCCAGCGGCCGGCGGGTCATGCTTCCTTCGGGATCGTGTAGCCGAGGCCGCGGGCGGTGACGATCAGCCCGGGGCCGAGCTTGCGCCTGAGGCCATAGACCGCGACCTCGATGGTGTTGCTCTCGACATCGGCGGTGTCGTCGTAGAGCGCGCCTTCCAGCTCCTCCTTGGAGACGAACTGGCCCATCCGCCGCATCAGAGCGGCGAGCACCTTGAACTCCTTGGCGGTGACGGCGACCGGCCCGCCGGCGTTGGCAACGGTGCGGGCGGCGAGGTCGACGCTGACGCCGTGGGCGGCGAGCGCATCCGACGTGCGCTGCTCGCGGCGGCGGATCTGGGCGCGGATGCGGGCCAGAAGCTCGTCGAGATCGAACGGCTTGACCACATAGTCGTCGGCGCCGGCGTCGAGACCCTCCACCTTCTGCTCCGGCCGGTCGCGGGCGGTGACGATGATCACCGGCGTCGCGTCGCGGCGGCCGCGGATGGTCTTCAGCGCCTGCAGTCCGGAGACGGTGGGAAGCCCGAGGTCCAGCAGGATCAGGGCGTAGGGGTTGGCCCGCGCCGCGGCGATCGCATCCTCGCCGGCGCCCACCACATCGACGGTGTAGCCCGCCCGCTGCAGGGCGCGCCGCAGGCCCTGCGCCAGCATCGGGTCGTCCTCGGCGATCAGCAGCCGCATGGGGCTTCAAGGCTTCCGCTCGTCCCGGCGAAGGCCGGGATCCAGATCTCGAACGCTCAGGCTAACCGGAGCGCCTCCGCGCATCCAGAACCCAGTCTCGGTCGACCCATCTGGGTCGCGGCCGGAGTTTATCCTCGCGCCGGCCGTGCGGCCGGACCCGGGGGCCGGGATGAGCGATACGCGAGCAAACGAAAGGGCGCCCCGCCGCGAAGCGGAGCGCCCTGCCGATGGGGTAGGCTTAGTCTCTAGAAGCGGTACTGAAGCTCGATGCCGTAGGTGCGGGGCGGCGTGATCAGGTAGCTGGTCGCGATCCCCTGGTCGGCCCCGGTGTTGAAGGGGCTGCCGCGTGACAGGACCGGCGTCGCGGTCAGGCCGTTCTGGCCGACCACATAGGCCGGAACGACGCCCGCCTGGCGCCCCGCCCCCGCGCCGCCTTCGAAGCCCACGTCGTTGAAGATGTTCTTCACGAAGGCGATGATGGTGTAGCGGTTGTCGCGGTCCTTCCAGGTCAGGCGCGCGTCCCACTGGTCGTAGGAGGGCGCCTCGTAATAGGACCGGTCGAAGATCGAGCCGAACTGCTTGTCGCGCCACACGTAATTGACGGAGCCGATCAGCGATCCGGGGCCGAAATCGAGCGTGTAGTTCACGTCGATGGCGACCTTGTTCTTCGGAGCCTGCGGGAGGTGGCTGCCCACGATGCTCTGTGGACGCTGGAAGCCCCCGTTGCCGGCCCCGATCACGCTCTGGACCGGAACGAAGCTGCCGTCCGGGTTGATGAAGAAGGCCCCGGCCCCGGTGAATATGTCGGCGGAGCAGGCGTTCGCCGTGCCCACCGCCGCCTGGCATTGCGCGAAGCTGATGTCCGGCTTGGCGTGCGAGTCGAGCGCGGCCGGGTCGGCCGGATCAACCACCCCGTCGCCCCGGGTCACGTGGGCGTCCAGGTAGGAGTAGTTCGCCAGGATCTGCAGGTGCTCGATCGGTTGCCAGACCGTCTCGAACTCGATGCCCTGCGACACAGCCTGTGGAATGTTGAAGAAGATGCTCTGCGGCTGGCCGAGGCCGCCGGCGGTCTGGGCGACCGTGAGCGGGATCTGGTCGTTGTTGTACTTGTAGTAGAAGGCCGCGATGTTCGCTTGGAAGGTCCGGCCGAAGTCCTTCTTCAGGCCGATTTCGAAGGCGTCGGCGTGCTCGGGATTGGTGATCGGCCGGGCGCCGAGCACCGTGTCGATGCCGATGCGGAAGCCGCCGGCCTTGTAACCGCGGCTGTAACGGAAGTAGGCCATGGTGCCGGGTTCCGGATCCCACTGCAGGCCCAAAGTCCCGGTGGTGGCCGACCACTTGGCCGCATAGTGGCGCGTGGCGAATCCGGTGGCGGGATCGACGACGCTGAGGGAGCTGACGCCCTGCGCGCCAGGCGCTCCCGGCGCGCCCGGGCCGCCCGGAACGAGGCCGCTGACCACGCTGGGCAGCTGCGTCAGGTCGATGAGGAAGTTGCCGACCACCTCCGGTCCGAAGCCGCCGGAGCACGCCGCCACGTCGGCGCAGAGCAGCCTAAGCGACTCGGAGCCGAATTTCCTGTCCCAGGTGTACCGAATGCCGACCGTCGTCTTCCAGTGCTCGGCGAAGTTCCAGTCGATCTGGCCGAACACGGCCTTCGACTGCGTCGTGAGCTCCGGCCGGTCGTCATAGATCCGGTTGTTGCCCGCCGGGAGCGGGCATTGGCCGGTGAACGCGCAGGTGTTGGCCAGGAAGGGCCCGCTGGTGATCGGCGCGCCCATGTCCATCAGCTGCGTGGAAACCGGCTGGACGTAGTGCTCGTCGTAATAATAGGCGCCCGCCAGCCACTGCAGCGGCCCCTTGTCCGTCGAGGCGATGTTGATCTCGTGGCTGATCCAGTTCAGCGCCTCGTGATAGGTGAAGGCATAGCGCGGGAACACGGTCGCGCCCGGGGACACGCCGGCACGTGTGAACAGCGGATATTGGAACGACAGCAGCGGCGCCTGCTGCACGGGCGTGGGGCCCGTCAAACCGTAGTTATAGTGCGTGCCGCCGGCGATGTATTTGATGTCGAAGGTGTCGAAGTGGTAGTTCCACTCGCTCGCGAACACCATCGTGCCGGTGAGCTTCACCTGATACGGCACGTCCGAGGTGAACTTGCGCGCATCGTCCAGGCCCGCGTTATGGCAGGCCTGCGCGACGGTGAGGCCGCCAGGCGCGGAGATGTTGCTGACCAGCGTCTGCGAGGTGGGCAGGCAGCCGTAGCCGGAGTTCGGCGCGATCCCGCCGCTGCTCGCCTCATAGACCGGGAAGAACGACGGATACCAGGTGCTGCGCGAACCGGGTCCGCCGCCCTGGTTGTGCCAGTCCTGCCAGGCCAGCTTCATCCAGCCGTCGAAGCGGTCGTTGAATTTGAACTTCAGCTGGCCCTCGACATACTTGGTGTCGATGATGTTGCCTTCGTCGGGCTGGCCGGGAATGGAGTTCTCGAACCAGCCGTCTTCCTGCTTGGTCCAGTTGAAGCCGACGCGGAAGTCGACGCCCGGGATCGCGGTCGGGCCCGAGGCGGCCCCTTCCAGGACGTGATAGTTGAAGCTCTGGTACTGGCCGCGGACCTCGGCGTACCAGTCGTCGGTGGGTCGCTTGGAGATCACGTTGATCGCCCCGCCGATGGCGTTGCGGCCGTAGAGCGTGCCCTGCGGGCCGCGCAGCACCTCGATGCGGTCGACGAACAGCGGCGTCTTGCCGGCTTCCGTCGTCGAGGAGGTGTAGATGCCGTCGGAATAGATGGCGACGGAGCCTTCGGCCGCGTGAACGTTGGTGTTCCGTCCGACGCCCCGCAGCGTGTTGCGGTCGTTCTGGACGTTGTACTCCAGGCCCGGCGTGAAGTTGGTCAGGTCGGTGATGGTGTTGACGCCGATCAGGTCGCGCTTCTCCGAGGTGAAGGCGGAGACGGCGACAGGGACGTCCTGCAGGCTCTGCTCGCGCTTCTCGGCGGTGACCACCAGCTCTTCGATGGTGTTCGACGCTGCGGCGGTCGCGCCGGTGCGGGTCTGGGCATGCGCCGTCGTCGCCAGCGCAGCAGCCACGACTGCGCCGGACGCCAGCAAGTGACGCTTCCACTGCATTGGAATTAGCCTCCCCAAGTGCGGTTGAGCGCTTGTTGTGTCGCGCTTCGGCAACGAGGCTGCGGCGCCTCGCCAACGCCGTCAACACATCCGTATGTTATCAATGTTCTGCAATAGAACGCGCGCAGGTTGTATGCCGCGGCCGAGCGAGAACTGCGCCTGCCCGACGTTTCGCCGCTCCGGCGCCACGCTCCTGTCCCAATCGGCGCGCCGCGCGTCGGCGCGGAAACCTGCGGGCGACGCCCGCGGCGCCGCTTGCGCGGCCCGCTCGCGCCCTGCGCTGCGCCCATGCGCGGCGCCTGTCGCCGACGCGCCTCGGCCCGGCCGAAGAGCGGCGCTGGGCGAGCGCAGCTTGCGGTAGAGCTAGCCCCGCGGACCCCAGACGCGGCGCTTCGCCGCCGTCGCACGCGGACCGCCCGCCGTGGCTTGCAGGTCACGCTTGGCCTCCGCGGCGGCCCCCCGCCCATTGCGGAGCCGCGCGGCTTTGGGCAAAGCTCGCCGGCGTATTCGGGCGGAGGCCGATTCCTATGTTTTCGCACATCATGGTCGGGACCAACGACCTGGACCGCGCCAAGTCGTTCTACGACCAGGTCCTGGGCACGCTGGGCGTGCCGCCCGGCCGGGTCGACCGTCACCGGGTGTTCTACATGACCTCGACCGGCGTCTTCGCCGTCACCCTGCCGATCGACGGCCAGCCCGCGACCCACGCCAACGGCGGCACCGTCGGCTTCGCCGCCGCCTCGCCCGCCCAGGCCGACGCCTGGCACGCCGCCGGCGTCGCCAACGGCGGGACCTCGATCGAGGACCCGCCCGGCGTGCGCGAGGGTCCGACCGGCAAGCTCTACCTCGCCTACCTGCGCGACCCGGACGGCAACAAGATCTGCGCCCTGCACCGCATCCCCGCCTGACGCGCGGATGACCGATGCCGTCGCCCCGACCCTGCAGGCGACCCTCGGCCAGGTGCGGGTGATCAGTTCCGAGCCCGGCCGCTCGGTGATCGAGTACCAGGTGGGACCGCAGATGTGCCATTCCGGCGGGGTGGCGCAAGGCGGCTTTGTCTGCGGCTGGATCGACGCGGCCATGGCGCATGCGTCGATCTCGCTGATGCCTGACATGACGCCGATGTCGCTGGAGCTGAAGGTGAGCTACTTCGCCCCGGCCCGGCCCGGCCCGGTCGTCGCCGAGGGCTGGATCGAGCGGCGAGGCCGGGCGACCTGCTTCGCCGAGGGCCGCCTCGTCGACGCCGAGGGCAAGGTGCTGGCCAAGGCCAGCTCGACCATCCGCCTGATCCCGCGCGAGGCCGTCGAGGCGAGCGCACGCCGCGCGATCGGCTGAGCCGCGTTCGCCCGCCATGCGGCGTTGTCAGGGCGCCGACCGGGGACTATCCTAGGTTTAGGCATCGGGGGGCCAGGACGGGACGCACGCCATGGAAGAATGGGCGCGGCTGCAGAACATCCGGCACTTCGAACGCGATCTCGAGCAGGAAACCGACCCGGAGAAGCGCCGCCGCCTGGCGCAGTTCATCGCCGACGAGCGCGCCCGCCTCGCCGAGGCCAAGCGCGGCAACCGCGCCAAGCCGGCCGCCGAGGACGTGAAGCCGGCCCCCTGACGCGACAACGCCTGCCGGGGTGGGCAGGCGTTCCGCGCCGCGAGGGAGGTCCGCGGCCAGTGGGACTTGCGGCTTGGCGGCCGCAGGCGGGTGGCGCCGAGGCGCCGCCCCTGCTGCCTGGCGGCCGCGAAGGTCGAACCCTCCGCTGCCTCGGCGGCCGCAGCCCTCGGGGAAAGGCCGCGGCCTGTCAGCCGCAATTCCAGTCTGTCTTCCGGTCGGCGGCTCGAGGTTGAGAGGAGAGAGGGGAGCAGGCCGGCGACAGGATCGGTTCTAGCCCCGCGGGGATGGCGCGGCCATTCCGGTCATCTCCTTACGGGCTTCTACCTAGGGAATCCGGCCCCGCGGCGCCCGAGCGCGGCCGCCCGCTCAGCGGATCGCGCCGACCATCGCGACCATCCCCACCAGCAGCGCGCCCAGGATCCAGGCGCCGGCCTTCCAGGCAAACGCCTCCTCCGGATAGTCGGCCATCCGCCTGCGGAGCTGCCGCAGCCACTCGCGCGCCACCTGGCCGGCGTCGTCCATGTCGAGCTCACGCCCGGCGCCGAACGCCGGCGGGACCAGGTCGAGCCGTTCGGCCAGCCGATGCGCGGCCAGGAGGATCCGCCGGGCGGCCCGCGCGGAGCTGCGGGCGACCCTCTCGCGGAGGCTGCGATCCTCCAGCACCTCGTCGTAAGGCATCAGGATCGGGATCGGCATGGCGCTGGCCCGCGCGCGCGGGCTCCCTGGCTTGACCTCCCGTCCGCAAGCCTCAACCCGCCAAGCGCCGCCGCTGTTCCGCCGCTCCGCCGGGCGCCTTAGAACGAGGCGCCATGACCACCTACGCCATCGCCCGCGCGGCCGATCCGGTCCGCGCCCACGAAGCCATCTGGGCCCACCTGCTGGCCTTCAACCAGGCCGCCGTGGGCGACGCCGAGGGGGCGCCGTTCGCCCTGGAGATCACCGCCGACGGCGACCCGGCCGTGCGCGGCGGGCTCTGGGCGGCCTCGCTGTGGGGCTCGTTCTACATCGGCCTGGTGATCACGCCGGCCGAGGCGCGCGGCCACGGGCTCGGCCGCGAGCTGATGCGACGCGCCGAGGCCGAGGCCCGCGCCCGCGGCTGCCGCCAGATGTGGCTCGACACCTTCGCCTTCCAGGCGCGGCCGTTCTACGAGCAGCTGGGCTTCACGCTGTTCGGCCAGATCGACGGCCCGCCGCCGATCTTCCCGCGCTACTTCATGCAGAAGCTGCTGGACTGACCCCGCCTCGCGGGCCTGGATTGCATCGGCGACCCGCCTCGCTCATCATCCGGGGCCGAACAGCAACGGGCGGGGGTGCGTTGTGGGAAGCGATCCAGGTCATCTGTCGAGCGGCGCGCTGGTCAGCGTCGTGATCGTGGCGGGGTTGATGCTGTGGCGGGTGGCGCGGATGGGCGCGCTCACCGGCCAGACGCGGCCGCTGGACATGGGCCGGCTGTGGATCGGGCCGCTGCTCTACATCGGCCTGGGCGCCCTGGTCATCGCCGCCCAGCCGCCGCAGGGCCTCGAGTGGCTGTGGCTGATCGCCGGCGCGGCCATCGGCGGCATGCTCGGCTGGTGGCGCGGCAAGACCATCGAGATCATCGTCCACCCGGGCCTGGGGACGCTCAGCGCCCGCACCTCGTCGGCCGGCGCGGTGTTCCTGATCGGCCTCATCGCGCTGCGCTACGGCCTTCGCTACCTGCTGGTGGGCGAGGCCGGTGCGCTGCACCTGACGGTCAAGGTGGTGACCAGCCTGTTCCTGGCCTTCGCGCTCGGACTGATGGTCATGCAGCGAGTGGAGATGACGCTCCGCGCCAACCGCCTGCTGACCGAGGCCACGGCCGCCGCAGGCCCGGGCGCGCTCCAGTCGGCCGCCCCGAACGTCCCGGCGGGCGGCCCCGACGGCGCGCCGGCCGCGGCGGCGACGGCGCGGGCCGGCATGTCGAGCCTGCAGCTCATCCTCATGGCCGCGGCGGTCTTCGCGGCCGTCGTCATCATCGGCCTCACCCTGCCCCGCTGAGCCTACGGCTCGCCGCGATCAGCGACGCCGCAGTCTCCACCGTGCCGATCCTTAACTGGCCCGGGCCTGCGTGGCGTGATCCCCCTGCGCGTGGGAGGTGACGCATGGGGGCGACATCGGTCCTGGCGGCAGGCGCAAGGCGCAGGCCCCCGCACCTCGCGGCCTGGGCCTGGCTGATCGCGGCGCTGGCGGCGCTCGCGGAGCGCCGCGCCGACGCCTTCGGCGTCCACGTCGCGGGCAGCGGCACGGCCGCCGCCGCCATGATCGCCCGCTCGGACGCCTGCGCCCACGCCCGCCCGCCTGCGGGCCGGCTCGAGACCCTCTACCGGCTAAACCACCCCACCACCGCCGAGCGCATCGCTGCGCTGCGCGCCATGGGCGGGCTGAGCCGCATCCTCCCTCGCTCATCCCCACGCAAGCGGGGACACAGGCAGCGGGACAGTGGAGATTCCGATCATCTTCCGGCTGCGGCGGTAGCTGCGGCAGTGCGGAAATGCGGCGTCAATGGAGGGCCGGCGCCTATGCTCAATCGGGGAGCGACCGCTCAATGCCCCCCCGCCGCGGCGCGCGCCCGCGATTCCTCGTACCGGGCGCCGGCGAGCTCATTGGCGAGCGAGTAGTTGCCTTCATGGCAGGCGTGCTCGTGCACCGGCTGGTCGGTCCGGTACCAGGAGAACTCCGCCAGCCACGGCGCGGCGTAGGTCTTCGGGTCGACCACCGTGAACTGGTAGAGGAGCTCGCGCTCCGAGATGGGCGTCAGGCGCTCGATCACCGTCGCCGAGCCCGGAACCAGGTAGTTCGGGAACCCGCGCTTGCGCTCGGAGTCGGGCAGGCCGACCGTCTCGATGACCAGGGTCGGGCCGTCCCAGTGGCCGACCGAGTCCCCCAGGCTCCAGGCGACCGCCTTCGGGCGGTGCGGACCGCGCAGCGGCACGATCCGCACCTCGTCGCCATACTCGGTGTGCAGCACCACGAAGCCGGGCGTGATCAGGATCTGCAGCGCGTTCTCGAAGACGAAGCTGGTGAGCGGCGGCACGCCGAGGCCGAACAGGCACCGCTCGTCGGGCGAGCGGTCCTCCGGATTGTCGAAGCTCCTGGGCTTGGCGTGCGCGGTCAGCTCGGCGCGCCCGGCGGCGGTCAGCGGCAGCTTGCCGTCGGCCGGCAGCACCACGGCGCGCGTGCGCCGCTGGCCGCGCACGATCGGCAGGCCGTCGCTGGCGGCGATGTCGGCCGGGGCTTCCGGGTCGAGGGTCGCCTCGAAGATCTTCGATATCTTCCCGCCCACGCTTGCCGCGATCTTCTTCGCCTCGGCCTCGGAGACGACCAGATCCGGCGTTTCGGGCGTCGATTCCATCGAGAGGATGATGTTCGCCGTCCAGGTTCCTTCCAGGCTGGGGCGGCCCCGGCTGGGCGGATAGGCATGGGTTGGGGGCCCGGCGGCGGCGGCCGGCGCATGCGCCACCGCGCAGGCCAGCAGCAATCCGGCGACGGCCAGTCTCATCCGCATGAAGGCTCCCCCGGCGCCGTCTGCCGATACCGATGTTCTAGGGCGGCGCCGCGGCCGTGTCGATCAACCGGCGCGGGCGTCCAGGAGCGGACATTCCGCCCGGCGCCAGACATTTGGGGAGCGCCGAACGTCCGATACGGCGGAGCTGGGTGCGTCGTGTTGAAGCCCTCATATGCATGACGACGCCGTCGCCAGGCGACGGGATGTGAGCCGTGAGGACGCGCAATGACCCATGAATACGGCGAGTCGATCAACCCGGAAGTGATCGAGGCCGCGGTCGTGATGACGCTCAAGCTACGGAGGGAAGCGCCAGGGGTCGCCCTGGAGACTCAGGTCGATCAAGCGGTCCACCTGTCCTTCTGCGCCTGCGTCATCGACGATGAGGATGCGATCGAGAAGGGCCTCTCGGGAACCCACGCGGCGATGATCGTCGAGGTCACGCGGCGGGTAGAGAGTTTGTTGGCCAATCCCCCGCCGACGGCGACGGAGAGGCGCTAGGGTAGGATCCGGCTCGCGTCGCCGCTCACGGGCTGAAGACGATGCGGAGGGTGGCCACGATACCGGCGGACGCGAGGGCGAGGCAGCCCAGGCGAACCGCAATCAGCGCCGCGAACCTTGCGTCCGAGTGGACGTAGTCCTCGATCACCACCTGGAGGCCCAACGCCGTGTGGTGGAAGAGGGCCAGCAGAAGGACAATCATCGCGAGGCTGGCGAGCGGCGTCTTCAGCCACGTGATGACCGCGTCGTAGTCGCCTCCGGCATGGGCGATGACCGAGCCCAGAAACCACACCGTGAGCGGCACAAGGGCGACGGCGGAAACCCGCTCCGCCCACCAGTGCTTGACGCCGCCTTTGGCCGAGCCAAGTCCCTCGGCCCGCGCCAGGGGCGAGCGCATATCCCTGCTGTCCACCGTTCTATCCCGCCAAGAGCAAGCTGACCGTCCAGGCCGCCACTGTAAGCGCCACGCTGCCCCCGACGACCGCCCATCCGGAGATGTAGATCGACCGCAGCTCGAAACCGTGAACGGTGTCCCAGACCAGGTGGCGGATGCCGCCGCACAGGTGCAGGAAGAAGGCGAAGGTGAAGCCGAACAACACGATCCGGCCGCCCCAGGAGGAGCCGACGCCATGTACCGCGCCGTAGGCTCGTGGCCCCATGGCCGCCGCGGTCAGCCAGATGACCAAGCCAACGGCTCCGAGACTCAAGACCACGCCGGTGATCCGGTTGGCGATCGACAGGACCGACGTCAATTGCGGCCGGTAGATCTGGATATTCGGCGACAGCGGCCGGCGCCGCGCGACCGTCACGTCCGAAATGCTCGGCTTTGAATTCACGGGTCAGCCCTCCCGCTCGACGACCATCTTCTTGATCTCGGCGATGGCCTTGCCCGGGTTCAAGCCCTTGGGACAGGTCCGGGTGCAGTTGAGGATGGTGTGGCACCGATAGAGGCGGAATGGGTCTTCGAGGGTGTCGAGGCGCTTTTCCTTGGCCTCGTCGCGGCTGTCGGCCAACCAGCGCCATGACTGCAGCAGGACGGCGGGACCGAGGAAGCGATCGCCATTCCACCAATGGCTCGGGCAGCCGGACGTGCAGCAAAAGCAGAGAATGCATTCGTAGTAGCCATCGACCTGGCTTCGCTCCTGCGGCGACTGAAGGCGTTCCTTCTCCGGCGTCGGCGTCGTGGCGTGGAGCCACGGTTCGATCATCTCGTATTGGGCGAAGAGATGGGTCGTGTCCGGGACGAGGTCCTTGATGACCGGCAGGTTCGCCAGCGGATAGATCGTCGCCGGCTTGCTCATGTCGGAGATGAACCGGGTGCAGGCGAGCCAATTGGTCCCGTCCAGGGTCATGGCGCACGATCCGCAGACGCCCTCGCGACAGGAGCGGCGGAAGGCGAGCGTCGAGTCCACCTTGTTCTTGATCCAGATGAGCGCGTCGAGGACCATCGGCCCGCAGTCGTCGAGGTCCACCTCGAAGGTGTCGATACGCGGATTTCCATCGCGCTCCGGGTCGTAGCGATAGACCTCGAACGTCTTGATCCGCGATGCGCCCGGAGGCGCCGGCCACGTCCGGCCCTTCTCGATGCGGGATTCCGGCGTCACCTTGAAGTTTCGCGGCACCGGAAAGCGCTTGAGCAGCGTGAAACGGGCGACCTGGTCCGAGGACTCGACGATCATCGTCGCTTCGCCCCAACTCTGACGCGCCCCCCGAGCTGTGAACTGGAGTGTAGGGCGGCGCTGGCCGAACGCGGTCCCGTTGTAGCGGCGTTCAAGGAAAACTGAACCGCAGCCAGGGCCCGACCGTTCCCTTGTTTTCGTGTACACCGCTTCAGCAACCTCGTCTCACGACATTTACGAAGGGGTCCTCATGCCTGGCGAGAAGCCCAGCTTCGCAGATCCCCTGCAGTTGCGCGAACAGGCGCTGTCGAGGTGGGATGACGAAGGGGGCGCCCTTCGCGACGGGCCGCAAGAAGGCGCGATACCTAGCGAACCGCGCCTGGTCGAAGACCCACGGCTGACCAATGCCGAGCTCGTGCAGCTGCGGGTCCGCGTGATTGCGCTGGAAAACCTGGTGATCGCCCTGCTCGCCGAGGGCCCCGATCGCCAGATCGCGGTCGCCCGCGAGATGGCCGCCTACATCTCGCCAAGGCCGGGTTGCACGCACCATCCTCTGACGATCCACGCCGCCTCCCATATGATCGATTTGATCGAGCGCGCCGGGTGCTTCCGAACAGAAGATGCGGAGGAGGAGGCGGACCGCGATGGCTGAGCGGTTCAAGGTCGGCGATCGGGTGAGCTGGAATTCCGAAGCGGGGCGCGTCAGCGGCACGATCATCGCGGTGCATACCCGCGACGTCGACTACAAGGGCCACACCCATCACGCGAGCCCCGAGACGCCGCAGTACGAGATCAAGAGCAGCAAGACAGATCACGTCGCCATGCACCTGGGCGCGGCGCTCAGCCGCTTGCGCCGCCAGGCGAAGTCCGACCGAGGCGGCTGATCGACCGGAAGGCGAACGGCCATGACCGACGACCCAACGAGGCTCGCGACGCCTGAGCCGTTGGAAACCGCCCTCAGCGGCGCCGACGACCGCCTGCTCCTCACCCACTGGCTTCCGCCACAAGAAGGCATTGTCCCGCGCGTGCGCTTCGGACGGCGCTGGATTAGCGTGCTATGGGCTCTGCCGCTGGGCGCGGCCGGGTTGGTCGTGCTGATCGCCATCGCCCAGAGCCTGCGTGAACTTCCTGGCGTGCAGGCGTTCATCAAGGCCAATCCGGGCATCGCCCAGGGCGCTCCATCCATAGATTCCGGATTCCCCTGGTGGCTGCAGCTTCAGCACTTCGCCAACATGGTCTTCATGCTCTTCATCATCCGGGCGGGCATGCAAATCCTGGCAGATCACCCAAGGCTCTATTGGAAGCGTGATTCCACGCCCGGGACCGACTGGTTCCGCTTCCAGAAGCCCGTTCCCAAGGGCCGGATCTGGACCTCGAAGGACGATTCCGTGACCATCCCGGCGTGGCTGGGCATTCCCGGCGTGCGCCATTCGCTGGGCCTCGCCCGTTGGTGGCACTTCTCGATGAACCTGCTGTGGGTGATCAACGGCGTGCTCTTCTACGTCCTGTTGTTCGCCACCGATCAATGGCGCAGGCTGGTGCCGCTGACGTGGGGCGTCTTTCCGGCGGCGCTATCGACGGCGATCCAATATGCGTCGCTGAACTTCCCGGTCGACCACAGCTGGACCCGCTACAACGGCCTTCAGCAGCTCAGCTATTTCGTCACCGTCTTCGTCGCCGCGCCGGTCTCGATCCTCACGGGACTGATGCAGAGCCCCGCGATCTCCAACCGACTGGGCGGGTTGGGCCGGCTCCTCAACCGACAGGCGATGCGGTCGGTCCACTTCATCTCCTTCGCGTGGTTCGTCGCCTTCATCCTGGCGCACGGGATCATGGTGTTCGTCACCGGCCTGCGAGAGAACACCAACCACATGTTCGCCGGCGTCGAGAACAATTCCTGGGCCGGGCTCCCGCTGTTCCTGGTGGCGATGGCCATCCTGGCGGCCGCTTGGATCCTCGCCTCGCCGTTCACGCTCAGGCATGCCCGGCTGGTGCAGCGGACGGGAGCCTTCATGATCGGCTGGCTGAAGGCCCTGGCCGAACACGGCGATCCCCGCTCGCAGCTCACCGAGAAGGACATTTCGCCGTTCTTCTGGCCGAACGGCACCATGCCGACGTCGGCGGAGTATGAGGCCCTGCTGGCGAACGACTTCGTCTCCTATCGCCTCCGGATCAGCGGCCTCGTCGAGGCTCCCCGGGAGTTTTCGTTGGCGGACCTCAAGGCCATGACCAAACAGGAGCAGATCACCAACCATTTCTGCATCCAGGGCTGGTCGGGCGTGGCCAAGTGGGGTGGCGTTCCGATGCGCGACATCCTGGATCTCGTTCGGCCGACGCCGGGGGCGCGCTACGCGGTTTTCTACTCCTTCGCCGACGGCGCGGACGGCGGGCGCTACTACGACGTCCACCAGCTGTTCAACATGCGCCACGACCTGACCCTCCTCGCCTACGAGATGAACGGCGGCCCCCTCAGCGTCCTGCACGGTGCGCCCCTCCGGCTGCGCTGCGAAAACGAGCTGGGCTTCAAGATGGTCAAGTGGATCGCGGCGATCGAGTTCGTGAGCGACTTCGCCCACCTGGGCGCCGGCCAGGGCGGCTACAACGAGGACCACGAGTTCTACGGCTATCGAATGCCGATCTGAGGGGATGTCGCCGGTGGTCGCGGCTCTCAGAGAGGATGCGGCGGCGAGTATGTCGGCGCGCGCATCAATTGGGAGGACTGCCAGGCCAGGAGCTTCCATTCGGAGCCGCGCGCGCGCCAGACCCGCATGTTCCGGAGGTGATAGACCTGCTGGTCGCCGGCCAGGCGAGCGTGACCCAGCATCATGCCAACCAGGATGATCACATCGCCGTCCACGCGATGGTCGGTCTCGGTCAGGTCGAAGTCGCCGGAATAGGTCAGCTCGTGGGAGCGCACCGCCGCCGTATAGGTGTGCTTGTCGTAAAGCGTCCCATCGCTGTTTATGTAGATGAACTTCTCGTCGAGAATCCGGTCCATGGCGTCCGCGTCGTTCTTGCGGATCGCGATACGGCGGACCTGTTCCAGTTGCCGAACTGCATCGAGCGCGATCCGCTCGCCATCGTTTTCTGACATTTGTCTGCACCCGTTCTCAGCGAAGTCGCCTCGCTCAATCGGGAGGAACGCTCATGGCGCCGCACGTACGGATTCGGCGGGCTGAGCCCTGGCCGTTGAAGGCGCGGACGCGACGCACATCGGAGGTCCGGGTCGACCACGGAGGTTCCTGGCAAAGCGCCTCCCGGCTGCGCCGGAGACGTAGGGCCGGAGACGTAGGGATGCAACCCGCCAAATCCTCTCGCGTTCCGATATATTTTCATGAGCCCGCCGCGGAACCGGATTCCCCGCCGATCACTTCAGACCATGGGCTCTGGCGCGCCTGGATTCTGGCGCACCTGGATCTCGATCCAATGTCGATGGCGCATCCAGGGATGTCGCGGCGACATCATTTTGGGCGATGCCGATGAGCAGCCAAATCGCCGCAGCAAATGTGAAGCTCAAGCGCGCCTATGAGCCCGCGGCGGAGAATGACGGCCCGCGGATATTGGTTGATCGACTGTGGCCGCGTGGCGTCTCCAAGGCCGAGGCGGCCCTGGACCGCTGGGAGAAGGACATCTCCCCCAGCACCACCTTGCGGAAGTGGTTCGGGCACGATCCGGCCCGCTGGGAGGAATTCCGCAGACGCTACGCCGCGGAGCTCCGCCAGCATCCCGAACTGTTGAGCAGTTTGCGCGCCTTGGCGCGAAAGCACCCGATCACCCTCGTCTATTCCGCCCATGACGAGGTCCACAATGACGCCGTCGTCCTGAGGGACCTCCTGCTGGGTCGCCCCCTGAAGCGCACATCCTCAGCTCACCGGTCTGGTTGATCGCCTACCCTCATTCCCGCCCACGGAGCGCCGCTCGACGCCCTCGAGGATCACCCCAGGAGCCGCCCAAATGGCTATTCGCCTTCAACAGATGCATCCCGCCATCGTCCATCTTCCTATCGCGCTGTTGCCGCTGGCGGTCGGCGCGGACGTTCTCGGACGCGCGGCCGGCAACCGGGGGCTTCTCTCGTTCGGGCAGAAGGCGATCTGCGTCGCGGCGGTCGGCGCGCTGGGCGCGCTCGCCAGCGGTCTCATCGCCGGGGAGGAGGTCAATGTCGAGGGCGAGTCTCGCGAGATGTTGATGACCCATCGCAACCTGAACCTGGCCGCGACCCTCGCGGCCACGGGGATGGCGATCTGGCGCGCCATGAATCGGCGGCCCAGCGCCGTCTACCTTGGCGTCGGCGTGGCCGGGATCGGGATCGTGGCTTACACCGCCTATCTTGGCGGCAAGCTCGTCTATGACACCGGCGTCGGGGTCGAGCCGGCTCACGGTGTCTATCGGGCCGATGCGCCGGCGCTGCGGGCCGGCCAGGCGCGCGCCTTCGTCAAGACGGCGGCGACGGATCTCGTGCATGGCGTGCAACACATGGCGCAGGAGGTGGGGAAAGGTCAGATCGTCCCGACCCTCGTGGCCGCCTACCGCAAGCGTCATGTCCCTGTGCAGTTAGCCGAGCCGGCCACGCCGGAGCCGTCGCACTCGCCTTCCACCACATACCCGAGTTGAAATCCGATCGCGGCCGTGGCGCGTGCGGCAGCTTCAATCGCCAAGATCGACTCGATGACCATCAGGGGGGCCATCCGGGCGCTTCCTGTCGGCGCCGGGTCGACGTCATCGACGCGTCGGGCCCTCCCCGTCCGTATCAAGTGCAACGCCGTGACGCCGATGTTCCTGCGGCCGCGCGAATGGCGCTGACGCAGTGATCCGCATCGTTTCAATCCACAAGGCTATCCTCGCCGGCGCGGCGGGGGCGATCGCGTGGGAAATCGTGCTGCGGCTGCTGCTTTTCGCCGGCCTGCCGTTGGTCGACATCGTCCGGGCCCTGGGCTCGGTCGTGGTTCCTGACGGGCCCACCTGGGCGTGGTGGACAGCCGGACTGCTCCTGCACACGCTGGTCGGGGTGATCTGGGCGGTGTTCTATGCCTACTTCTTCTGGTCCGTACTGGCCTGGCGACCGGTGTGGCAGGGGCTCGTCTTCGCGCTCATTCCGGCGGCGCTGGCGATACTCGTCGTCTATCCGCAGCTCCAGGCGATGCACGGCTCCGCGAGAGTCCTGCACATCCGCCCTTGGCAGTTGGTGGCCGAGACAAGCTGGCGTCAGCGAGGCGGTCTGCTGCTCGGCCACCTCGTCTTCGGTGCGGTCATGGGCGCCCTCTACACCCGCCCCGTCGGCTATCCCGCCGACCGGCCAAGACCCCCTACGCCCGCGCGAAAGAGGAGGCGAGCGCCCCCACGTAAAGTGCCGTCGCGGCCAGAGAGCGCCTTCATCTTCGCCACCGGCATCGAGTGCAGCTACCCGACCATCGAGGGCGGTCGCTGGCGCCGCGACCAGATGGCGGCGACAGGCCACTATCGGCGCTGGCAGACCGACTTTCAGCTATGCGTGGAACTGGGGCTCAGTCACCTGCGCTACGGGCCGCCCCTGCACCTGACCTTTCAGGGTCCAGGGCGCTACGACTGGTCCTTCACCGACCAGGTCATGGCGGCGATGCGCGAACTGGGGATCACGCCGATCATCGATCTATGCCATTTCGGCCTGCCGAACTGGTTGGGAAATTTCCAGAACCCCGAGGCGCCTGGCGCGCTCTGCGCCTACGCCGCCGCCTTCGCCAAGCGATATCCCTGGGTCCGCTTCTACACACCGGTCAACGAGATGTATGTCTGCGCCAAGCTCAGCGCGCTGAATGGCGCCTGGAATGAGCAGCGACAGGATGAGCGGTCCTTCCTGACTGCGGTGCGCCACCTGGCGAAGAGCAATATCCTGATGATGCAGGCGATCTTGCGGGAGCGCCCCGATGCGGTGTTCGCGAACAGCGAGAGCGGTGAATTCTACCAGGCCGCCTCGCCCGAGCCCGAGATCGTTCGGATCGCAAACTTCGAAAACCAGCGGCGCTTCCTGACGCTCGATCTGCTTTACGCACATCCGGTCGACGAGACCATGCGCCGCTATTTGCGCGATCAAGGGATGCCGGACGACGAGTACCACTGGTTCATGGCCCAGGAGACGCCGCGGCGCGCCATACTGGGCATCGACTACTATCTCTGGAATGAGCAGCTCATCGATACGGAAGGGCGCCCGCAAGCGCTCGGCGAGCTCTTCGGTTGGTACGTGGTCGCGGGTCAATATTGGGAACGCTACCGGCGCCCGATGATGCACACCGAGACCAACGTGATGGACGCGCGTGCGGCGCCGAGCTGGTTATGGCGTCAATGGTACAACATTCGCCTGATCCAGGCCGCCGGCGTGCCGGTCGTGGGTTTCACCTGGTACAGCCTCACGGACCAGGTCGACTGGGATATCGGCCTTACCAAGGCGCTCGGCAACGTGAACCCCGTCGGCCTGTTCGATCTCAATCGTGACCCGAGATCGGTTGCGCAGGCCTACAAGCATCTGATCGACACCTTTGGCGAGGAGCCGGCGATTCGGGAGTGCCCCGCGCTGAAGGAGCTCCTGCGATGATCAGCTTCGTGCGCGCCCACGGCTACGACCCCGGTCCGACGCAGCGCCCCATGCTGGCGGGCGCGATCACCGGCCTGCTGGCGAGCGTTCCCGGCGGCCTGGTGTTCGTGGGCTTCGGCTCGTTCCGCGTGCTCGTCGACGACGTCTTTCGAACGTCGAGGTCATGGACCGCGGTGCTCATGCTCGCGGCCTGCATCCTCGCCGGGCTGTTGTACGGCGCGGTCTTCCAACGGGCTGCGAACGACCGGCGCGCCGGCTGGCTCATAGGACTCGCCTACGGCTTCATCCTTTGGATCGCCGCGCCGGTCGTCACCCTTCCCCTGATCCAGAGGTCGGCGATGGCGGGGGGCGACGCCGCGGTCGGGTTTCTGGTCGCCTTCCTGACCTGGGGCCTTGTCGCCGGCCTGCTGTTTCCCTACGTGCACCGGCCGCTGCACGCCAACCTCGAGACGGTCAAGGGCGGCTCTTCCCAGCGCCTCGGTCCGGAGGCCGACATGTTGAAGCAGCCTCCAGCCCCGCAGCCCGTGTAAGACCCGGCGCCGTTAGCAGCCTACCCTCGCCGCGATGCCGCCACCGATGGAACATCTTCGATCCGTCTGCTGTTCCTCGCAGGCGAAGCTCCGAATCCGAAATGAGCGTGGAGCTTCGGCAAACGGATATCCAACCAGTCAGAGAACAACCTCGCCTGCGCAAGCCGCCGAAGCTCTGCCGCATGGAAGAGACAGACCAATGACTTCGCTTCATCCCAAGAGCACCGCGGTCATTGGGGGGCATCCCATCCACCCGATGCTGGTGAATTTCCCGATTACGTTCTTCACTGCAGCCCTGGCCACGGACATCGCCTACTGGCGAACCGCTGCGACGATTTGGGCGGTCGCCTCAACGTGGCTTCTCGGCGCCGGACTGGTCATGGCGGCGTTGGCTGCGATCGCCGGCCTGACGGACTTCCTGGGCAGTCGACAAATCCGGACGCTCAAGGCGGCCTGGCATCATATGATCGGGAATGTCTCGGCAGTTGTCTTGTCGCTGGTCAATTTCGTGCTCCACCTCCGAGGGGGCGACGCAGCGGTGCTGCCGACCGGGCTGGTCTTGTCGGCGATCGTGGTCGCCATCCTGCTGTTCACGGGATGGCTGGGCGGCGAAATGGTCTTTCGCCACGGAGTAGCGGTCGCGGACGACGCCGATCGCGGCCAATGAGCCGTCCTTGAGGCCTCCGGCCGGCGCAGCGCGAATTGTCTGCAATCCGCCAGGAGCGGTGCTACGCTCCGTCCCACGGACCGGACATTCAGCACATGGCGACGTCGCCTCGCCGCGCGGTTGACCGACACGGGGACCTTCCATGAACCCGTGGCAGCTCCTCGTGCTCGCGCTCGAATCCGCTGTCCAGACCGTCGGCGTCCGCGCGGGCGTTGAGCAGCCGGAATATCGCACGCTTCAGAAGGCCGGCCCGCTGGAGCTGCGCGAATACCCGCCCCGCATCGTCGCCGAGACCACAGTCATGGGGAACGCGGAGGCGGCGCGAAACGCGGGATTCCGTAGGGTCGCCGCCTACATCTTCGGCGCCAATCGCGGCCATCAGGAGGTCGCCATGACCTCGCCGGTCGTCCAGCGCGGGGGCGAGCAGATCGCCATGACATCGCCGGTGGTCCAGGCCCCGAGCGGGAAGGCATGGAAAATCCAGTTTGTCATGCCTGCCAGGTACACATTGGACACCCTGCCTCAGCCCGCCGACCCCGAAGTGCGCGTGCGCCAGGAGCCCGCCGCCCGTTACGCCGTCCTCCGCTTCACCGGCAGCCGCTCGGCGGCCGCCGTCGAATCCCGGACCCGGATCCTGTTGCAGCAGGCCGCGGCCCACGGCTGGCGGACCAAGGGCGCCCCCGTCGGCTGGTTCTACGATCCCCCTTGGACGCTCCCGCCGCTGCGCCGCAACGAAGTGGCCGTCGAACTGGACTAGCGGCCGCGGCCGCCGCTCACGGGCCGCATTCCGGATTTGCCGCAGGCGGCCAAATCTCTAAAGTGAAGCCCTTCCATGTAGACCTGCGCACCCGTAAAAGACGCTCAACAGCAGAGTTCAGCACAGGAACCTCACGATGACCCGCAAGCCGATCAGGTTCGCCCACGTCGTCTATCGCACCCGCCGCTTCGAAGAGATGATCGGATGGTATGAGACGGTGTTCGGCGCCAAGGTGCAGCATGAGAATCCCGTCATGGCCTTCCTGACCTATGATGACGAGCATCACAGGTTCGCCTTTATCAACCTGGCGGTGATTGATCCGAATGGAACGCCTGACACCGACAGACGCGGGAAGGTCGGTGTCGACCACGTCGCCTACACCGACGCATCGATTACGGATCTGCTGGAGAACTACTCCGAGCTGAAGGCGAGGGGCATCGCGCCTTATTGGTGCGTACACCATGGCCTCACGGCTTCGATGTACTACGCCGACCCGGACGGCAATCAGATGGAGTTCCAGGTCGACGCGTTTTCCAGCGACGCGTGCAACGCATTCATCCGCAGCGAGCAGATGGGTCTCAATCCGGTCGGGGTGGAGTTCGATCCGGAGGACTGGCTCGCCCGACTGCGCGGCGGCGCGCCGGAGTCCGACCTGCTCGTGCGCAAGATCCACGAGCCGATCTCGCCCATCCGCGGATTTGTCGCGTCCGCGTAAAGCTGCCGGGCCGGGCTCGGCGAGAGCGATGGTCGTGGCCGACGAAGGACCGCCTATCCACCCTTAGCTGGGCGGCCGCCGCACTCACGCCCGCCGAGCGGAACAGCCGTTCCAGCGGCCGGACAGCCCAGCCGACGGGGCTTGCAACCCGGAGCTCAGGCGCTGGCCTGATGCTCCGCCGCCTGCGCCATGACGCGGCGAAGGGCGCGGGGCGCGTACCAGAAGGTCCAGGCGGTGAGCAGGGCGATCGCGCCATAGCTGATTGGGCCGCTCACCAGCAGGAAGAGCTTGATCGAGATGAGGAAGACGAGCGTGCAGTTGATGGCGCTCGTAGCGATCAACCCGAACGCCCAAGCCAGGGTCATCACCGTCATGGCGCGGCGGTAGGCGGGGTCTGCGCTGATCGCCTCGATCGCCGCGGGGTCCTTCGCCCGGCGGCGCGCGCCGGCGCGGGCCAGAAAGTACATCAGCGGCCGGCCGATCGCGGCCGAGCCCAGGAATACCAGGCCGACAACAGCGCTCACGAGGTTCTCACGCAGCTGCAGGACCTTGACGCCCCCGCCGCCGGCGAAGGCCAGCAAGGACAGGGCGATGCCCGCCAGCACGAGGAGGGCGATGGCGTCGACCTTGCGCGCCCGCACGAACTCCGCGATCGACCAGATGAGTGGCGGGACCGAGGCGGCCATCAGCGCCCGAACATCGCCCAGGTCGTCGCGGGTCAGGCTGTAGATGGCGAACGGCAGGGCGAAGTTGGCGACGATCTCCAAGGCGGCCCTGGCGCCGTGGGCGCGGAGGTAGGCGGCGGCTCGCGCGCGCCGCGAAGGCGTGGTTGGCATCACGGGGCTCCCAAGGCGCGGCGCTCGGCGCCGCCGTCCACGAACACGACCTGAGCGGTCATCACCGAATTCTCGGCCCCTACGCACCAGGCGAGCGCTGCAGCGGCCTGGTCCGGGCGGCCGGGGAAGACGCCCGCCAGCGGGACCATCGCGGCCGCCTGGGCGCGCAGGTCCGGGTCGGCGAAGATCGGCGCCGCGGCCGGCGTGTCGAAAAAGCCCATGGCCACGACGTTCAGCGGAATGCCCGCCCCGGCCCACGGCGGCTCGATCGCGGTGCGCCGGCACCAGCTGTTCAGCGCGAGCTTGGCGGCGCCGTAGAGCGCCAGCGGGTCGTCCAGCCTGAACGCCTCGCGGCCGGCCGCGACGGCCGCGGGCTCGTCCATCGCCAGGCACGCCTCCAGAACCGTGGGGTCGGGCGTGCGCAGGCACGCGATCGAGGAGGTGGCGACGGCGCGCGGCGCCGGGCTTTGCCACAACAGCGGGCGAAGGCCCTCGAGCGTGGCGACAGCGCCGAAGAAGTTGAGCGCCAGGTGGATGTCCGGCATGCCGCCGCCGGCGTTGGCGACCACGCCGTCGAGCCGCCCGCCGCAGAGCCGGCCGACCTCTTCCACCAGGGCCGCTCGGCCCTCCGGCGTGGCGAGGTCAGCGGTCACGTCGGCGTCGTGGAGGTCGCAGGCGATCACCCGGCCCCCACCCTCGCGCAGGCGCCGCGCCGTTGCCGCCCCGATGCCGGAGGCGGCGCCGGTGACCGCATAGGTCCGGTCTTGATGCATGGCCGATCTCACCCGCTTTCGTACCGAACCGTACCGTTCGGTACGGCTTGATAACCCGGCTGCATCTGATAGGCAAGGGCCGGAACAGAGCCTCTGGCATCAAGCGCGGAGCGAGACCGGATGGGTGGCGCGGCGGGCGAGACCACGGCCAAGGAGGCGCGGCGGCGGGAGATCCTCGACGCCGCCTTCGCGGAATTCGCGGCCAAGGGCTATGGCGGGGCCAGCATGGCCGCCATCGCCCAGCGCGCGCGGGCCTCCAAGGAGACGCTCTACGCCTGGTTCGGCGACAAGGAGCGGCTGTTCACCACCCTGCTGGAGAGCCGGCTTGGGGGGATGAAGACCCGCACCGCCCTGGCCGCCACGGAAGAGCCCTCCGCCAGCCATGTCCTGCCGGTGCTCGCCGAGGACATCCTGCGCTTCATGCTGGAGATGGCCCCGCTCAGCGAGGCGATGGCGGCCGGTGCGGCCGGCGACCGCGCCCTGGAGCTGGCCGGCCAGGCGATTCGCCAGGAGCGGGGGCGTTTTGTCGACTACCTGCTGCGCTGCCGCGAGCGCGGGGAGATCGCCTTCGACGACGATCCGTTCGAGCTCGCCTCCCTGTTCGTGGCCATGGCCGAGGGCGAATGGAGCCTGCGGCTCAGCACCGGCATGACGCCGGCGCTGACCGACGAGATCATCGCCGAGCACGTCCGGCGCGTGACGCGGATCTTCCTGAAGGGCTTGGCCCCATAGAGCATCGCGCGGAATGGGTCGATTTTCCCCGCTGGCTCCGCGCCAGGAATAGGAGGTTCGAGGCTCCGCTGCGGATCCGCATCGCAAGCAGACCTCTCAACGAAAGAGACGCGTGACGAGCCGATGTGACCCCTACCCATAGTTCAGCACCGGCCCGAGCCAGCGCTCGGCCTCGGCGAGCGTCCAGCCCTTCCGGCGGGCGTAGTCCTCCACCTGGTCCTTCTCGATCCGGCCGACGCCGAAATAGAAGCTCTCCGGGTGCGAGAAGTAGAGGCCCGAGACCGCCGCGGGCGGGGTCATGGCCAGGCCCTCGGTGAGTTCGATGCCGGCGGCGGCGGTGGCGTCAAGCAGGCGGAACAAGGTCAGCTTCTCGGTGTGGTCGGGCTGGGCGGGGTAGCCGGGGGCGGGGCGGATGCCGCGATATTTCTCGGCGATCAGGGCCTCGACGTCGAACGGCTCGTCGGGGGCGTAGCCCCAGAGCTCGGTGCGCACGCGCCGGTGCAGGGCCTCGGCGAAGGCCTCGGCCAGCCGGTCGGCGACGGCGGTGGAGAGGATCGCCGAATAGTCGTCGCCCTTGGCGCGGAACTCGGCGGCCAGCTCCAGCTCGCCGTGGCCGGCGGTGACCGCAAAGCCGCCGATCCAGTCGGGCTTGGTCCCCACCGGCGCCACGAAATCGGCCAGCGCCATGTTCCTCTGCTCGCCCGATTTCAGCATCTGCTGGCGCAGCGTGTGCAGCCGGGCGAGCTCGGCGGTGCGGGTCTCGTCGGTGAAGAGCACGATGTCGTCGCCACAGGCGTTGGCCGGCCAGAAGCCCACGACCCCGCGCGCCTCCAGCAGCCCCTCCTGGATGATCTTCGCCAGCATCGCCTGGCCGTCGCGGAACAGCTCGCGCGCCGCCTCGCCGACCACGTCGTCCTCGAGGATGTCCGGGTAGCGGCCGACCAGCTCCCAGCTCGCGAAGAACGGCGTCCAGTCGATGTGGCGGGCGAGGTCGGCCAGCTCGTAGGGGGCGAAGGTGCGGGTCCCGGTGAACGTCGGCTTCGGCGGATCGTAGGCGGCCCAGTCGGGCGTCCAGGCGTTGGCCCGCGCCTGGGCGAGCGCGGCGCGCGCGCGCGTCCCCTGGCCGCGGGCGAAGGCGGCGCGCACCTTCTCGTAGTCGGCCGCGGTGTCGGCCAGGAACTTCGGCTTCTCGGTCGCCGACAACAGATTCGAGACCACCCCCACGGCGCGGCTGGCGTCCAGCACATAGACGGTGGGGCCGGCCTCGTAGCGGGGCGCGATCTTGACCGCCGTGTGGGTCTTCGAGGTCGTCGCTCCGCCGATCAGCAGCGGGACGGTGAAGCCGCGGCGCTGCATCTCGCCCGCCACGAAGGCCATCTCGTCGAGCGAGGGGGTGATCAGGCCCGAGAGGCCCACCAGGTCGCAGCCCTGCCGCTCGGCCTCGTCGAGGATGCGGTCGGCCGGGACCATCACGCCAAGGTCGATCACCTCGTAGTTGTTGCACTGCAGGACCACGCCCACGATGTTCTTGCCGATGTCGTGGACGTCGCCCTTGACGGTCGCCATGACGATCTTGCCGGCGTGCTCGCGCGGCTTGCCCTCCTTCTCGGCCTCCATGAACGGCAAGAGGTAGGCGACCGCCTGCTTCATCACCCGCGCCGACTTGACCACCTGCGGCAGGAACATCTTGCCCGAGCCGAACAGGTCGCCGACCACGTTCATGCCGTCCATCAGCGGGCCTTCGATGACGTGCAGCGGGCGCTCGGCCTTGGCGCGCGCCTCCTCGGTGTCGGCCTCGATGAAGTCGGTGATCCCGTGCACCAGGGCGTGGGAGAGCCGCGCCTCGACCGGCAGGCTGCGCCAGGCGAGCGCGGGCCCCTTGGCCTCCTGCTTGCCGCCCTTGTACTTGGGCGCGAGCTCCAGGAGCCGCTCGGTCGGATTGGGGGTCTTGGCCGACTTGCGGTTCAGCACCACGTCCTCGACCGCCTCGCGCAGCTCGGCGGGGATGTCGTCGTAGACCGGCAGCTCGCCGGCGTTGACGATGCCCATGTCCATGCCGGCGGCGATCGCGTGGTACAGGAACACCGAGTGGATCGCCCGGCGCACCGGCTCGTTGCCGCGGAAGCTGAACGAGACGTTGGAGACCCCGCCCGAGATCCGCGCGTGGGGGAGCATCTGCTTGATGCGCCGGGTCGCCTCGATGAAGTCGACGGCGTAGTTGTCGTGCTCCTCGATCCCGGTGGCGATGGCGAAGATATTCGGATCGAAGATGATGTCTTCCGGCGGAAATCCGATCTCTTCGGTCAGTATCCGATAGGCGCGCTCGCAGATCGCGACCTTGCGGCTCGCGGTATCCGCCTGCCCCTGTTCATCGAACGCCATGACCACGACCGCCGCGCCGTAGCGCAGGCACTTCTTCGCCTGCTCGACGAACTTCTCCTCGCCTTCCTTCATCGAGATCGAATTCACGATCGCCTTGCCCTGCACGCACTTCAGCCCGGCCTCGATCACGTCCCACTTCGAGCTGTCGATCATCACCGGCACGCGGGCGATATCCGGCTCGGCCGCCATCAGGTTGAGGAACGTCCGCATCGCCGCGACCGAGTCCAGCAGGCCTTCATCCATGTTGACGTCGAGGACCTGCGCGCCGGCCTCGACCTGCTGCCGCGCCACCGACAGCGCCGCGGGATAGTCCCCGTCCGCGACCAGCTTGCGGAAGCGCGCCGAGCCGGTGACGTTCGTCCGCTCGCCGATGTTGATGAAGGTGGGGCGCATCAGCTCGCTTTGGCCCGCCTGCGCGACGAACTGGAGGATGCCGCCGCCACCAGCCCCCGGAACACCCCCGCGCCGGGGTGGTCGGGCTCGAGCAGCTCCTGGTGCCACTGGATGCCCAGGGCGAAGCCGGCGCCCGCCAGCTCGATCGCCTCGACGGTCCCATCGGCGGCCCGCGCGCTGACCACGCAGCCGCCCGGCTCGACGACGGCCTCGTTGTGGAAGGTGTTGACCGTGAGCCGCTCGCCGACCAGCGCCGCGAGCCGGGTGCCGGCCACCGTGCGCACCTCGTGCGTGCGGCCCTTGTCGTTGTGGTCCGGCACGGAGGCGGTGAGTTTCGCCCCGTTCAGCGCCGCAAGCACCTGCATGCCGGCGCAGATCCCGAGCACCGGCTTGCCCGCGCCGAGGAAGCCGCGCACGAGCGCGATCTCCACGACCAGCCTATCCGCCTGCGGCGAGGCGGCCGGCGCGCCGGCGTACCAGTCGGCGGGCATGGCGTAGCGGCCGCCCACGGTCATCAGGGCGTCGAACCCTTCCAGCACCGGGCCCACCGTCGCCGGCTCGTACGGCACGCCGAATGCGAGGCCGCCGGCCCGCAGGACGCCCGCGAAATACCCCTTCGCCGCCTCGTAGCGCGTGCCGCCGCTGGAGGTGTTCTCGTCCATCAGCACCGCCACGCGGGGACGTCCTGCAGCCTGGGTCACTCCGGCCTCACCAGCGCGGGCAGGCCGTCGATGGAGAGGGCGTCCGATGCGTACCTTCGCTCGGCCCATTCCGCGAACGGGCGATGGTCCACGTAGCGCTTCAGCTGTTCGCGCTCGCCCTTGAACTCGAAGAACGGCACGCCCCAGCCGCAGCTGTCGGCGATCCGGTCGACGTCGACGACGATCACGGCGCGCGCCCGCTCGAAGGTGGAGAACAGGGCTTTGAGCTGCGCGAACCCCGCTTCGCCGAACGTGACCGCCCGCCCGCGTCCATGCAGCCGCAACACGTTGGCTGGCCCTTCGAAAGCGCAGAACATCAGGGTGATGCGGCCGTTCTCTCGCACGTGCGCCAAGGTCTCCGCCCCCGAGCCGCCGAGGTCGAGGTAGGCGATCGTCCGCTCGTCGATCACCGCCAGGCTGTCGTAGCCTTTCGGCGAGACGTTCACGTGCCCGTCCGCCCCCAGGGGCGCCGTCGCGACGAAGAATATCCTCTGGGCCATGATGAAGCGGATGAGCTTGTCGTCGAGCCGCGCGTGGACCGTGCTCATGAGGCGAGCTCGAAGGGCTCCAGGCCCGCGAGGCGCAGCGCCGTCGCCCGCTCGGGCACTGCTCGCGGCTTCAGGCCCCGCACCGCGTCGGCCACGTGCCGGATGTGCTCCGGCGTGGTCCCGCAGCAGCCGCCCAGGATATTGACGATGCCGGCCTCGGCCCACTCGTGCAGCTGATGGCCGGTCTGGTCCGGGGTCTCGTCGTACTCGCCCATGGCGTTGGGCAGGCCCGCGTTCGGGTAGGCGGAGACCAGGGTGTCGGCGATGCGGGCGAGCTCGGCGATGTGCGGCCGCATCAGCTCGGCCCCCAGCGCGCAGTTCAGGCCCACCGCGAAGGGCTTCGCATGCTTCACCGAGTTCCAGAACGCCTCCACCGTCTGGCCCGAGAGCGTGCGCCCCGAGCGGTCGGTGATGGTGCCGGAGATCCAGATCGGCAGCGGCTCATAGCCCTCGTCCTGCAGGTCCAGGATCGCCTTGATCGCGGCCTTGCAGTTCAAGGTGTCGGTGATGGTCTCGATCAGGAACAGGTCGACCCCGCCCTCGTGCAGCGCGCGCACCTGCTCGAGATAGGCCTGATAGACCTGATCGAACGTGACCTTGCGCGCGCCCGGATCGTTCACGTCGGAGCTCATCGAGAGCATCACCGGGAGCGGCCCGATCGAGCCGGCGATGAAGCGCGGCTTGTCCGGCTCCTTCGCGGTCCAGCGATCGGCGATCTCGCGGGCGATCCGCGCGCCCTCGAAGTTGACGTCGCGCACCGCGGCTTCCAGCCCGTA
Organism: Phenylobacterium sp.; assembly: GCF_025934275.1. Classification (GTDB taxonomy): domain Bacteria; phylum Pseudomonadota; class Alphaproteobacteria; order Caulobacterales; family Caulobacteraceae; genus Phenylobacterium. The sequence continues at coordinate 37,479 of NZ_JAICYI010000007.1, forward strand.
CTCGGCCTGGGCGATCGAAGTGGCGGAGAAGGTGTTGGTTTCGCTGATGTCCGCGCCGGCGGCGAAATAGGCGTCATGCAGGCCGGCGATGATGTCGGGACGGGTGAGGCACAGGACGTCGTTGTCGCCCTTCAGCGGCAACCTATGATCCGCAAACCGCGCGCCCCGGTAGTCGGCCTCGGCGAGACGTTGCTTCTGGATCATCACGCCCCACGAGCCGTCGAGAATCAGGATGCGATCCTTGGCGGCCGCGTTCAGCGCGGCGATGCGTTCGGCCCGGGTCATGCCGCCGCCTCCTTCGGTTCCTTCGGGGATTCGCGCACGCCCAGCACCCGGCAGATGGCGTAGGTGAGCTCCGCCCGGTTCAGGGTGTAGAAGTGGAAGTCGCGGAAGCCTTCCTCAGCCAGCCTGGCGCACATCTCCGAGGCGACCGAGGCGGCGATCAGGCGGCGCGTCTCAGGATCCTGGTCCAGGCCTTCGAAAAGATTGGCCAGCCAGTTCGGAAGCGGCACGCCGATCGGGCCGGCCATGCGCTTCAGGCTCTTGAAGTTGGTCACCGGCATGATCCCGGGCACGATCGGGATCGTCACCCCGGCCTTGCGCACCCGGTCCATGAACCGCAGGAAATTGTCGAGATCGAAGAAGAAGTTGGTGATCCCGCGCGTGGCGCCGGCATCGACCTTGGCCTTCAGCACCTCGATGTCGCGCTCGAGCGAGCCGCTCTCGGGATGCGCGTGCGGATAGACGCCGACGCTGACCTCGAACGGCGCGACGGCGCGGATCGCCGCGGTGAGCTCGGTGGCGTTGTTGTAGCCGTCCGGGCGCGGCGCGTAGCGGCCGCCGATCTGGCCCGGCGGATCGCCGCGCAGGGCGACGACGTGGCGGATCCCGGCGGCCCAGTAATCGCGGATGACCTCGTCGACCTCCTCGCGGGCCGCTTCGACGCAGGTGAGGTGCGCGGCGGGCTTGAGCGCCGTCTCCTGCACCATGCGCACGACGGTGCGGTGGGTGCGATCGCGCGTCGATCCGCCCGCGCCGTAGGTCACCGAGACGAACGAAGGCTGCAGCGGCTCCAGCCTTCGGATCGCCTCCCACAGGCTGTCTTCCGCCTCCGGGGTCTTGGGCGGCGAGAACTCGAAGGAGACCCGGGGCCTGGGCGCGCCGCCCACGCCGGCGCGAGCGACCGGCCCCAACGCTGTGTCGGAGGGATTCATGCGGCGACCCTTCGGCCGGCGGCCGCCCGCTCGGCCGTCCAGATCTTCACGGTGAGCCCCGCTTCGCGGGCGGGCGGCAGGGTCTCGACGGCGATGTTCGCCAGCGACTCGGCGCCCAGCCAGCGGCGCATCTCGGCGTCGGAGAAGCCCAGCCGGCGATGCTGGTGCTGCTCGCGGAGGAACTCCAGCCTGTGCGGCGCGAAGTCGACGATGATCAGCTTGCCGTCGAGCGCGGTGATGCGCGCGGCCTCCTTCACCGCGGCGGCGGGATCGGCGAGATAGTGCAGCACCTGGTGAACCACCACGAGGTCAGCCCAGCCATCCGGCAGCCGCGTGCCGAAGATGTCGCCGTGGCGCAGCTCGCAGCCTTCCAGGCGGGCCTCGGCGACGTGGTTGCGGGCGATGTTCAGCATCTGCTGCGAGAGGTCGAGGCCAAGCGCGGTCTCGGCCCGCGGACCCAAGAGGGTGAGCATCCGCCCCGTGCCGGAGCCCAGGTCGACGAGCCGGCGATAGGGACCGGGCCCGGCCGCCTGCAGGATCGCCGACTCGACCGAGACCTCGGACACATAGAGCGAACGGATCTCGTCCCAGCGGGCGGCGTTGCGGGCGAAGTAGTCGGAGGCCTCGGCGGCCCGCTCGGCGAACACCGCCGTGAGCCGATCAGCGTCGCGCACCAGCGCCGGGTCGCGCACATCGAGCCTGGCCAGCACCTCGCGAACCAGCTCGCCCGCTTGCCCCCCTCCGGCGAGCCGGTAGAACACCCAGGCGCCGTCGGGAAAGCGCTCGACGAGGCCCGCTTCGGCGAGCAGTTTCAGGTGGCGCGAGACGCGGGGCTGGCTCTGGTCGAGGACGCGGCAGAGCTCGAGGACGGCCAGCTCCTCGCGCGCGAGCAGCGCCAGGATGCGCAGGCGCGTGGGCTCGCCCGCCGCGCGCAGCACATCGACAGCCTGGCCCGCCCTGAGCTTCATATGTCATATAAAGATATCTTTATGTCTTTATGTCAAGAGGCATGGCGCGGCGTCCCGCCCGGGCCTTGCTGGCGTCGCTCTCCAAGCCGACCTATAGCCCCGCTGGGGTGATAGATCATGCGCCGCGTCCTGATCGTCGGGAATTCGGGTGGCGGGAAGTCGACCTTGGCGCGCGCCCTGGGCGAGGCGCTCGGTCTGCCCGTGATCCACCTGGACGTGCTCTACTGGCAGCCGGCCTGGACGCCAACCGACGAGGCGACCTTCCGCGGCAAGGTGGCCGCGGCGCTCGCCGCCCCCAGCTGGATTTGCGACGGGAATTTCGGCGGCAGCTGGGACCTGCGCATGCCGAGGGCCGACACCATCGTATGGCTGGACATGCCGCGGCTCGTGTGTCTGGCGCGGGCGATCTGGCGGGCCGCGACCTACCGCGACGGCGCGCGCCCCGACATGGCCGAAGGCTGCCGCGAGAAGTTCGACCTCGACTTCTACCGATTCATCTGGAGTTACGACCGCAAGGTGAAGCCCCGGCTGCAGGCGGCGCTCGCGACGCACGGCGCGCGCGCCCGCCTGATCCGCCTGCGCAGCAACCGTGAGGTCGCCGCCTTCCTCGCACAAGCCGCGCCGGGTGACGGAGGGTCCGTCTTGCCAAACGGCGCCTCCGGGTCAGAGTGAGCCGCGAGCGAGTTCGGTTCGCCCGGGAGGATCACGCCATGCGTTTTGGGATCTTCTATGAGCACCAACTGCCGAAGCCCTGGAACGAGGGCGACGAGGCGCGGCTGTTCCACCAGGCCCTGGAGCAGGTCGTGCTCGCCGACCGCCTGGGCTACGACTACGCCTGGGAAGTCGAGCACCACTTCCTGGAGGAGTATTCCCACTCCTCCGCGCCGGAGGTGTTCCTGGCCGCCTGCGCGGCGCTGACCAAGACCATCCGCCTGGGCCACGGCATCCGCCAAGTCATCCCCAACTACAACCACCCGGCCCGTACGGCCGAGGGCCTGGGCACCCTCGACATCCTGTCCGATGGCCGGCTGGAGTTCGGGATCGGCGAGGGCGCGACGCGCCTGGAGCTCGGCGGCTTCAAGATCCCGGCCAAGGAGAAGCGGGCGCTGGCGCTCGAGGCCGGCCGCGAGATCGCCAACATGATGGCGATGAGCCCGTACCCCGGCTACGAGGGGCAGGGCTTCTCCTTCCCCTGCCGCAACATCGTCCCCAAGCCCGTCCAGAAACCGCATCCGCCGATGTGGATGGCCTGCACCAACCGCGACACCATCAAGGTGGCGGCGGCCAATGGCCTGGGCGCGCTCGCCTTCTCGTTCGTCGATCCCGACGAGGCCCGCACCTGGGCCGAGGTCTACTATGGCATCATCAAGTCCGAAGAGTGCGTGCCGCTCGGCCACAGCGTGAACGCGAACCTGGCCATGGTCTCCAATTTCTCGGTCCACCCCGACCGCGACGAAGCGATCCGGCGCGGCCAGGAGGGCTTCGAGTTCTTCGGCTATGCGGTCAACGCCCTCGTCGCGCACGACGCCATCCCGGGCCGATCCACCCTGTTCGAGGATTTCCAGAAGTCGCGCGCCAAGAGCGACGAGGAGATCATCGCCGCCCGCAAGGCGAGCCAGCGCAACGCCAACGGCATCGGCACGCCCGACGACATCCGCGACCACATCCGCGCCTTCCAGGCGGCCGGCGTCGATCAGGTGATCTTCCTGCAGCAGGCCGGTCGCAACAGACACGAGCACATCTGCGCCTCGCTCGAGCTGTTCGCCGCCGAAGTCATGGGCGAGTTCAAGGCCGAAGCCGCCGAGCGGGAGGCGAAGAAGGCAAGTGAGCTCGCCCCCTTCATCGAAGCCGCCATGGCCCGCAAGCGGTGGATGGTCCCGCTCGCCGAGCACGAGATCCCGGTGGTCCCCGCCTCGCGCCCGCGCGCCCAGATCAACGAGGCCGTCCGGTAGTCGCGGGCTTCAGGTCCACAGCGGGCGCACCTCGACGACGCCGTGCTCCGAGGCTGGGCAGCGCTGGGCCCAGGCGAGCGCCGCCGCCATGTCGGTCGCCTCGATGAGGTAGAAGCCGGCCACCTGCTCCTTGGTCTCCGCGAACGGACCGTCCATGACGACGGTCTTGCCGCCCTTGGTCTGAATTGTCTTGGCCGTCTCGCTCAGCGCCAGCCGGCCGCTCGCCACCAGCCGCCCCTCGTCCGCCAGCGCCTTGGTGAAGGCCTCATAGGCCGCCATGTGGCGGGCCTGGACGTCCGCGGGGAAGCTCGCCCATTGGCCCTCCTCGGCGTTCAGCATCAGCATGTATCGCATCGTTCGTCTCCATCTCGCCGGACGCCCAGGCGCGCCGGTCGCCAGGATGACGGCGCGCCGCCAGCTCGGCCGACATTTTTCGCAAGCTTGACTTCGTAACAGCGTTCGGCGTCTAAGGGCCGCAGGTGGGCGGCGCGGCGGCCGGATCAATCCAGCTCACCCGAAGCCCCGTGCGGCGCGCCTCGCGCCGGCGGCCTGCGGCTGCGGCCGCATCCCGGTTCCGGACTTCCGATGAAACCCCGACCGCTCTGGCGCGAGCGCGACTTCCGCCGCCTGTGGATCGCGCAGTCCGTTTCCGACTTCGGCGCGCGGATCACCCGCGAAGGCCTGCCGATGATGGCCGTGCTGGGGCTCGCCGCCTCGCCGGCCCAGCTCGGCCTCCTCGCCGCGCTGGCCAGCGGGCCCACGCTGATCGCGGGCCTCGCGGCCGGCGGCCTGGTGGACGCCCGGCGGCGGCGCCCGCTGCTGGTCGCCGCCGACCTCGTCCGCGCCGCCGTGCTCGTCACCATCCCCCTCGCCGCCTGGATGCACGCGCTGACCATCTGGCAGGTCTACGCCGCCGCCGCCCTCGTCGCCGGGGCCAGCGCCGTCTTCGACATCGCCGACCATGCCTACCTGCCGACCCTGGTCGAGCGGGCGCGGCTCACCGAAGCCAACAGCCGGATGGCCGCCACGGAATCCCTGGCCGAGATGGGCGGCCCCGCGCTCGCCGGCGCCCTGTTCCAGTGGTTGACCGCGCCCTTCGCGGTGGCGGTCAATGCGGCGACCTACCTGGCCTCCGCCGTCTTCCTCGCGCGCATCGAGGCGCCGGAGCCCGCGCCCGAACCCGAGCGACGGCGGCGCCGGCGGCTGGAGGGCCTGCGCACCGGGCTGGCGACCGCCTGGGAGCACCCGGTCGTGCGGCCGATGCTGGTCACGGCCGCCGTGAGCGGCCTGTTCGGCGGCGTGTTCAGCGCCACCTACATGATCTTCGCCCTGAACACCCTGGGCCTGCGCCCGGCGCTTCTGGGCCTGATCATCGCCTGCGGCGGGGCCGCCTCGCTGGCGGGCTCGGCGATCGCGCGCCCCCTGTCCGAGCGGATCGGCATCGGCCCGGCGATCATCGCCTCGGGGTTGATCGCGGGCGCGTCCAGCCTGCTGGCGCCACTCGCGGGCCTGGCGGGAGCATTGAGTGCGGCCTCCCTGATCGGCGCCCAGCTCCTGGGCGACTCGTTCGGCGTCGCGGTCATCATCCTGGCGGTGAGCCTGCGCCAGAGCCTGATTGCGCCGGAGCGCCTCGGCCGGACCGGGGCGGCGTTCCAGGCGATGGCCGGCGGCGGCGCGCTGATCGGAGCGCTGGGCGGGGGTTGGGTCGCCCAGACGATCGGGGTCCAGGCCGCGCTCTTCATCGCCGCCGCCGGCCTGGCGCTCGCGCCGCTCATCGGCCTCGTCTCGCCGCTGCGCGATTTTCGAAAGATTCCGGCGGCTTCGGCCTGAGGCCGGAAACATACGGCGTCGCTTGTTGGTTAGAGCGGTCAGCGCCCGTGACGGCGCGTCTCTGTCTCGAGGGAGAAAACGATGAAAACCTTTGCTCTGGCGGCCGCCGCGCTCGCCATGGCCTTGACCGCAGGCGCCGCCGACGCCAAGGCCCGCCACCACCACGCCAGGCATCACCACCATCGCGGGGCCGGCATGGCCGTGGCTTCGCCGCCGCAGCCGATCCCCTACGCGCAACTGGATTCGTACCTCAAGGCCTCGCCGAGGGTGCGCGCGTCGCGTGACTGGTGGTCGGGCTCCAGCTTCGCCTCCACGGGCACGAGCGCCAACGCCTCGACGACCACCGAGACGCCGGCGGCGCCGGCGGCGAGCACCACCGAGACAACGCCCGGCGCATCGACGGGGGCCACGGCTCCGAACCAGACGACCGGCGCCTCCACGGCGCCCGGATCGCCGGTCAACCCGACTCCTCCGGCGACACCGCAGCCGCAGTCGACCTCGCCGCAATAGGACGCTTCCAAGAACGCCTCCCGCCCCGGCGGGAGGCGTCGATCCGGCCGCCCGCCGCGCTCTACCGGGTGAACTTCTGGAACTTGATGCGGTGGGGGATAAGGCTGTCGGTTCCCAGCCGGCGCTTCTTGTCGTCCTCGTAGGCCTCGAAGTTGCCCTCGAACCACTCCACGTGGCTGTCGCCCTCAAAGGCCAGGATGTGGGTGGCGAGCCGATCGAGGAACCAGCGGTCGTGGCTGATCACCACCGCACAGCCGGGGAAGTCCTCCAGCGCGCTCTCCAGCGCCTGCAAGGTTTCCACGTCGAGGTCGTTGGTCGGCTCGTCGAGCAGGATCACGTTGCCGCCGGCGGCCAGGGTCTTGGCCAGGTGCACGCGGTTGCGCTCGCCGCCTGAGAGCAGGCCCACCTTCTTCTGCTGGTCCGCGCCCTTGAAGTTGAACGAGCCGACATAGGCGCGAGACGGGATTTCACGGCCGCCGACCTTCATGATGTCGAGGCCGCCGGAGATCTCCTGCCAGACGTTGTGGTTCGGGTTGAGGCTGTCGCGGCTCTGGTCGACGTAGGCAAGCTTCACCGTTTCTCCGAGCTTCACGGCGCCCGCGTCCGGCTGCTCCTGGCCGGTGATGATCTTGAACAGCGTCGACTTGCCCGCGCCGTTCGGCCCGATCACGCCCACGATGCCGCCCGGCGGCAGCTTGAACGTGAGATCCTTGAACAGACACTTGTCGCCATACGCCTTCTCCAGGCCCTGCGCCTCGATCACCGCATTGCCGAGTCGAGGGCCCGGCGGGATCTGGATCTGGGCGAAGGTCTGCTTCTGACGCTCGGCGGCGTTGACCAGCTCGTCGAAGGCGGCGAGGCGCGCCTTGGACTTCGAGCGCCGGGCCGAGGGCGAGGAGCGCACCCACTCCAGCTCGCGCTCGATGGTCCGCTTCTTGCCCGCCTCCTCGCGCTCCTCCTGGGCGACGCGTTTGGCCTTCTGCTCCAGCCACGAGGAGTAGTTCCCCTCGTAGGGGATGCCCTTCCCCCGATCGAGCTCCAGCGTCCACTTGGTCACCTGGTCCAGGAAGTAGCGGTCGTGGGTGACCAGGATCACGCAGCCCGGGAAGACCTCCAGGTGATGCTGCAGCCACGCCACGCTCTCGGCGTCGAGGTGGTTGGTGGGCTCATCGAGCAGCAGCATGTCGGGCTTGGAGAGCAGCAGGCGGGCGAGCGCCACGCGCCGCCGCTCGCCGCCGGAGAGGTTGTCCACCTTCCAGTCGTTGGGCGGGCAGCGCAGGGCGTCCATCGCCATCTCGATGCGACTGTCGATGTCCCAGAGATCGCCCGCGTCCAGCTTCTCCTGCAGCGCGGTCATCTCCTCCATCAGCTCGTCCGAGTAGTCCTCGCCGAGCCTGGCCGCGATGGTGTTGTACTCATCAAACAGGCGCTTCTCCTCGCACCACGCGATCACGTTGCCCCAGACGTCGAGCTGATCATCGAGTTGCGGCTCCTGCTCCAGGTAGCCGCGCTTCACCCCATCGGCGGCGAACGCCTCGCCGGAGAAGTCCTTGTCGAGGCCGGCCATGATCTTCAGGAGCGTCGACTTGCCGGAGCCGTTGACGCCGACCACGCCGATCTTGGCGTCGGGGTAGAACGACAGCCAGATGTTCTCGAACACCTTCTTGCCGCCCGGATAGGCCTTCGTCAGGCCCTGCATCTGGAAAATGTATTGCTGCGCCATCTGGCGTCCGGTCGCTCGCTGGGTTGAGAGGGAATGCGGGGCAGGCAGATAGAGGCGGCCTGTCGTCTTCGCAACCGGCGGAGCTGGCTCGACCGTAGGAACCCGGCCGCCGGTCTTCGCGTAAGTCCCTGCGAGACGGGGCGAATTTCGCCTCCTCACCGGTGACACGCAAAGAGGACGAGACCATGCACAAGGATCAGATCAAGGGCACGGCGAAGGACGTGAAGGGCTCCGTGAAGGAGGCCGCCGGCCGCGCCATGGACGACCCCGAAATGGAAGCCAAGGGTAAGGCCGAGAAGGTCACGGGCAAGATGCAGAAGGGCGTCGGCGACGTGAAGAACGCCGCCCGCAACGCGCTGAAGCACTAGGCTAGACCCTTCCGTTGGGCGCAGGGCCGCAGCCCCGGCTGCGGCCCTCTTCTGTTGCGCGGCGGGACGGCGCGGCTAAGGTTCAGCGTTTCAGGAGTCCGGGGGCGTTCGATGTGGAAGGGGATCGCGCTGGCGGCAGCGGCGATGTTGACCATGGCTGAGACCGGCCAAGCGCAGCCTTTGACGCCCTATTCCTCGGCGGCGGACGAACAGGCGGCCATGACCGCGGGCGCGATCACCTCGCAAGCCCTGGTGCGCCTCGACATCGGCCGTATCCACGAGATCGACCGGGCCGGGCCCAAGCTCAACAGCGTCATCGTGATCAATCCGCACGCGCTCGACGAAGCCCGCGCCATGGACCGCGAGCGTCGGGCCGGGCATCTGCGCGGGCCCCTGCACGGCGTGCCGATCCTGCTGAAGGACAACATCGAGACCGCCGACGGAATGCCGACCACGGCGGGATCGCTGGCGCTCGCGGCCAACCTGACCGGCAGGGACGCGCCGATCGTGGCGCGCCTGCGCGCGGCCGGAGCGGTCATCCTGGGCAAGACCAACCTCTCGGAGTGGGCGAATTTCCGCTCGACCCGCTCGATCTCCGGCTGGAGCGCGGTGGGCGGGCTGGTGCGCAATCCGCACGGCCTCGACCGCACCGCTTGCGGCTCCAGCTCGGGATCGGGGGCGGCGGTGGCGGCCGGCATCGCCGCGCTCGCCATCGGCACCGAGACCGACGGCTCGGTCACCTGTCCGGCCGCGATGAACGGGATCGTCGGCCTGAAGCCCACCGTCGGGCTGGTCTCGCGCCGCTTCATCGTGCCGATCTCGCCCGAGCAGGACACCGCGGGTCCGATGACCCGCACGGTGGCCGACGCCGCCGCCTTGCTCGCGGCCATCGCGGGCTCGGACGCCGCCGATCCGGCCACCAAGGAGGCCGATGCGCACAAGGCCGACTACGTCGCCCTCCTCGACCCGAAGGCTCTGGCCGGGGTCCGCATCGGCGTGGTCCACGGCGTGGTGCGCGACTCCCCGCAGACCGAAGCCATGTTCCAATCGGCGCTCGAGGCCATGAAACGGGCGGGGGCCGTGCTCGTCGACGTCAAGAGCCCTGACGAGGCGACGGTCGAGAAGATCGACGAAGGCGAGTTCGACGCCCTCGAGACCGAGTTCAAGGCGGCGATCGACGCCTATCTCGCGACGACGCCGGCGGCGGTGAAGACCCGGACGCTCGCCGAAATCATCGCCTTCAACAAGGCCGAGCCGCGCGAGATGCCGCTGTTCGGCCAGGAGATCTTCGAGCAGGCGCAGGCCAAACCGCCGATCACCGACCCGGCCTACCTGGAGAAGCGGGCCACGCTGCGCCGCCTTGCCCGCGAGGCGCTCGACAAGATGCTGGCCGAGGGCAAGGTCGCCGCGCTGGTGGCGCCCAGCGGCGGGCCACCCTCGATCGTGGATCCGGTGAACGGCAGCCGCTTCTTCGGCTCCTTCTCCAGCCTGCCGGCGGTCTCCGGCTATCCGCACCTGACGGTGCCGATGGGCGGCGTGGACGGACTGCCGGTCGGCCTTTCCATCGTCGGTCCGGCCTGGTCGGAGGCCCGGCTGCTGGCGATCGGCTTCGCCTTCGAGCAGGCGACCCACGCCCGGTTCCATCCGAGCTTCCAGGCCAGCCAGGCGCTGCGCCCGGACGTCGCCCGGGCCTACGATCCCCGCTGATCGGGACGTTGCGGCTCGGCAGCGGGCGCGCAGGAAGTGATGACGCCTCGGGCCGAAGGCTGCTACGAGGAGCGTTCGCCGCTTCGGCGGCGGGCGTAAGTGGACGAAGGACGCGACCCCTGGCCAGACTCTGGAACTCCTCAGGCCTTCCTGCCGGCAAGCGCGTTGCGAAAGCCAAAGGCCGCGAACGCCACGCCGCCCTGGTGCTCGCCGCCTCCTCCAGTGTGGAGAAGCGCCAGGCCCGCCGCGCGCTCGGGCTGGGCGCGCCGGGATCGGCCAGGCTCGTCAAGTTCAACCCGGGCGAGGTGCCGGCGTTCGGCGGCGTCGAGCCGGCGAGCTTCCACCTGCTCGACACGACCATGATGTATGCGCCCCGCTCGGGCGGCGTGAAGCGTTACCTCACCGCCAAACGGGCGTGGCTGGAGCGGCGGCGGCCCGACATCCGCGAGACCCTGGTGGTGCCGGGCGCCCACACCCGCGCCGAAGGCCCGGGGCTGGTCACCGTGGCCGCCGCGCGCCTGCCGTTCGGCGACGGTTACCGGATGCCGGCCAGCGTCAACAAGTGGGAGACGGTGCTGAAGGTCCTGCAGCCGGACATCATCGAGGCCGGCGACGTCTTCGTGCCCGGCCATGCGGCGCTGGAGGCCGGCGACGCCCTGGGCGTGCCGGTGGTCGGCGTCTGCCACACCGACGCCGCGGCGCTGGCGGCGTTGCACCTCGGCGATTGGGCCGAGGCCCCGACCTTCAACTTCTGGGCCCAGGCCTACTCCCGCTTCGACCAGGTGGTGGCGCCGAGCTACCACACCGCCGCGCGCCTCGCGGACGCCGGCGTCGATCGGGTGAGCGTTCAGCCTTTCGGCGTCGACACCGACCTCTTCCATCCGAGCCGCGGCGACCGTGCGCGGCTGGTCCGGCGCCTTGGCGTGCCCGCCGAGAGCCGGCTGCTGGTCTTCGCCGGCCGTCCCGCCCGCGAGAAGAACGTCGAGAGCATGATCGAGGCTGTCGAACGGCTAGGCGATCCCTACCGGCTGGTTCTGGTCGGCGCGGGCCACGGCTCGAAGCCGTCGTCGCAGGTCCTTTGCCTCGACTTCGAGCGCGAGCCTCAGAAGCTCGCCGGCCTGATCGCCTCCTGCGACGCCTTCCTGCACGCAAACGAGAACGAGATCTTCGGCCTGGTCGTGCTGGAGGCGATGGCCGCCGGCCTGCCGGTGGTGGGGCCCAACAAAGGCGGCGTCGGCGAGCTGATCGACGACAGCGTCGGCCAGCATGCCCGCAGCTCGGATCCCGACCACCTCGCCCAGGCGATCGAGGCTCTGTTCGCCCGCGACGTGATCGCGATCGGCAAGGCCGCCCGGCTGCGCGCCGAGACGCGCCACACCTGGGACCGCACCTTCGAGGGGCTCACCAAGCTCTACGCCGACCTGATCGGCCGCGCGCCCCACCGCGCAGCGCTGGCGCTCACGGCTTAGGCTTCCCCTCCCGTCCACGGGAAGGGCTCTCTTTCGCTGCGCGGGACAGGAAGGCTACCGGCCTCTGGGCAGGTCCTTGAAAGCCACCTCCTTGTCGACGCGGATGTCTTGCGGCAGGCCCAGCACCCGCTCGGCGATGATGTTCTTCAGGATCTCGTCGGTGCCGCCCGCGATCCGCATGGCGGGCGCGCTGAGCAGGGAGGCCTGGAAGGCGGCGTGGAGCGGAGCAAGCTGCGGGTCGCTGACGATCCCGTACTGATCCAGCATCTCGAGCGCGGTCGCCGCCAGGTCCTGCATCTGCATGGCCGAGACGATCTTGCCGATCGAGTTCTCCGGCCCCGGCGTCTCGCCGCGGGAGAGCGCCGTCAGGGTGCGGTTGCGGGTGTGCTTCAGGCCCTCGGTGGCCACGTACCAGTCGGCGATCTTCTCGCGCAGCGCCTGGTCCTTGATGGCCGGAGCGCCGTCGAGACCGCCGACGTCGCGCGCCGCCTCCATGAATTCCCGCCAGCCCGCGCCGGAGGGTCCGCCGACCGCCAGCCGCTCGTTCATCAGGGTGACCAGGGAGACGCGCCAGCCGTCGTTGACCGCCCCGACCCGCTGGCTGTCCTTCACGCGCACGTTGGTGAAGAACACCTCGTTGAACCCCGATCCGCCCGACATCTGGTGGATGGGCCTGACCTCGATGCCCGGATCGTGCATGTCGACCCAGAACATGGTCAGGCCTTTGTGCTTCGGGGCGTCTGGATCGGTCCGCGTGACGACAATCCCGTAGTCCGAGAACTGGGCGCCGGTCGTCCACACCTTTTGGCCGGAGATGATCCAGTCACCGGAGCCGTCGCTCGCCCGCTCCGCACGAGTCCGGGCGGCCGCCACGTCCGAGCCGCCGGAGGGCTCGGAGAACAGCTGGCACCAGATCTCCTCGCCGCGCAGCGCCGGGCCGACGAAACGCTTCTTGGTGTCCTCGTCGGCGAACGCCATCACCGTCGGCACGCACATGCCGAGCCCGATCTGAAAGGGGTTCGGCGGCACCGGGCGCCGGGCTTCCTCCTGATTGAAGATCACCTGCTGGATCGGCGTTCCGCCGGGGGCGCCCCACTCCTTCGGCCAGGTGATCTGGGCGTAGCCCGCGGCGGCCTTCTTGGCCTGCCAGGCCTTGGACGCGGCCATGCTGTCGCCGCCGCCCTCCCAGTCATCCGCCACCGCGGACTTGGGCGCGTTCTTCGCAAGCCATTCGCGGACACCGGCGCGGTAGGCTGCTTCTTCGGGGGTGTCGTTGAAGTCCATAGCGTGATCCTCAGGCCGCGTTGCGCCGTTCCAGCTGCGAGACCAGGCGCTCCTTCCAGGCTCGCGGGGCGCCGGCCACCAGCCGCAACTGCTGCGCGCGCTTGTAGTAGAGGTGGCAGTCCATCTCCCAGGTGTAGCCGATCCCGCCATGGGTCTGGATGTTCTCCTTGGCGGCGAACCAATAAGCCTCGGAGGCGGCGATGCGGGCGGCCGCGGCGGCGAGGCTGAGCTCGGCCGCATCGGTGTTGAGCGCCCAGGCCCCGTAGTAGCTGTTGGAGCGGGCGAGCTCGTTCTTCACGTAAACATCGGCCAGCTTGTGCTTGATGGCCTGATAGGAGCCGATCGGGCGGCCGAAGGCGTAGCGCTCCAGCGCATAGGTCTTGGCGGCCTCCAGGCACTTGTCCGCCCCGCCGAGCTGCTCGAACGCCAGCAGCACCGCCGCGCGATCGAAGATCTGCTCCACCAGCGAGAAGCCTTCCCCCGCGGGCCCGAGGCGCTCGGCGGGCGCATCCTTGAAGGTGAGCTTGGCGGCGTCGCGCGCGGGATCGAGCGTCGAGACCGCCTCGCGCGCCACGCCCGGGCCATCCAGGCGGACGAGGAAGAGCCCGGCCTTGCCGCCCTCCTTCGCGAGCACGACCGCGAGATCGGCGATGTCGCCGTCGGCGACCGGGATCTTGGCGCCGGCGAGCTTGCCCCCGGAGACCGATGTCTGCACGGCCCCGGGCGTCAGCGGGCCCGGGCCCTCCGACGTCGCCATGCAGCCGATGATCTCGCCGGCGGCGATCTTCGGCAGGATCTCGGCTTTCTGCGCCTCCGAGCCCGCCAGCATGACCGCTTCGGCGAGGAAGTAGACGGTCGATGCGAAGGGAATTGGGGCCACGGCCCGGCCCAACTCCTCGGCGATGACGCAGAGCTCCAGGTGTCCAAGGCCCAACCCGCCATTCGCTTCCGGAATGGCCGCGCCCAGCCAGCCCTGGCCGGCCACCGCCGTCCAGAGGTCGGCGTCGTAGGCCTTCGCCTCGTCATCCAGCACCTTGCGGACCCGGCTGGCCGGAGAATTCGCCTCGAGGAACTTCCGGGCCTCGGACTTGAGGAACTTTTGCTCGTCGGAGAAGTCGAAGTTCATGCCGGGCCGTCCGCTTGTGGTCGCCCGACCATGACGCCGGGCGCGGGAGCTGAAAAGCGTGACCTCGCGTCATCGGCTTCCGAACTCCGCCGCCAGGGACTAGATGACCGGGATGCGTACAGAGACCCCCCAGCCGATCCGGCTCGCCGACTACCGTCCCCCCGCGTTCCTCATCGACGAGGTGCGCCTGGATTTCGACCTTTCGCCGAACGCCACCCGCGTGAAGGCGAAGCTGCAGGTGCGCCGCAACGGCGAGCACAAGGAGGCGCTGAAGCTCAACGGCGAACGCCTGAAGCTCGTTTCGGTCGCGATCGACGGGCGACGGCTGGCGGAGGGGGAGCGCCAGGTCGACAGCGAGTTCTTGACGGTCCCGAGCCCTCCCGACGAGTTCGTGCTGGAGACCGATGTCGAGATCGACCCCGCGAACAATAAGGCCCTCGAGGGCCTCTACATGTCGGCCGGTCGCTTCTGCACCCAATGCGAGGCGGAGGGGTTCCGCAAGATCACCTACTGGCCCGACCGGCCCGACGTGCTGTCGCGCTTCACCGTGCGCATCGAGGCGGACAGGGCCTACCCGCGGCTGCTCTCCAACGGCAACCTGATCGAGTCAGGCGAGCTTCCGGGCGGACGCCACTACGCGGTCTGGAACGATCCCTTCCCGAAGCCCTGCTATCTGTTCGCCTTGGTCGCCGGCGAGCTCGATGTGCTGGAGGACAAGCTTGTCACCATGAGCGGCCGCACGGTCGATCTCCGCATCTACGTCGATCCCGGCATGGCGCCGCGCGCCGCCTACGCCATGGATGCGCTGAAGCGCGCCATGAAGTGGGACGAGGAGACCTTTGGCCGCGAATACGACCTCGACCTGTTCATGATCGTCGCGGTCCGCGACTTCAACTTCGGGGCGATGGAGAACAAGGGGCTGAACATCTTCAACTCCTCGCTGCTGCTGGCCGACCCCGAGACCGCCACCGACATGGACTACGAGCGCATCGAAAGCGTCGTCGCCCACGAGTACTTCCACAACTGGACGGGCGACCGGATCACCTGCCGCGACTGGTTCCAACTGTGCCTCAAGGAGGGCCTCACCGTCTTTCGCGACCAGAGCTTCTCGGCCGACCAACGCGGCCACGCCGTGCAGCGGATCAAGGACGTCAAGGCGCTCCGTGCGCGGCAGTTCGCCGAAGACCAGGGGCCGCTCGCCCATCCGGTGCGGCCGTCCAGCTACCTGAAGATCGACAACTTCTACACCGCGACCATCTACGAGAAGGGCGCCGAGGTGATCCGGATGCTGCGGACCCTCATCGGACCGCAGCTGTTCCGGAAAGGGATGGACCTCTACTTCGAGCGTTGGGACGGGCACGCCACGACGGTCGAGGAGTTCATCCGCTGCTTCGCCGAAGCCTCCGGGCACGACCTCGCGCCGTTCTTCGCCTGGTACGAGCAGGCGGGCACGCCGCGCCTCAGCCTCGCCTCCCGCTACGACGCGGCGGCCCGGACCCTCGAGCTGGAGCTCCGCCAGGAGACGTCGCCCACGCCTGGCCAGCCGAACAAGAAGCCCCTTCCCGTGCCGCTGCGGATCGGCCTGCTCGACCACGACGGCCGCACGCTGGCGTTCGAACGCGGCGGCGAGGCGCTGGATGAGACCGTCATCGTTCTGGACGAGGCCAAGGCGAAGGTGACGCTGGCCGGCGTCGATCGGCCGCCGGTCATCTCGGCGCTGCGCGGGTTCTCCGCCCCCGTCGTTCTCGCCACGGACGCCGAGCCGAAGGACCGCTACATCCTGCTGGCCGCCGACGCGGACCTCTTCAATCGCTGGGAGGCCGGCCAGGCGCTGGCGCGCGAACTGATCCTGGCCCGCGCCAGCGGCAAGGCTGACGAGGTCGGCGAGGAACGCTTCGCCGAGGCCATGGGTCGCGCGCTCTCGGATCAGGCGGCCGACCCTGCGTTCAAGGCGCTGCTGCTCGCCCTGCCCTCCGAGCCCGACCTGGCGCTGGTCATGAGCCCGGCCGATCCGGCTGTAATCCACGAGGCGCGCGAGGCGCTCCGGAGCCGCCTTGCGGCGCACTTGGAGGAGGCGCTCCGCCGCCTGCACACGGGCTTCCAGGAAGCGGGCGAGTTCTCGCCTGACGCCGCCGCCGCCGGCCGCCGCGCCCTGCGCAACGCCGCGCTCGACATGCTGGCCGCCAATCCCACCGCGCGCACGGCGGAGCTGGCCGACGGTCATTATCGCGGCGCCGGCAACATGACCGACGCGATCGGCGGCCTCACCGCGCTCATGCTGATGGGCGGTCCCGAATACGAGAAGGAGTTGGCGGACTTCTACCAGCGCTGGCAGTCCGAGCCGCTGGTGGTCGACAAGTGGTTCGCCTTGCAGGCTCGCGACCCCGACGAGAGCGCGCTCGGCCGGGTCGTCGGGCTCACCGCGCATCCCGCGTTCGATTCCAAGAACCCCAATCGGCTGCGGGCGCTGGTCTCGACCTTCGCCAATTTCAATCCGGTCCGGTTCCACGACCCGAGCGGGGCGGGTTACCGCTTCCTGGCCGACCAGATCCTGGCGACGGACCGCTTCAACCCGATGGTGGCGGCCCGCCTGGTGGACCCGCTCGGCGGCTGGCGCCGCTACAAGCCCGAGCTCGGCGCGCTGATGAGGGGCGAGCTGCAGCGGATCCTGGACACCGAGGGCCTCTCGAAGAACGTCTTCGAGCTGGTCAGCCGCGCGCTTGGCGAAGAGTCGGTGGCCTGATGGGCCGTCGGGACCAATGAGGGATTAACCCGCGCCGCGTATTGTCCCTGCCGATACCGGTGACTCGGGACCATTGCGGGGGACTCGGAGCTTGGGGAGGCGGCCTGGCGACAGGGCGGCGGCAGATGCGGAAGCCCGTGCGGAGGTGATCGCGCCGCCTTCCGGGCCGCCGCGGCCCCGCTTCATGCGCCTGGCCGCGATGGCTGGCGCAACCCTCGCGGCCGCCTATGGCGCAGCGGCCTGGCGTTTGCTGCGCGGGCCAGAGCCCGCGGCTCCGGAGGTCCTCGCCTGGCTCGCGGCGCCGGCGGCGATCGTGAGCCTGCTCGCCGTGCTCTTCCTGCTGGAGGGACGTCGGCTGGTGCGCCGCTACGCCGCCTATAGCGAAACCGAGGCGCGCTTCCGCACCGCCGTCGAGGCCGCCCGCTGCGGCATCTGGGAGTGGGACCTGGTCAACGACCGCGTGTTCATGTCCGACGTCACGGCCGCGCTGTTCGGCTGGCGCAGCGGCGAGGTCGACGGCCAGCAGGTGCTGGAGCGGGTCGCGCCCGGACACCGCGACGGCCTGCGTGACGCCCTCGGCTCGGCGGCCATCTACGGCGGCTTCGACATCTCCTTCCGGGTCCCCAGCCTGACCGGCGGACGCCCCGTATGGATCGACGCCCGGGGCCAGGGTTTCGGCCAGGCGCCGGAGGGCGGCTTCGCCCGGATCATCGGCGTGGCCCTGGACGTGACCGAGGAGCGGATGGCTCAGGCCCGCGCCCAGTCGGCGGAAAGCCGGCTGCGCGACGCCATCGAGAGCGTCTCTGAGGCCTTCGTGCTGTGGGACCGGCAGGGACGGCTTCTGATGTGCAACAAGAACTATCGCAGCTTCTTCCGGCTGGACGCGCAGGCGCTGAAGCCCGGTGTCGCGCGCGAGCAGGTCGACCGCATGGCGGGGCTCGCCATCCGCCGCGAGCTGCCGGCGGCCGACGAGCGAAAGGGAGTCCGCGAAGTCGAGCTGGCGGACGGCCGCTGGGTGCAGATTTCCGAGCGCCCGACCGACGAAGGCGGCCTGGTGGTCACCGCCGCCGACATCACCGCGCTCAAGGGCCAGGAGGAGGCGCTGAAGCTCAACGAGCAGGAGCTGCGCCGCGCCGTCGCGAACCTGGAGCGCAGCCAGGAGCAGCTGTCCGAGCTGGCCCGCAAGTACGAGGCGGAGAAGGTCCGCGCCGAGGCGGCCAACCGGGCCAAGAGCGAATTCCTGGCGAACATGAGCCACGAGCTGCGCACGCCGCTCAACGCCATCAACGGCTTCTCGGAGATGATGGTGGCCGAGATGTACGGCCCGCTCGGCGATGGCCGCTACCGCGACTACGCCCGCGACATCCTGGACTCAGGTCAGCACCTGCTCGCGCTGATCAACGATATCCTCGACATGTCGAAGATCGAGGCCGGCAAGATGAGCCTTCGCTTCGAGCCCGTCGCGCTGGAAGAGGTCACGGAGGACGCCGTGCGGCTGGTGCAGAACCGGGCCGAGTCGGTCGGCCTTGAGCTTCGGATCGAGTTCCCGGATCTGCCCGAGGTGGACGCCGATTACCGGGCAGTGAAGCAGGTGCTCCTCAACCTGCTCTCCAACGCCATCAAGTTCACGCCTCGCGGCGGGCGCGTCATCGTGAAGGCCGACCTGCGCGACGATCCCCGCGGCGAGCGCGTCAGGGTCAGCGTCCACGACACCGGCATCGGCATCTCGGCGGAGGACCTGGAGCGGCTCGCCCGACCTTTCGAGCAGATCGAACACCAGCATGCCAAGACCCAGCAAGGGACCGGCCTCGGCCTGGCTCTGACCAAGGCGCTGGTGGAGATGCACGGCGGCGTGCTCGATCTCAGGAGCGCCCCGGGCCAGGGCACCGCGGCCAGCTTCTCGCTTCCCGTCCGGCAGTCCGACGAGGCCGAGTTCCGGGCCGTCGCGGCCGGCTGAGGCTATCCGTCGGTCACGGCCGGACGACGGCTTGATACGCCTCCCGCGCCGCGCTGCGAACGGACGCGAGTCGGCGCGTCAAGGCGCGGAAGTCCTGCGCCCCGCCGGCGCGCGCCAGGAGCTTCCGGAACGCCGGCGGCTCGTGCGTGGGATCGGCTGGATCGTCCAGCGCCACCTTGAGCAGCTGCGTCAGATCCTGCTGCAGCCGCCAGGCCTCCTGCAGGGCGGTCAGCGGCTTGGCCGGCGCAAGCTCCGACGCTCGCGCCGCGGCAAGCGCCTGGGCGGTGTTGGGGTTCAATGGGCCGCCGCCAGCCGCGGCCGCCAGCTGCAGGTATTGGGCGGCGAACTCGATATCGACGAGGCCGCCCGGCGAAAGCTTCAGGTCCCACTCGCCCTTCGGCGGGCGCTCCCGCTCCATCAGCTCGCGCATCTCGCGGACCTCGCGCGCGGTGCGGGCGCGCTGGCGCGGCCGGCGGAGCGCCGTCTCGATCGCCGTGCGGGCGGCCTGCGCGAACGCCCCGGAGGTCGACCAGACGACCCGGGCGCGGGTGAGCGCCATCAGCTCCCAGGTCTCGGCCTGGCGCTCGTAGTAGTCGTCGAACGCCGCGAAGCTCACCGCGACCGGCCCCTTGGTCCCCGACGGCCGCAGCTGCATGTCGACCTCGTAGAGCCCGCCCTCCGCGGTCGGCGTGGAGAGCGCCGCGATCAGCCGCTGCGTGAAGCGGCCGAAGAAGGTCGCCGCATCCCAACCCTTGACGCTGGAGACCGCCGCCGGATCGGCCCCGCGGTAGAGCGTCATCAAATCAAGGTCCGAACCCGCGCTCATCTCCCGCGAGCCGCACTTGCCGAGCGCGACCACCGCCACCTCGCCGTCGAAGGCGCCGCCCAGCCGCTCCGTCTCGGCGAGCGCCGCGGGCGCGAGCGCCTCGATGCAGACGTCGGCCAAATCGGCGAAGGCCTTGCCGGCGGTCTCGGCGCTGGCCGCCCCGCTCATCACCTGCACGCCGACGCGGAACGCCTGCTCGCGGTGCACGCGGCGCACCGCGTCCATGGCCGCCTCGAACCCCTCGGCGCGCGCCACCGCCGCCCCGACCGCCGCCCGGTCCTCGGCGATGTCGATCGGATCGAAGAACGCCGGGTCGAGCATGGCGTCAATCGCGGCCGGCCGCCGCGCGAGCGTGGTTGCGAGGCGCGGCGCAAAAGCCATCACCTCCACCACCAGGCTGAAGAGCCGCGGCACGGCCAGGAACAGCGACTGCAGCTGCACCCCGGTCGACAGGCCTGCGAAAAAGTCCGCGAAGCGGTTGAAGGCGACGTCCGGCGCCCCCGTGGCATGACAGGCGTCGAGCAGCCGCGGCGCGAGCCGCGTGAAGAGTTCGCGCCCCCGCTCGGTCCGCGTGGCGGCGATGTGGCCGTGGTGCCACCCGCGAATGGTCTGCGCCACGCGGGCCGGGTTCGAAAAGCCCATCCGGCCGAGCGTCGCCAGGGTCTCGGGGTCATCCTCGACACCGGTGAACACGAGGCTGCCGAAACGGGACGACAGCGGCTCCTCCGCCGGGAAGAGCTCGGCGTATCGGGCGTTGACCGCCTTCAGCAGCCGGGTGACCGCCGCATCGAAGGCCTTCAGCCGATCGTACCCCGCGAGGGCGGCCACGCGTCGCCGGTCCGCGTCCGCCTCGGGCAGGCGATGGCTCTGCTCGTCGCCGATCATCTGCACACGGTGCTCGAGCGCGCGCAGCCGCCGATAGGCCTCGGCGAGCTCGCCGGCGGTCTCCGCGTCGACGTGCCCGGCGTCAGCCAGCGCCTGCAGCGCATCGAGCGTCCGCCGGCTGCGGAGATCCGCATGCCGGCCGCCCAGGATCAACTGCTGGGTCTGGACGTAGAACTCGATCTCACGGATGCCGCCGCGGCCAAGCTTGAGGTCGACGCCGGCGGCGGTGACCCGCTCGTCCACCTTGTAGGCGTGGATCTGGCGCTTGATGGAATGGATGTCGGCGATGGCGGCGAAATCGAGGTTCTTGCGCCAGATGAACGCCGAGAGCTCGCCCAGGAAGGCCTCCGCGGCCGGGAGGTCGCCGGCGCAGGGCCGGGCCTTGATGAACGCCGCGCGTTCCCAGTTCTGGCCGACGCTTTCGTAGTACTCGAGGGCCGCGGGCACCGGCACGGCCGGCGGCGTGGAGGCGGGATCGGGCCGCAGCCGCAGGTCGATCCGGAAGACGTAGCCGTCCGAAGTCCTGGCCTGCATCAGGTCCGCCAGCCGATGCGTCAGGCGGACCGCGAACGCCTGCGGCTCGACGCCTTCGGCCAGCGGCAGCCGCTCGGGGTCGTAGAAGACCGAGACGTCGATGTCGCTGGAATAGTTCAGCTCGAACGCCCCCTGCTTGCCCATGGCGATGCAGAACCAGCCGGGGACCGGGCCGTCGGCGCCTTCGCCGAACCGGGTCAGACGCCCGGCTTCCAGCTCGCCGCGCGCCGCGATTGCGAGCGCCGAAGCCACAGCCGCGTCGGCGAAGCGGGTGAGCGCGCCGGTCACCTGGTCGAGATCCCAGACGCCGCCGAGGTCCGCGAGGGCGGTCAGCAGGTGAAGCTCGGCCTTCCGTCGCCGAAGCTCGGCGCCGCCCGCCTCGGGGTCGAGCGCGCCGGCCGCTTCGGCGCGGGCGAGGATTTCCTGCAGGCGCCGATCCGGCGCGTCGGCGAGCAGCGCCGCCAGCCGCGGGGGATCGCGCCGCGCGAGGCTGGCCAGATAGGGCGAGGCGCCGAACACCGGCGCGAGCGCGGGCCAGGCCGCCTCCAGCGGCGGCGACCACACCGTCTCAGCGATGGTCTCGCGGGCGCGCTCGACGGCCAGCTTGTCGAGCACCGGTCCGCAGGGTCTGAGCTGTTCGCCGAGTGAAGCCATCACGCCTAATTGCCAGGGTGCGAGCGCACCGGCCAGCGACTAGGCCGCGCGCGGCAGGATCAGAGCCACCCGCAGACCCGGCCCGCTGTCGCCCACCTTGCCCGGCCCTTCGTCCAGCTCCAGCCGGCCGCGATGCGCCTCGGCCACGGCGGCGACCAGGGAGAGGCCGAGCCCCGCGCCCGGCTGATTGCGGCTGTTCTCCAGCCGCACGAACCGCTCGATCACCCGGCCGCGGTCCGCCTCCGGCACGCCCGGACCGGTGTCGGTCACCGAGAACTCCACCTCGCCCGAGGAACGGCGGCGCACCCTGAGCATGATGGCCCCGCCCTTCGGCGTATACTTGACGGCGTTGTCCAGCACATTGGCGATCGCCTGGGCCAGGAACTCCTTGTTGCCGCGACTCTGGAGACCCTTGGTGAGCTCGGCGGCGAAGTCGATGCCCTTCTCCTCGCAGAGCGGTTCGTAGAGTTCGCAGATGTCGGCGGCGAGCTCGGCGGGGTCGAAGACAGCCGGGTCCGGCGCGGTCCCCGCCGCCTGCAGCCGGGCGATGGCGAGCACGGTGACGAAGGTCATCAGCACCCCATCGGTGTCCTCCAGCGCCTGCGCCAGCGCGTGAGTTGGATCACCCCTGCCGGCTTCCACGTCGAGGTAGGCGGCCTCCAGCCGGGCGCGCAGACGGGTGAGCGGCGAGCGCAGGTCATGGGCGATTGCGTCGCCGGCGTGCTTGTGTCCCGCCATGGAGCGCTCCAGGCGGTCGAGCATCTCGTTCAGCGCCTGGGCCAACTCGTCGAACTCGTCGCGGGCGCCGCGGACCGGCGCGCGTGCTGCGAGATCGCCTCCGCGAACCGCGTCCAGCACCACCGTCAGCCCGGTCATGCTGCGGCTGACGTTGCGACTCATCAGCACCCCCCCGCTCAGGCCGAGCACGATGACCAGCAGGCCCGCGCCCCAAAGCGCGCGCACGACGCTGACGACGTAAGCCTCGTCCTCGCCGACGTCGGCGCCGACGAACAGGATCTCGCCGCCCGAAAGCCGCTCCTGCAGGCCGCGGGCCGGATGCTTGATCATGCGGCCCTGCAGCGTCTGGTCGAGGATCGAGAAGCTCTTCCACGTGGGTTGCCCGCCAAACCGGTCCACCGGGCTCTCCTCGATCGAGCCGGAGATCCGCTTGCCGTCCTTGCTCATCAGCAGATAGAGGAACGGCCGCTCGCTCGCGGCGCGCTCGATCAGGGACTGATTGACCGCATCCAGGCCCGCGCGGTCGTAGGCCGCGACCAGCGAGCGCATCTCCTGCTGGATCTCGCGGTCGGTCCGTCGCGTCGCCTCGCCCGCGGTCGCCACGTAGATGTAGGCCAGGAGCGCGAAGGCCACCGAGGCGAACAGCGCGAGGAACAGCAGCGTCAGCCGGAACGGCGCCGTTCTGAAGATGCGCGGCAGGCGCATGTGGCGAGGCGCCGTTCGCGCCTAGGCGTCCAGCCGGTAGCCCGCGCCGCGGACCGTTTGCAGCATCGGCCGGTCGAACCCCCTGTCGATCTTCGAGCGGAGCCGGGAGATGTGCACGTCGATGACGTTGGTCTGCGGGTCGAAGTGGTACTCCCAAACCTTCTCCAGCAGCATGGTGCGGGTCACCGACTGGCCGGCGTGACGCATCATGAACTCCAGCAGCTGGAATTCGCGCGGCTGCAGGTCGATCTCCTTGCCCTGACGCTGGACGGTCCGGGCGATGAGGTCCATCTCCAGGTCGCCCACCTTCAGCACCGTCGCGACCGAGCCGGTCTCCCGCCGCCGCGACAGCGCCGCGACGCGGGCGATCAGCTCGGCGAAGGCGTAGGGCTTGACCAGGTAGTCATCGCCGCCGGCCTGCAGCCCGGTGACCCGGTCGCCGACCTCGCCCAACGCGGAGAGGAAAAGGACCGGGGTGCCGTCGCCCTGCCGGCGTAGCGTCTCGACGAGCTTCACCCCATCCATCTTCGGCATCATGCGGTCGACGATCATGACGTCGAACGCGCCGGCCTGGGCGGCCTTCAGCCCGTCCTCTCCGTCGGCCGCCTGGACGCACGCGTGGCCGGCTTCGGCCAGGCCGCGCACCATGGCCTCGGCCGCCTCGCGATCGTCTTCGACAATCAGGATCCTCATCGCCCGCCCCCGAGCCGAACCTATTTGATCTTGAGCGCCAGGAAGGCCGTCCGGCCGCCGCGATAGACGCCGACCAGCACGCTCTGCCGGCCGGCTTTGCGGGCCTGCTCGACGACCGCTGCGACGTCGGCGGCGGCAGCCACCTGGCGGTCGCCGGCGCGCACGATCACATCGCCGCGCCGCAATCCCTTGTCGCCGGCGTCGGAGGATTCGTCGACCGAGGTGACGACCGCGCCGTGCACGCTGGCGTTCAGCCCGAGCTGTCGGCGCAGCGCCTCGTCGAGCGGGGCCAGCCGCATGCCGAGCACCGCCGGCGCGGCGGGCGTCGGCGCGGCCTGCGGACCGCTGCCGCTCGAGCCGGGGCCGTTGTCGTTGGCCGCCAGCTCCTTCTCCGAGGGCCGCACGCCCGAGCGCACGTCGAACGTGCGGTGACGCCCGTCGCGGATCACGTCCAGGTGCAGGATGTCGCCGGGCCGCATCTGGGCGACTTCGCGGGTCAGCTCGGAGGAGGTCTTCACCTGATGGCCGTTGATCGAGACCACCACGTCGCCCGGGAGCAAGCCCGCCCGCTGCGAGGGTCCCCCCGGGACGAGATCCGAGACGATCGCACCCTTCTGGTCTCCGAGCCCCTGGGCTTGGGCCATTTCGGTGGTGAAGTCCTGGATCGTCGCGCCGATGTAGCCACGCTGGATCGCGCCGCCGTGCACCAGCTGCGAGGTCACCTTCTCGGCGACGTCCGCCGGAATCGCAAAGCCGATCCCGACCGAGCCGCCGGTCGGCGAGAAGATCGCGGTGTTGACCCCGATCACCCGGCCGTAGATGTCGAAGGTCGGGCCGCCGGAGTTGCCGCGGTTGATGGGGGCGTCGATCTGGATGTAGTCGACGAAGGTCTCGCCAATGTTGCGGCCGTAGGCGGAGACGATGCCGGCGGTCGCCGAGCCGCCGAGCCCGAAGGGATTGCCGACGGCGATCACCCAGTCGCCGACGCGCGGCCGGGCCGAATTCTCGAAGTTGACGAACGGGTAGGGTCCGCCGGTGACCTTGATCACCGCCAGATCGGTCGCCTCGTCGCGCCCGACCACCTTGGCGTCCAGCTCACGCTCGTCCTTGAGCACGACCTTGATGCTCTCGGCGTTCTCGACCACGTGGTTGTTGGTGACGATGTAGCCGTCGGGGGAAACAAAGAAGCCGGAGCCGGAGGACTGCTGGGTGGGGAGCTTGGGCTGCCCCTTCTCGGTCCGGCCGCCCTGCGGCGGGCCGCCGCCCTCGTCGTCGTCGCCCCCGCCGCGCGGCACGATATCGAACGGCAAGCCCTCGAGGCCGGGGATGCGCCGCAGCAGGCTCGGATCGACGCGGCTGGTCACATTGATCGAGACCACCGCCGGAGAGACCTTCTCGAAGATGTCGGCGAACGACATGGGCGCGCCCGGGGGCGGCGCGAAGATCGGCGCGGTCGAGGCCTTGATCACCTGCCCCTGGCCGGCGTGGGCCGAGGGCAGCTGCATGCCGGCGCCGGCCACTGCGGCGACCATGACGCCGGCGCCGGCGACGGCGCCCAGTAGGTAACCGGACTTCTTGGAGGTCATAAGTCTTCTTTCCTTCGGCGCGCCTGGCGGGGAGGCCTGCGCGCCACACAAAACCTAGGTTCGATGCACGAGAGCGCAATGGCTCTCAAGTTACGGTTAGGTCACCCTGCCCTCGGCTTTCCGTCGGTTCTTAGGCGCAAAGATGTCAGGTCCGGCCGTCCTGCGATAGCCGCTGCAATCGCGCGCGCTCGGCTTCCGAAAGCTCGTCCTCGGGCTGACGGTTCCTCAGTCGCCCGAGAAGCAGCACAACGCCCAGGCCGACCACCAGGAACGGCCCGGCCCAGAGCGCCAGATTGCCCGCGTCGAACGAGGGCCTGAGCAGCACGAACTGGCCGTAGCGGTCGGTCAGGAACTGCTTGATCTCGACGTCGCTCTTGCCGGCCTTCACCTGCTGCCTGACGATCTGGCGCAGATCGTGCGCGAGCTCGGCCTGGGAGTCATCGATCGACTCATTCTGACAGACCAGACAGCGCACGTCCTTGAAGATCGTCCGGGCGCGCGCCTCCTGCGCCGGGTTCGGCAGGCGTTCCGACGGATCCGAGGCGGCGGCGATGCAGAGCACGCCGGCCAGGGCCGCAAGCGACGCCCGGACCCTCACGCCGGCTGCTCCCGCCGGCGGGGCACGCCGATCCGCAGCCGCCGGTCCGAGAGCGAGATCGCCCCGCCAAGCGCCATGATCACGGGACCCAGGAAAATCAGGCTCGCGAGCGGATTCCAGTAGGCGCGGATCAGCCAAACCGGCCCGCTCGCGCTGTCCCGCCGCTCGCCGAGCACGATGTAGAGGTGGCTGAACCCGCGGTTGCAGATGGCCACCTCGGAGGTCGTCTGGCCGCCGGCCAGATACAGCCGCCGTTCCGGCTCGCCCACGCACACCGGATGGCCGTCGCGGGTCGCCGCCACGATCGCCCGCTCCGCGTCGTAGTTCTTGCCCTCGATCGGGCCCACGTCCTTCAGCACCAGGTGGTAGGCGCCGACGTTCAGCGCGCCGCCGATCGGCAGCGTCTCGGCCGCCTCGGCGCGCCAGGTGGTTTCGAAGGTGGCGCCCAGGACGAAGACGCCGAGTCCCAGATGCGCGAGCGTCATACCCCAGGCGCCGCGCGGCAGGCTCACGAGCCTGCGCCAGCTCTCCAGCGCGGGCGCGCGGAAAGCCCGCGTGCGCTCGACGAGTTCGGCGATCGCGCCGGCGATCAGCCAGGCGCCGAGCGCCAGGCCCAGGGCTCCGAACGCCTTGCGCGGATCCTCCATCGCGTAGACCGCCAGGCCGGCGGCGAGCGCGACCAGAGCGGCGATCCAGAGTCTTTGGCTCACCCCCAGGGCGTCGCCGCGCTTCCAGGCGAGCAGCGGTCCGGTCGGCAGCAGCAGCGCCAAGGCGGCCATCAGCGGCATGAAGGTCAGGTTGAAGTAGGGGGGGCCGACCGAGATCGCCTCGCCCGTCATGGCTTCGCGGATCAGCGGATAGAGCGTGCCGAGCAGCACGGTCGCGGTGGCGGCGGCCAGCAGGATGTTGTTGAGCACCAGCGCGCTCTCGCGGCTCACCGGAGCGAAGACGCCGCCCTGGCTCAGGCCGGGTGCGCGCCAGGCGAAGAGGGCGAAGCCGAGGCCGGCTGTCACGCCCAGGATGATCAGCAACAGGACGCCCCGCTTCGGATCCACGGCGAAGGCGTGGACCGAGGTCAGTACGCCCGAGCGCACCAGGAAGGCGCCCAGCATGGAGAAAGTGAAGGCCGCCAGACCCAGGAACACCGTCCAACCGGGGAGCGCCCCGCGTTTTTCGGTCACCACGGCGGAATGCAGCAGGGCGGTGGCCACCAGCCAGGGCATGAAGCTCGCGTTCTCGACCGGATCCCAGAACCACCAGCCGCCCCAGCCCAGCTCGTAATAGGCCCAGAAGGAGCCGAGCGTGATCCCGATGGTGAGCAGGCTCCAGGCGGCGAGCGCCCAGGGCCGCACCCACCTCGCCCAGGCGGCGTCCACGCGCCCTTCGATCAGGGCCGCCACGGCGAGCGAGAAGACCACGCTCATGCCGACGTAGCCCGAGTAGAGGAATGGCGGATGGACCGCCAGCGCCGGGTCCTGCAGCAGCGGGTTCAGCGAGCGGCCCTCGACGGGAGGGTTGACGAGCCGCACGAACGGGTTGGACGCGAACACCGTGTAGGCGAGGAAAACCGAGCCCAGGCCACCCTGCACGGCGACCGCCGTCGCCTTCAGTCCGCGCGGCAGGTTGCGTCCGAAGAGGGCCATCGCCGCGCCATAGGCCGTGAGCGCGAAGTCCCAGAGCAGCATGGAGCCTTCGTGGCTGCCCCAGGTTCCGGCCACCTTGTAGAGCAGCGGCTTCTCGGTGTGGGAGTTGGCCGCGACATTGGCGACCGAGAAATCCGAGACCACGAACGCGTGCATGAGCAGGCCGAAGGCGACCGCCGTGGCCAGGAAGGCGGCGAAGGCCGCCCCCTCCCCGGCCGCGGCGAGCACGGTCGAGCGGCGGACACGCGCGCCGGCCGACAGCCCCAGCTGAGCGATGGAGAGCGCGAGGCCGAGGATCAGGGCGAAGGCGCCGAACTCGGCCATCACGGCTTCTCGTAGGCCGGCGTCGCGCCGTCGCCCCGCCACTCGCCCTGCTTTTTCAGCTGGTCCGCGAGCTGCTTGGGCATGTAGCGCTCGTCGTGCTTGGCGAGCACCGTCTTGGCCTCGAAGATCCCGTCGGGACGGAAGGCGCCCACGGCGACGATCCCCTGCCCTTCGCGGAACAGGTCCGGCAGGTCGCCACGGAAGACGACCTTGTCGGCCATCGTCTGGTCGGCGACGGTGAAGTCCACCTCGCCGTCCGATCGCTTGCGCACCGAGCCCGGTTGCACAAGCCCGCCGAGTTGGACTGAGCGGCCCGGCGCCGGCTTGGCCGCCGCAGCCTGAGAGGGCGTGTAGAAGAACGAGATCGAGCCGCGCAGGCCCCAGAGCGTGAGCCCCACCGCCAGCGCGAGCACCGGGGCGATGGCCGCGATCAGGCTCAGGCGGCGGCGGGCTTTCGGGGACTTCGGCAACAGGCTCATTTCATCGGCTCCGCCCTGGCGGCGGCGTCCAGCGACTCCAGGATGTCGGGCCGCGTCCTATACCGCGTCTTAGCCTCTTTCAGGGCGGCGTCGCGCGCACGGGTCTCCCCGAGCACCGAGTAGGCGCGCACCAGCCTGACCCATCCGTCGGGGTCATCCGGATTGGTTTTCAGCTTCTGCGCCAGGCCCGCGACCATGCCGCGGATGGCGCTCATCTGGCCGGCCGAGAACTGCGGCGGCGCGGCCGCCGGCTTGCCCTCCTCCTCGGCGATCGCCTGCGTCAGCGCCTCGCGACGCGGGTCGCCGGCGGGAAGCTCGCCCACGAGGCTGCGCCACTCGGCGAGCCCGCCCGCCTTGTCGCCGGACTCGATGCGCGCCCGCGCCAACTGGAAGCGCGCAACCACCGCATGCGGATCGCGCTTCAGCGTCTCCTGGAAGGCGTTCTTCGCCTCATCCGTGAGCTGGCCGCCGGCTTCGACGACCAGGGCTTCTCCGAGCATCTCCCAGAGATCCGCGCGGTCGGGGGCGAGGGCGATCGCGTGGCGCAGCGCGCGGACAGCTTCCGCCGGGTTCTGCGAGGCGCCCTCGGCGAGCGCGAGGTAGCGGAAGCCTTCCGGGTCGTTCGGCCGCTCGGCCGTGAGCTTCTTCAGGACCGCGGCGAGCTCCGGCGGATTGAGGGTCGCCGGACTGGACGCGAGCCAACTCCGCATGCGCTTGGCGAACGGCTGGTCCGGCATGCCCGGCGAGCCCAGGCCCACATAGACGCCGAGCGCCAGCAGAGGCGCCAGGATCACGGCCGCCAGCACCGCGCGGCGGGCGGCGCGATCGGCGGACCACGCCGGCTGCGGCGTATCGGCGGCGGCCAGCAGCCGGCGCGCGGCCTCGGCGTGGGCGGTCTTGCGTTCGGCCTCGCCGATCAGGCCGCGCTGCGCGAGCTCGTCGATCTCGGCGAGCTGGCGGCGGTAGAGGACGGGAGTGGGATCGGCGGCCTCGCCAGATGCGGCGGCCTTGGCGGCGCGGCCCAGGATGAGGAAGGCTGCGGCGGCCGAGAGCACGCCGGCCGCAACCCAGAACAGGATCATGGGCGCCGTTTAGCGGAAAGACCTCACCGGCGCGAGTGCGTCATGCGGCGTCGGAATCGGAGGCCGCGGCGGAATCGTCGTGGCGGGCGGCGGCCGCCCGGCGGCGCACCAGTTCGGCGGCGCGTTCGTCGCGGACCAGCAGGCTGATTTCGGCGGCGACTTCCAGAAAGGCGTAGGCGACCTCTTCGTCCGGCACGTCGCCGGTCCGGATATGGTCGAGCACCTCCTCGACATAGTTGTCGAGCATGTCGCCCAGCGCCTCGAGCATCTTGTTGCGGGCGGCGCCGAACCCGCCGTAGTTGGCGCTGGCGCGCACCTCCTGGCTGAAGGTGAGCAGGGTGAGCGCGCGGCGGATCGCGATCGGGTCCGGCATGGCGTTGAGCTTGGGCTCGGTCTTGCGCATCCGGGCGATCCGCACGGTCTGCATGGGCAGCGCCGCCGCGGCGAGCTTCTCGGCGGCCCGCAGATGGCTCTCCACCACGCCGGCCAAGGCCTTCTTCTGCTTGACGAGCTCGTGCCCCCAGCCGTGATCGCGGGAAAGATCGACGCACGTCTCCATCTCGCTGACCTGGAAGGTGATCAGCTCCACCCGCTTGCCGGCTGCGCGGCCGGCGTCGGGCCCGGCGTCCGGATCGAGCCCCGAAAGCGCCTTCAGGCTGGCCTCGATGTCGCGCATCACGCGTTCGCCGAAATACGCCATCTCCGAGTCGGCGAGGTAGCGCTCGGTGGGCTTGTCCATCACCGCCGAGATGACGCGGAGCACCATCCACGGATACGGCAGCTGGGCGGCGAGCATCTCGAAGAAGCGCGGGCCGGCGTCGTCAGCGATGGCGACGGCGTCCTTGTAGGCGAGGCGCGCCGAAGCCGTGGTCTCCTCGCCGGCGTGGGCGGTCCAGTCGACGAGCTTGGGGATCGCCTCGCGGACCACAGGGGCGATGTCGAGGCAGTCGGCCAGCAGGGCGGCGCCGCCGGGCCGAGCCTCCTCGCAGGCCTCGGCGACCAGCGCGAACTCCCGCGGCTGACGGGCGCGCACCGCGCTCGCCGCAAGCGCCGCCAGCATGTCGAACGGATCGTTCGAGCCCTCGCCCGGACGCTCGTCCGTGAACGCCGCGGCCGCCTCGGCGATCGCGTCGGGGGCTGTCGCCTTCAGGCCGCGCCAGACGAGCGCCAGAGCGCGGCCCGGAAAGACGAGATGGCTGGGGTCCTTGCCGTCGCCCGTGCAGAGCGGCGCGATCGGCTGCAGCACGGCGTTGCGAAGCCTCCGGTCCTGCGCCTCCGTCTCCACGAGGCGGCGCACGCCGGCGAGCGCGGAGTCCTCCGCAGTCTCCGCCAGCGCGATCTGCAGGCCGCCCACGACCCGGTCGGGCGCGGCCGCCACCAGCTGGCGGACGATCTCGATCTTCTGCTCCGAGAGGGCCATGCCGGGCTCCGCGGCGGACAAAAGTCCGCTGACCGGCCAGCATGCGCCAGCGGCGGTTAAGGTTTTCCGAAAACTAACAACGGCGTTACGCCGCCGATCGCGGCAGGTCGACGACCAGCTTGAGACCGCCCAGCGGCGAGTCGTCGAGCTGCAGCGCGCCACGGTAGGCGCGGGCGAGCTCGTCGATGATCGAAAGCCCCAATCCCGACCCTGGCGCGTTCTCGTCGAGCCGGGCGCCGCGGCGCAACACTTCCTCGCGCTGGTCGGGCGGAAGGCCCGGGCCGTCGTCCTCGACGGTGAGGCGCAGGCGTTCGCGCCCGAGCGCGGCCGCGCGGACCTTGACCTTGCCCTTGCACCACTTGCCGGCGTTCTCCATGGCGTTGCCGATCATCTCCAGCAGATCCTGCCGCTCGCCCAGGAAATAGAGGTCCTCGTCGGCGTCCCAATCGATGACGACGCCCTTCTCCTGGAAGATTCGCTCGAGAGTGCGGGCGAGCTCGTCCACCACCTCGGCCACCGAGGTGCGTTCCCCCTGGCCCTGCGTGCGGGCGGCGGCGCGGGCGCGGCGCAGATGGTGGTCGACCTGGCGGCGCATGACGTCGGCCTGGCGGGTCACCACCTCGGCGAGCGGTCCGGGCCGCTGGGCGGATTCGGTGATCATCACCGAGATCGGCGTCTTCAGGGCGTGCGCCAGGTTGCCGACGTGAGTGCGCTGGCGCTCCACGACCTCCTGGTTGTGCGCCATCAGGGCGTTGAGCTCCTCGGCGAGCGGGGTGAGCTCGGTCGGATAGGCGCCGGCGACGCGGTCCGCCGCGCCGCGCCGCACCGCGGCCACCTCGCGCTGCAGTTCGAACAGCGGCCGCAGACCCACGCGCACCTGTATGACCACCGCGGCGATGAGCCCGGCGCCCAGCAGCGCGAAGGCGGCGGCGGTCCAGGCGACGAAGGCCCGGACGTCGGAATCGATCGGCGAGCGGTCCTCGGCGGCGAGGAAGATCACCGGCCGGCCGAACACGGTGCGGTTGGAGGCCATGGCGCGCAGAGGCTCGCCGAGCGGTCCGCGGGTGTTGAAGGTGACCGGCTGCCCCGGGTTGGCCGCAAACCGCTTCGCCAGGTCGGCCGGCGGATGCAGCTCGGAATCCCATAAGGAGCGCGAGCGGACGTCGGCGTGGACCTTGCCGGCCGGCGCGAGCTCGGCGATCTCCCAGTAGCGGCCCGAGTAGGCCCGCAGCGCCCGCTCGTCGGTGAGCGCCGGAGCGATCACCTGGCCCTGATCCACTGTCGTCCCGGCCGTCAGATTGTCGATCAGGTCCGACAGGCCCATGTCGAACCGACGCAGCGCCGCCTGCTGGAAGAGCACTGCGAACAGCGCCGCGGAGACGACGAGCGCCGCCAGGCTCCAGCCCAGCGCAAGCAGCACCAGCCGCCGGGCGAGCGATGGGCGTCGCGCCGCCTGGCGGTTCACAGGCGCATCGTCAGGGCTTCCCAGCGTCGCCCAACTCCTCCTCCGGGCAAGTCAGGCGGTAGCCGAGGCCGCGGACCGTCTCGATGCGCTCCGCCCCGATCTTCTTGCGCACGCGACCGATGAACACCTCGATGGTGTTGGAGTCGCGGTCGAAGTCCTGGTCGTAGAGGTGCTCCACGAGCTCCGTGCGGCTGATCACCCGGCCCTGGTGCATCATCAGGTAATGCAGCAGCCGGTACTCGAGTGAGGTGAGCCGCAGCGGCTCGCCGTTGACGCTGGCCCGGGCGGCGCGCGGATCGAGGCGCAGGCCGCCGCAGGCGAGGTGGGGGGCGGCGTGGCCGGCGGAGCGGCGCAAAAGCGCGCGAAGCCTCGCCAGCAGCTCCTCGGTGTGGAACGGCTTGGTGAGGTAGTCGTCGGCGCCGGCGTCGAAACCCGCCACCTTCTCGCTCCAGGCGCCGCGGGCGGTGAGGATCAGCACCGGCGTCGCCATGTTGTCGCGCCGCCAGCGCTCCAGCACCGAGACGCCATCCACCTTCGGCAGGCCGAGATCGAGTATGATGGCGTCATAGGGCTCTGTCTCGCCGAGGAACTGGGCCTCCTCGCCGTCGGGGGCGTGGTCGACCGCGTAGCCGGCGTCGGAGAGCGCCTGCTTCAGCTGCCGGGACAGGTCTGGATCGTCTTCAACCAACAGGATGCGCACGGCTGCGTCCTTCCCTCGTTCGGCCTAGCCGCCCTGTTCGCCGATCATGGCGCCGGTCTCGGCGTCGACGACGAAGACCTTCACCCGGCCGTTCGGCATCTGCCACTGGACGAAATAGGCGGGCTTGCCGCCCGAGTCGCCCATGGT
This sequence comes from Phenylobacterium sp., assembly GCF_025934275.1. Lineage (GTDB taxonomy): Bacteria > Pseudomonadota > Alphaproteobacteria > Caulobacterales > Caulobacteraceae > Phenylobacterium. Next base: position 70,809 of record NZ_JAICYI010000007.1, read on the forward strand.
GGTGTTGAGATGCCGGCCGGGGGTGCGCGCTGCGATCATCGCCAGCACCCGCGACAGCGGCGCCTGACGTCCGGCGCGGACCGCGGCGCGGGCCTGGTCCTGGTCGGAGCGTCCGGCGCCGAGCACGGGGCGGCCGTCGTCCTGGGCCGAAGCCGCGATCGGGGCGGCCGCGGCCAGGAGCAGCACGGCGAGTGCGGGCCAGGACTTCATACGCGCCATTCTAGGCCGTGGGACTGAACCCCGCCTGAATGGGGCGTTGAGGGGCGGCTCACGAACGCCGCCTCGGCGCATAGGGCCGGCGAGCCCTCCAGGCCTGGGCGAACGCCTCCAGCTCCGGATCCGGGTCGTCGGGCAAGGTGACCACCAGCCGGGCGAAGAGGTCGCCGCGGCGGCCCTGGGCGTCGGACAGCCCGCGACCCTTGAGCCTGAGCTTGGCGCCGGAGTTGGTCCCCTTCGGGACGGTGAGCGTCACCGGACCATCGGGGGTCGGCGCCTGCACCTTGCCGCCGAGCACGGCGTCGTAGACCGTGACCGGAAGGTCCATGACCAGCACCTCGCCCTCGCGCCGATAGATGGGGTGCGGGACGATCGCGAGCTCGATGAAGGCGTCGCCGGGGCCGGCGCGGCCGGCCGCGCCCTGGCCTTTCAGCCGCAGCGTCTGGCCATCCTGGGCGCCCTTCGGGATGGTGACGTCGATAGTGCGGCCGTCGGAGAAGCCGATCCGCTTCTTGGCGCCCCTGATCGCCTCCTCGAGATCGATGTCGAGCCTGGCGCGCACGTCGGCGCCGCGCTGCGAGAAGCCGCCGAAACCGCCGCCACGCCCGGCGCCGCGGCCGCCGAACATCTCGCCCAGGATGTCGCCGAGGTCGACGCCCTCGTAGCTCTCGCGATAGCCGCCGCGGCCGAAGCCGTTGTCGTGCGCCGCGCCGCCCGGGGGCGGACCCCACGGCCCGCGGCCGCCGCCGAAGCCTCGCATGGTCTCGCGCCCGTCGGCGTCGATCTCGCCGGCGTCGAACTTCTTGCGCTTGTCGGCGTCGCCAACGATGTCGAAGGCGGCGCTGACCTGCTTGAAGCGCTCCTCGGCCTCCTTGTTGCCAGGATTGGCGTCCGGATGGTTCTGCTTGGCGAGCTTGCGGAACGCCTTGCGGATCTCGTCCGCGCTGGCCGTACGGGAGACGCCCAGCTCCTGATAGGGGTCGCGCGCCAAGTCGGGGACCTCGGGGTTACGCTGTCTAAGTCCTGGGACTTTCTAGATTGGTCCGGCGGCGGTTGCACGCAAGAGCGTGTGTTGCATTCTGGCCACAGCGACTCCCCGACGCCATGCCAGGCCCGAGCTTGACCGAAGTTCTGCCAATGTTCTAGCCTCGCCTGGTCAGGAGGGGCGGCGTGGGACTGGGGCAGGACATTCCTTGGCGGGAGGTGATCTCGCCGCGCGGCCGCAACACGCGCGGACGATTCTGGGTCGTCGTCTTCTGCTACGCGATCACCTCGGCCCTCTTGCGGCTGCTGGTGATCACCTTCGACAACCAGGCGCTCACGCTCGGCATCTTTCCGTTCTTCCTGCTGGTGAGCGCGGTAAACGTCATCAACGCCATCCGTCGCCTGCACGACATCGGACGCAGCGGCTGGTGGCTGTTGTTGCTGGTCGCGATCGCGATCATCTGCGGACTGCTGGCGCGATATGCGCCGGATGAGGCGACGGCCGATCTCGAGGCTGGAGTGAGCGAATTCCTCAACATCGTCGCCCTGCTGCTGATCGGATTCTGGCCCAGCCAACGCGCCGCCAACAGGTTCGGTCCGTGGGCGGGGGACAAGCGCGCCTCCGAACAGCCCGCCTAATCCCGGCCGCGCTCGCCGATGAGATCGGGGGCGGCGAAGTCGAGGGCGTCTTCGGGGTCCGAGAGGGCACGTTCGCTCACGGTCTGGCCGCGCACGGAGACGCCGGCGCGATGCACGCTCTCGGGGTCGCCGGAGACCAGCGGATGCCATGAGGCGAGGTCGCGGCCCTCCGCGAGCCGGCGGTAGGCGCAGCTCTTCGGCATCCAGGGCAGGGCCTCGATGTTGCCGGGCGTGAGCTTGACGCAATCGGGCACGTGGCGGCGGCGGTCGGCGTAGTCGCTGCAGCGGCAGGCCTCGGCGTCATAGAGCTTGCAGTGCACGCGGGTCGGCACGACCTGGCCGGAGTCCTCCTCCTCGAAGCGCACCAGGCAGCACAGGCCGCAGCCGTCGCAGAGGCTTTCCCACTCCGCGGCGGTCATCTGGTCGAGACGCTTGCGGCGCCAGAACGGTTCGCCCATGGGCGGTGATCTAGGCCCGGCGACGGGCGCCGTCGAGCGGAGCCGGACGGATTGTCAGCCCGACGGCCGCGGGTCGGGCGGCGGGGCCGCGTCGAACTCCAGTTGCTCCCCCTCAGGGGGAGCTGTCCCGAAGGCGTTTCCGCTCGGAATGCTCTGCTCGGCGGAGGAATCCCGCTCCGGTCCTTCAGACCACCTCCCGCTGTCCGCGCTGCGCGCTGGGGGAGGAACTGGGAGCTGCAAGGCCTCGCAGATGCGCTCGATCTGCCGGTCGAGGGGCTCGTCGAGGAAGCCTTCGTCGAGGGCTTCGGTCTCGAGGCGGACAGAGAGGTCCTCGCAGGCGTCGGACTGCTCATCCTCGTCGACTTCGGTTTCGATGGCGCGTTCGATCACCGCCGAAACGGCGGCCTTGCGCTGGGCTAGGCGCTTGTCGTGACGGGCTTCGGCCTCGGCGGCGACTTGGCGGTCGGCGAGCGCGGCGTCGCGGACGAGCTTCATCTTCAGCGCGGCGGTCTGGCGGACGCTGCGCGAGACGCGGTGGAAGGCGATGGCGAGCCGGGCGCGCTCATCGGCGCACTCGGCGGCCATGGCGTCAGCCTGGATCTGCAGCGCGAGCTCGATGCCGGCTTCGAACAGCCGCTCAAGCCCCGCGTCGATGTCGCAACCTGCGTCCATGAACATAAGTAGAACACGAGCGCCGGGGATCACCAAAGATTCAGTGCAAATTTCTTGAACCATGCAAA
>NZ_JAICYI010000001.1 GCF_025934275.1 Phenylobacterium sp.
ATCAAGGCGAACTTCCCGACCCGGATCTCCTTCCAGGTCACCTCCAAGATCGATTCCCGCACCATCCTGGGCGAGCAGGGCGCCGAGCAGCTGCTGGGCCAGGGCGACATGCTCTACATGGCCGGCGGCGGCCGCATCACCCGCCTGCACGGCCCGTTCGTCTCCGACGGCGAGGTCGAGGCGGTGGCGAAGTTCCTGCGCGAGCAAGGCCAGCCGTCCTACCTCGACGAGGTCACGGCCGGGGGCGAGGAAGACGCCGAGACGGGCGACTTCGCCTTCGGCGGCGACGCCGAGGGCAACGACCTCTACGACCGCGCGGTCGCCGTTGTCACCCGCGACGGCAAGGCCTCCACCAGCTACATCCAGCGCCGGCTGCAGATCGGCTACAACCGCGCCGCCTCGCTGATCGAGCGGATGGAGCAGGAAGGCGTCGTCGGCCCCGCCAACCACGCCGGCAAGCGCGAGATCCTGGTCTCCGCCGCCCCTTGACCTGCGCGGATTCAGCCCTATTGCCGCCGCCTGAGCCTGCAAGAACGCCCGCATGAGCCTCACCCGCCGCACGATCTCACTCAGCCTGGCCGCCGCCGTCCTGGGCTCCGGCGCCCTCGCCGCGCCCGCCCAGCTCCCGCCCGCCGACCAGGCCCTGGTCGACCAGGCGACGGCCTACCTTCAGGGCCTCGACGAGGCCAAGGCGCGGTTCACCCAGACCGACTCGGCGGGCCACGTCACCCGGGGGACCGTCTGGCTGAAGCGGCCCGGCAAGGCGCGATTCCAGTACGATCCGCCGTCCGAGCTGGTCGTGATCTCGGACGGCGCGGCGGTGACGGTGGCCGACTTCAGGCTGCGCTCCTTCACGCGCTATCCGCTCGGGGCCACGCCGCTGTCGCTGTTCCTGGCGCGCACCATCCGGCTTGACCGGGGCGTGGCGATCACCGCGGTCGACCACACCGCCGACGGGTTCACCATCGTGGCGCGCGACGGCCGCGGCAAGACGGCGGGGCGGCTCGCGCTCGACTTCGCCGAGTCGCCGCTGCGGCTGACCGGCTGGACGGTGATCGATGCGCAGGGCCGCACGACCCGCGTCCGCCTCGAGGGGCTGGCGCGAGTCTCCGGCCTGGATGCGGCGCTGTTCCTGCCGAAGAAACCGACCCCGACCGAGCGGCCGCTGTGAGACTCGATTGTGATAATATAGCAACAGGCAAGCCGCATAACGGAAGTCTTTGACTCCTGCGCGCCCGCGTGACGATAATGCCACTACGTCGTCTGTGCGGACTCCGCGCGGACGTCCCCGTGCCGGAACATCCCCTCCCGGCGGCGGCATGAGAGACGACTGACGCCCGGGCGGCCAACCGCCCGGGCTTCTTTTGCCGCGTTCCAGCGAGGCGCTGCGGCCGCTATTGGAACGCCATGCGCCTTCGTCTCTGCACGTGGAACGTCAACTCGATCCGCCTGCGGGCGGCGCAGGCGGCGAAGTTCGTCGCCGAGCAGGCGCCGGACGTGCTCTGCCTGCAGGAGATCAAGTGCCGGGAGGGCGAGTTTCCGGCCGAGGCCTTCGTCGAGATGGGGCTGCCGCACCTGCGGATCGCGGGCCAGAAGGGCTGGCACGGCGTGGCCATCGCCTCGCGCCTGCCGATCGAGGACGCGCCCAGGCTGGACGTCTGCCGCGAAGGCCACGCGCGCTGCGTCAGCGGCAAGGTCGCCGGCATCGAGATCCACAACTTCTATGTGCCGGCCGGCGGCGACCTGCCGGATCGGGCGGCGAACCCCAAGTTCGACCACAAGCTCGACTTCTACGAGAAGCTCACCGCCGAGCTGTCCGCCCGCGACCCGGCGGCGCCGCTGGCGGTCATGGGCGACCTCAACGTCGCGCCCGGCGAGCACGACGTCTGGAACCACAAGTTCATGTCGAAGGTGGTGAGCCATACGCCGGCGGAGGTGGCGGCCTTCGCTGCGCTGAAGGCCTCGCTCGGCTTCATCGACCTGCCGCGGGAGAGCCGGCCGGAGCCGGAGAAGATGTTCTCCTGGTGGAGCTACCGCGCGCTCGATTTCCGCGCCTCCAACCGCGGGCTAAGGCTCGACCATATCCTGGTGACGCCGGGCCTGAAGGAAGCCGCCTTCCGACTGGGCTGCGCAGCCGCGCGCGTGCACGACGACGTGCGCGCCTGGGAACGTCCCTCCGACCACGCCCCGGTGACCGCCGACCTGGTGCTGTAACCCCTCTCCTGCGAGGGAGCGGGTCGCTACGGCGCCAGCTTGTAGCCGCCGGCCTCGGTCAGCAGCAGCTTGGCGTTGGCGGGGTCGGTCTCGATCTTCTGGCGCAGGCGATAGACGTGGGTCTCCAGCGTGTGGGTGGTGACGCCGGCGTTGTAGCCCCAGACCTCGGCCAGGAGCTCCTCGCGGCTCACCGGCTTCTCGCCCGCCCGGTAAAGGTACTTGAGGATGTTGGTCTCCTTCTCGGTCAGGCGGACCTTCTTCTGGTTCTGGTCGATCAGCAGCTTGGCGGCGGGGCGGAACTCGTAGGTCCCCAGCCGGAAGACCGCGCCCTCCGAATGCTCGTGGCTGCGCAGCTGCGCGCGGATGCGGGCCAGGAGCACCGCGAACTTGTAGGGCTTGGTCACGTAGTCGTTGGCGCCGGCCTCGAGCCCCTGGACGGTGTCCTCGTCGGCGGTGGCGGCGGTCAGCATGATGATCGGCGCGGCGACGCCGGCGGCGCGCATCTGTCGGCAGGCCTCGCGGCCGTCGAGATCCGGCAGGTCGACGTCGAGCAGGACCAGGTCGGGCTTGCGGTCGCGGGCCGCCTCGACGCCGGCGCGGCCGGTCCCGGCCTCGAGCGTCGCGAAGTCTTCGGCCTGCAGCTGTTCGGCGACCGCTCCGCGAAGGTCCGCGTCATCGTCGACGATGAGGAGCGTCTTGCGTTGAGCCATCGGCAAGAACATGCACCGTATGACGGGGCGCGGGCAAAAGGATTTGAGGCGGGAAGTGAACTTCGTCGCCGCCGCTGACGGGACCTTCGAGCTGGCCGGCCGGCGGGTGCGCTGCGCCCTGGGCCGCGCCGGGGTGACGCCCGCTGCGCTCAAGCGCGAAGGCGACGGCGCCTCGCCGGCTGGCGTGTGGCCGATCCGCAAGGTGCTCTATCGTCCCGACAAGGGGCCGCCGGCGACGGCGCTCCCCGCCGAGCCCATCGCGCGCGACGAGATCTGGTGCGACGACCCGACCGACCCGGCCCGCTACAACCGCCCGGCCAAGCTCCCGTACCGCGGCTCGTTCGAGAAGCTCTGGCGCGACGACGACCTCTACGACGTGGTCGTGGTCCTGGGGCACAACGACGACCCGCCAGTGGCGGGCATGGGCTCGTGCATCTTCCTGCACCGGGCGCGGCCCGGCTACGAGCCGACCCTTGGCTGCGTGGCGCTCGGCTGGGACGACCTGCAGGCCTTTCTGGACGCCGCCAAGCCCGGCGACACCGTCGAGATCGCCGCCGCGCGCAGCTAGATGGCCGGGCGCGCGCCGAAGATCGCCGAGCCGACGCGCACGCTGGTGGCCCCGAACCGTATGGCGGTCTCGAAGTCGTCGCTCATCCCCATCGAGAGCCCCGAGAGGCCGTTGCGCGCAGCGATCCTGGCCAGCAGCGCGAAATGCGGGCCGGGCGGCTCGGCCACGGGCGGGATGCACATCAGCCCCTCGGGCTCGAGGCCGTAGACCCCGCGGCAGGCCGCGATGAAGGCGTCGGCTTCGGCCGGGGCGATCCCCGCCTTCTGCGGCTCCTCGCCGGTGTTCACCTGGACGTAGAGCCTGGGCCGCTTGCCCTGCCTGGCCATCTCCTCGGCGAGCACCCGGGCGAGCTTCTCGCGGTCCAGCGTCTCGATCACGTCGAAGAAGTCGACGGCTTCCTTCGCCTTGTTGGTCTGCAGGGGCCCGATGAGATGCAGCTCCAGCTCCTCGGTCTTGCCCGACCAGCGGGCTATCGCCTCCTGCACGCGGTTCTCGCCGAACACGCGCTGGCCGGCCGCCAACACCGGTTCGATCGCCGCCCGCGGCTGCAGCTTGGAGACCGCGACCAGGGTCACGGACGACGGCTCGCGGCCGCAGGCTTGCGCCGCGCGGGCGATCCGTGCTGCGACGTCGCGATAGCCCTGGGCGGTGTGGGAAGGCTCGGCCATTCCGATGAGCTTCTGGACCCTCGAGCGGACCGCGGCGGTGATAAATCGCGACGCCCGCGCGCGAAAGGGGCTTCCCTCGCTGCTGTTCTTCACCGATCCGGTCCGCACGCCGGACGCGGAGGCGCTGGCGGAGCGCCTCCCGCGCGGCGCGGCGATCGTCTTTCGGGCGTTCGGCGCGCCCGACGCCGCGGCCCAGGGCCTGCGGCTCGCCGCCATCGCCCGCCGTCGCGGGCTCGAGCTGCTGGCCGGCGCCGATCCGCGGCTGGCGGCGGCGATCGGCGCCCACGGCGTCCACCTGCCGGAGCGGCTGGGCCATCGGGCCGGCCCGCTGCGCCGGGCGCGCCCGGACTGGATCGTGACCGCCGCGGCGCACTCCCTTCGCGCCGCCCGGGCGGCCAAGGCCTCTGGGGCTCATGCGGCCGTGTTCTCGACGGTGTTTGCGAGCCGCAGCCCCTCGGGGGGCGCGCCGATCGGGCCGGTGCGACTCGCGCGGCTGGTCCGCCAGGCCGGCCTGCCGGTCTACGGACTGGGCGGGATCGACAACAAAACGGCCCGCCGTCTGCGGGACGCGGGCCTGGTCGGTCTGGCGGCGGTTGACGGGTTCAGAACTTGAACTGGGTCTCCAGCCGGACGCGCGGCTGACCCTCGTCTGGCGTCATCTTCTTCGGTCCGGTCTGCAGCTGCTGGTCGCCCAGCGCCACCGCCCCGCCGACCCGCAGCGAGGGCGTGATGTGGTAGTAGGCGCCGGCTTCGACGTCGTTCCAGTTGGATTCCCGGGTGTCCGGCTGCTGCAGGTTGAGCGTCACCCCCCAGCGGCCGCGGCGGGCGTCCAGCCTCAGGGCCTTGGGGCCCACCGGCGCGACGGCCGCGGCGGGGTCGGGGCGAACGGTGAAGTCGACCGGCTTGGCCGGGGCGTCGGCAGCCTGCGCGGCGCCGGCCGCCGCCGAAATCGCAGCAGCGCCGATCAGGATCGCGATCTGGCGGCTGTACATGCCCACTACCTTGTCCCTCGTGGCCCTAATGGCGGCTGAAGACAAAGGCTCCGCACAGGCCGGAGGTCGATTAAAATCCTGCTCCCGTCCGGGTCAACCGCAACTGGCGCTGCGGGCGGCCAGCGTGAGCATAAGGTTCCCGGCTGTGGCGATTGGGCCACGTGATTCCTGTTTGGCCTCGCCAACCGCATTGTTATAGAGGGCGCGGCGCGGGGGGCGCCGTGGCGGTTCCTGCCGGAAGCCGGCGGCCGCGGAAGAGATCTGTTGGAGACGGATGGATATGCCGTTTGTGCGCGGAGTCTGGATGCGGCGCGTGGCGGCCGGTGCGGGTCTCGTGGCCGCGGCGGGCCTGAGCGCCTGCTCGGCCCCCCGCCTGCTGGGGCGCGGCGCCCCGCCGGGTCCGGCGAGCGCGGCGACCGTGGCGGTGAACGGTTACCTGTGGCGCGCCAGCCTCGACACGCTTTCCTTCATGCCGCTGGCGTCGGCCGATCCGTACGGCGGGACGATCATCACCGACTGGTACATCAATCCGGAGAAGCCGGACGAGCGCTTCAAGTGCACCGTCTACATCCTGGATTCGCGGCTGCGCGCCGACGGGCTGAACGTCTCGGTGTTCAAGCAGACGAAGGACGCCTCCGGCAACTGGGTCGATTCCCCCACGGCCAGCCAGACCGAGATCGACCTGGAGAACGCCATCCTGACCCGCGCGCGGCAGCTTCGACTTTCGAACATCAAGGGCTGAGGCCCCGACTGCTCCCCCAAAGGGGGGGAGCTCCGCCGAAGGCGGTGAGAGGGTCTCCGCTCAGTCGCCGCGGATGAAACCCCCTCCGGTCCGTCGGACCGCCTGCCCCTCAGGGGGAGGAACGGTTGACCGGGCTCCCAACTCAAGTCCAAAGGCCGCCTGACATGGCCCGCTACGATCCCAAGGAAACCGAGCCCAAGTGGCGCCAGCGCTGGGAGGCTGCGCAGGCGTTCCGCGCCGAGCCGCGGGCCGGCCAGCCCAAGTACTACGTGCTGGAGATGTTCCCCTATCCGTCCGGGCGGCTGCACATGGGCCACGTGCGCAACTATTCCCTGGGCGACGTGATCGCCCGCTTCAAGCGCGCCCGCGGCTTCTCTGTGCTGCACCCGATGGGCTGGGACGCCTTCGGCCTGCCGGCCGAGAACGCCGCCATGGAGCGCGGCGTCGACCCGCGCGCCTGGACCTACGAGAACATCGATCGCATGCGCGGCGAGCTGAAACAGCTGGGCCTGGCGATCGACTGGTCACGGGAATTCGCGACCTGCGACGTCGAGTATTACGGCCAGCAGCAGGCGCTGTTCCTGGAGCTCTACAAGCGCGGCCTGGTCTACCGCCGCGAGGCGCTGGTGAACTGGGATCCGGTCGACCAGACGGTGCTGGCCAACGAGCAGGTCGTCGACGGCCTGGGCTGGCGCTCCGGCGCGGTGGTTGAGAAGCGCAAGCTGAACCAGTGGTTCTTCCGGATCACCGACTACGCCGACCAGCTGGTCGACGATCTCGAGGCGCTCGACCGCTGGCCCGAGAAGGTCAGGGTCATGCAGGAGAATTGGATCGGCCGGTCCAAGGGCCTGCGGCTCGCCTTCCGGTTCGCGGGCGCGCCGCCGGAGGGGTTCGAGCGCGGCCTGGAGGTCTACACCACCCGGCCCGACACCCTGTTCGGCGCCTCGTTCGTGGGCGTCGCGCCCGACCATCCGCTGGCCGAGCTGGCGGCGCGCTCGGATCCGAAGGCGGCCGCCTTCATCGAGAAATGCCGCCGCGGCGCGGTGTCGGAAGCCGACATCGAGACCCAGGAGAAGGAAGGCTACGCCACCGGCCTCTTCGTGGCCCATCCGTTCGATCCCGACTGGAAGCTGGAGGTCTGGATCGCGAACTTCATCCTGATGGACTACGGGACGGGGGCGATCTTCGCCTGCCCGGCGCACGATCAGCGCGACCTGGACTTCTCGCGGAAATACGGGCTGCCCGTGAAGCCGGTCGTCCTGCCCCCCGGAGCCGATCCCGCGACTTTCGAGGTGGCCGATGAGGCCTATGTGGGCCCAGGCACTATCTACAACTCCGGCTTCCTGGACGGCCTGGACGTGGAGGCCGCCAAGGCCGCCGCGGTCGCTCGGGTGGAAGCGCAGGGGCAGGGCGAAGGCGCGACGGTCTACCGGCTGCGCGACTGGGGCGTGGCGCGTCAGCGCGGCTGGGGCTGCCCGATCCCGGTGGTGCATTGCGCCCGGTGCGGCGTCGTCCCGCTGCCGACCAGCGCGCTGCCCATCGAGCTGCCCCGGGACCTGGATTTCGGCCGGCCGGGCAATGCGCTGGCGCGCCATCCGAGCTGGAAGCAGACGACCTGCCCGGGCTGCGGCGGCCCGGCGGAGCGCGAGACCGACACGCTCGACACCTTCGTCGACTCGTCCTGGTACTTCGCCCGCTTCACCGACCCGCACGCGGCCGAACCGATCGACAAGCAGGCCGCCGACTACTGGATGCCGGTCGATCAGTACATCGGCGGCATCGAACACGCCGTGCTGCACCTGCTCTACGCCCGCTTCATGGCCAAGGCGCTGGCCGACGAAGGGCGGCTGTCGATCCGCGAGCCGTTCGTGGGCCTGTTCACCCAGGGCATGGTCACCCACGAGACCTATCGCCGGCAGTCGGGGGAGTGGCTGGAGCCCTCGGAGATCGAGGTGATCGTGGAGGGCGGGACGCGGCGCGCCCGGCTGATCGCGTCCGGCGAGCCGGTGGTGATCGGCGACATCGAGAAGATGTCGAAGTCCAAGCGCAACACCGTCGCCCCGGAGGAGATCTTCGACGACTACGGCGTCGACGCCGCGCGGCTGTTCGTGCTCTCCGACTCGCCGCCGGAGCGCGACGCCCAATGGACGACCGGCGGCGTCCAGGGCGCCTGGCGGTTCGTCAATCGCGTCTGGGAGGAGTTCGACAGCCAGCCCCAGGACGCTTCCGGATCGGCCGCCGGCGACGAGGCCGCCGAGCGCCTGCGCATCGCCACCCACAAACTGATCAAGGCGGTGACGGAGGCGATCGAGACCTTCCACTTCAACTCCGGCATCGCGCGGTTCTACGAGTTCCTGAACCTGCTGAGGGCCCATCCGGCCGCCGGCGCGAGTCCCGGAGTGCAGGCCGCGCGGCAGGAAGCGCTATCGGCGTTCGCGCGGCTGATCGGCCCCTTCACGCCGCACCTGGCCGAGGAGTGCTGGGCGCGGATCGGTGGCGCGGGCATGGTGGTCGAGGCGTCCTGGCCGGAGTTCGATCCGGCGCTCACCGAGGACGCGCTGAAGGTGCTGCCCGTGCAGGTCAACGGCAAGCGGCGCGGCGAGATCACCGCGCCCGCCGGGGCCGAAGCCCACGAGATCGAAAAGATCGTGCTTGACGATCCCGACATCGCACGGCGCCTTGAAGGCCTGACCGTTCGCAAGGTGATTGTCGTGAAGGACCGCATCGTGAACATCGTGGCCGCCTGACATGCGCGCCGCGCAGATTGAAACCACGGATCGCACGGATGGATCACCGCCGCTGGTCCGTGGAATCCGGGGTTCCCTATTGACGCTCGCCGCCTGCGCGGCGCTGGCGGGCTGCGGGTTCGCGCCGCTCTACGCCCAGCCGGGCGTGGTCGGTAACCTGGCCGCCATCGACGTCGAGGCCCCGGAGGGCCGCACCGGGTTCCTGATCCGCGAGCACCTGGACGACGCGTTCGCCAAGAACCGCGCGGCGCCGGCGGCCTACCGCATGCACCTGCAGCTCTATGAGACGCGCTATCCGCGCGGCATCCGGGTCGACAACGTCGCCACGCGATTCGAATACGTGCTGACCGCCGACTACACCCTGACCTCGATCGCCTCCGGCGCGCCGGCCAAGAACGGCCGGGTGCGGGTCGAGCTGACCTACAATTCCGCCGACCAGCCCTACGCCTCGGTCACCGCCCAGCAGGACGCCCAGGACCGCGCCGCGGAAGAGGCCGCCCGCCGCATCCAGCTCGAGCTTGCGGCCTGGCTCGCCAACGGGGCGAAGCCCGGCGGGGCATGATCCTCGGCCGTCGCCAGGAGATCGAGCGCTTCCTGAAGGCGCCGCAAGCGGGCGTCCGCGCGGCGTTGATCTACGGCCGCGACCTGGGCGTGGTGCGCGAGCGCGCCCACGAGCTCGCCCAGCGGATCGCCAAGGACCCGGACGATCCGTTCGACGTCGCGCAGCTCACCGACGGCGACCTGGAGGCCGACCCTGCGCGGCTGGAGAGCGAGCTCGCCGCGCAGTCGCTGATGGGCGGTCGGCGGCTGGTGCGCCTGCGCCTCGGCGCCGACAAGGCGGGGCCGGACAAGGCCGCGGCCGAATCCCTCGCCCGGCATGCTGCGGGCGAGCTCAACCCCGACGCCTTCCTGCTCGTCGAGGCCGGTGCCCTCGGCCGCGATTCGGCGCTCCGGCGCTCGGCGGAGAAGGCCGAGGGCGCGGTCGCCATCCCCTGCTACGAGGACGAGCCCGGCGACGTCGCCCGCCTGGTCCGCGACAGCCTGGCCCGGGACAATGTCAGCCTCTCGAGCGAGGCTCTGACCCTGCTGGTCGCGCGGCTGCCCCGCGAGCGCGGCGTCGCCCGCCAGGAGATCGAGCGGCTGGCGTTGTTCCTCGGCCCCGGCAGCGGCGCGATCGGCTCGCCCGCCGACCTCGAGGCGTTCTTCGGCGTCGAGCCGGAAGCGTCGCTGGCCGACGCGGCGGCGGACGCCTTCGGCGGTCGGCTGGCCGAAGCGCAGGCGGGCCTGCGCCGCGCCGGGCAGGAAGGGGAGGGCGGTCCGGCGGCCGTGCGGGCGCTGGGCCTCCACCTCGGGCGCCTGCGTCGGACGCTGACGCTCGCGAAGGCCGGCGCCGGCCTGCAGGAGGCGGCCAAGGCCTCCGGTGTCTTCTGGAAGCAGGAGCGGGAGTTCCTCCGCCAGGCGCGCGCCTGGTCGCTGGACGAGATCGAGCGCCTGCAGCCGGAGATCCTCGCCGCCGACATCGCCTGCAAGACCACCGGCGCCCCGGATCAGCTCATCGCCCAGCGCCTGGCGCTGACCATCGCCGGCCGGGCGCGGCGGCTGGGGCTATGACCCCGTCCCGAGAGGGAGGGGGTTACCGCACCCGCGAATAGACCCAGACGTCGGGCGGGTCGGCGACGTCGGAGTAGCCGCCCTTGCGCAGGATTCCCTCGCGCGCGTAGCCGCAGGCCTCGGCCAGGCGCGCGGAGGCTTCGTTCCAGGTCTCGATGATCAGCTGCAGCCGATGGCAGCCGGGCCGCTCGGCGAACAGGTAGTCGCCGAGCAGGCGCAGCCCCTCCGAGGCGTAGCCTTTGCCGCGGTCGGCTTCGGAATGCAGGATGTAGCCGATCTCGTAGCCGTGGATGCAGGCGCCGGAGCGGTACAACTGCATGGTCCCGACCATCCGGCCCTCGGCCTCGACGACCACCGCGCCGGCGTCCTCGGTCCAGAACCCGGTCTGGTCGAAGACGTCGGTCAGTCGGGCGATCTGGGTCAGCGGCTCCAGGATCGAGAGCGTGTGCTGGAAGCCTGCCGCGCCCTCCAGGTCGCCCCGCTCGATGCGGCGCAGGCGCACCCGGTCGCCCTCGATCAGGGTCACGGCGCGCGAGTCAGGCGACGGCAGAGGTCGTCGAGCTGCTCCAGGGTGGCGTAGCGCACCTTGATCTCGCCGGCGCCGCCGCGGTCGTTGATCTCCACCCCCATGCCCAGCACCTCCTCCAGGTCGGCCTCCAGCGCCTGGGTGTCGGCGTCCTTGGCGCGGCGCGGCCCGGACGCCTTCTTCGGCCGCTCGGCCTTGGTCTTCGCCAGCGCCTCCGCCTCGCGCACCGAAAGCCCTTTCGCCACGACGACGTCGGCGAGCGCTTCGGGATTCTCGGCGGTGGCGATGGCGCGGGCGTGACCGGCGGTGAGCCGCCCCGCCATCAGGTGCTCCTGGATGCTCGGCGGCAGGGTCGCCAGGCGCAGGGTGTTGGCCACGTGGCTGCGGCTCTTGCCCACCACCTTGGCGGTCTCGTCCTGCGTGTACTGCATGCGCCCCATCAGGGCGCCGTAGGCCTTGGCCTCCTCCAGCGGGTTCAGGTCGGCGCGCTGGACGTTCTCGACGATGGCGATCTCGAAGGCCTGGTTGTCACCCATCTCGCGGATCAGCGCGGGGACCGAGCCGAGGCCGGCCGTCTGCGCCGCGCGCCAGCGCCGCTCGCCGGCGACGATCTGGTATTCGCCGGGCTGCAGGCGCGAGGGGCGCACCAGGATCGGCTGCAGCACGCCCTTCTCTCGGATCGAGTCCGCCAGCTCCGCGAGCTCGGCTTCCCGGAACAGGGTGCGGGGCTGCTCGGGGTTGCGGTGGATCAGCTCGATCGGGATCTCGCGGGCGCCCTCGCCGGACGACGCCGCGCCGGGCGCGCCCGCCTCGGCCTCGCCCAGCAGGGCCGAAAGGCCGCGTCCCAAGCCTCTGCGGTTCTCCGCCATCTCGCCTCCCTCAGGCCGCCGCGCGCCGCTCGCGCTCGCGCAGCACCACCTCGCGCGCGAGCTTTAGGTAGGCCTGGCTGCCTGCGCACTTCAGATCATAGACCAGGGCGGGCTTGCCGAACGAGGGCGCCTCGGAGACCCGGACGTTGCGAGGGATCACCGTCTGGTAGACCGTCTCGCCGAAGTGCGCGCGCACGTCGTTCGCCACCTGAGCGGAGAGCGAATTGCGGCGGTCGTACATGGTCAGCACCACGCCCTGGATCTCCAGCCGCGGATTGAGGCTCCCCTTGACCAGGTCGATGGTGCGCAGCAGCTGGCTCAGCCCCTCCAGCGCGAAGAACTCGCACTGCAGCGGCACCAGCACCGCGTCGGCCGCCGCCATGGCGTTGACCGTCAGGAGGTTGAGCGAGGGGGGGCAGTCGATCAGCACATAGGTGTACTCGCCCGGCTCGCGGATCGCGGAGAGGGCGTCGCGCAGCTTGTAGGATCGCCGCGGGGCGTGGCCGAGCTCCAGCTCGATGCCGGAGAGGTCCGGATCCGACGGCGTCAGGTCGAGCCCCGGCACGGCGGTGCGGACCACGGCCTCGCTGAGCCGCCGCTCGCCCATCAGCACGTCATAGAGGGTGGTGGTGCGCTGCGCGCGGCCGATCCCCAGGCCGGTCGAAGCGTTGCCCTGGGGGTCGGAATCGATCAGCAGCACGCGCTCGCCGACCGCGGCCAGCGCCGTGCCGAGGTTGATCGCCGTCGTCGTCTTTCCGACGCCGCCCTTCTGGTTGGCGACGACCAGGACGCGGAGGCCCCGGTCAGGCTCGGCGGGCACGGCGCAACCTCCTCAGCTTCACGATCCGGCCGCGCTCGTCGCTCAACGACGGCACGACCTCCGCCTCGAATTCCCAATATCTTGTAGCCTCTTCCAGCTCGGACGCAACATCTTGCCCTTTGAGGAACAGACCGATCGCGCCCTGCTGGAGATACGGCCGGGCGTAGCCGAGCAGGCGCGCAAGCGGGGCGCAAGCGCGCGCAGTGACGCTGTCCACCTTGAGGTCGAGGGCCTCGGCCCGCGCATGATGCACGGTGGCGGGGAGTCCGAGTTCGCGCACGGCCTCCGCCAGGAAGCGGCTGCGCTTGGCCCTGCTCTCCACGAGATGGACGTGGAAGCCCGCGCGGCCCTTGCCGAGCACGGCCAGGACGACGCCGGGCAGACCGGCGCCCGCGCCCAGATCGGCCCAGGTCAGCGCCTCGGGCGCCAGCCGCAGAAGCTGCGCGGAATCCCAGGCGTGGCGGTTCCAGAAGTCGGGCAGCGTGGCCGGCCCGACCAGGTTCATCCGCGCGTTCCACTCAGCGAGGAGCTGTCGGTAGCGCTCGAGCTCGCCGACCTGCGCCGCGGTCGCGCCGCTGACCGCGGCGAAGCTCCCGGCGTCGACGACCGGCGTCACCTCACGCTGCGCGGCGACGGACATGGGCCAGCAGGGCGGTGAGCGCGCCGGGGGTGACACCCTCGATTCTGGCCGCCTGGCCGAGCGTCAATGGCTTGATCTCACTCAGTTTTTCCCGCACCTCGTGGGACAGGCCGCCGACCTTGGCGTAGTCGAGCGCGGGCGGCAGGCGAAGATCCTCGTCGCGCCGGAAGGCCGCGGCGTCCGCCGCCTGCCGGTCGAGATAGCCGGCGTAGGCCGCGTCGATCTCGACCTGCTCGCGCACCTCCGGCGTCCAGGCGGAAAGCTCCGGCCAGAGGCGGGAGAGGTCATCGAAGCCGATCGATGGGTAGGCGAGGAGCTGCGTCAGGTCGCGTCGCTGGCCGTCGGCGTTCACCGGCAGGCCGGCCCGGGCCGCCTCGGCGGGCGTCAGGGAGAGCGCCCGCGCCCGCTCGCGCGCCGCCGCCAGCGCGTCCGCCTTGAGCGCAAAGACCCGCGCGCGCTCCGCGCCGACCAGGCCCAGCGCGAGCCCCCGCGGCGTCAGCCGCTGGTCGGCGTTGTCCGCGCGCAGGCTGAGGCGGAATTCCGCGCGCGAGGTGAACATGCGATAGGGCTCGGTGACGCCGCGGGTGACGAGGTCGTCGATCAGCACGCCGACATAGCCCTCGTCGCGGGCGAACACCGCCGGCTCCGCGCCGGAGGCCGCGCGCGCGGCGTTGAGGCCGGCGACCAGCCCCTGGGCGGCCGCCTCCTCGTAGCCGGTGGTGCCGTTGATCTGGCCGGCCAGGTAGAGGCCCGGCAGCCGCTTGGCCTCCAGCGTCGGGTAGAGCTCGCGCGGATCGACGTAGTCGTACTCGATGGCGTAGCCGTAGCGGCGCACCTCGGCCTGCTCGAGGCCCGGAATGGTGCGCAGGAAGGCGTCCTGGGTCTCGGCCGAGACCGAGGTGGAGATCCCGTTCGGATAGACGGTGTCGTCGTCGAGCCCCTCCGGCTCGAGGAAGATCTGGTGGCTCGCCTTGTCCTTGAAGCGAACCACCTTGTCCTCGATCGAGGGACAGTAGCGCGGTCCGCGACTCGTCACGCGCCCGCCATAAACCGCTGATTCGGCGAGCTTTTCGACGATGATCCGGTGCGTTTCCGCGGTCGTGTGGGTGACCCCGCAGGCGATCTGGGGGTTGCAGATCGCCGCCGTCAGGAACGAGAAGGGATAGGGTTCCGCATCAGCGTCCTGCCGTTCCACGCGGTCCCAGGCGATCGTCCGCCCGTCCAGCCGGGCGGGGGTGCCGGTCTTCAGCCGCCCCATCCGGAAGTCCAACCCGTAGAGCCGGTCGGAGAGGCCGACGGCCGGGGCGTCGCCGACGCGGCCGGCGGGAATCCGCTCGTCGCCGCGGTGGATGACGCCCTTCAGGAAGGTGCCGGTGGTGAGCACCACGCAGGCCGCGCGGTGCTCTTCGCCCGAGGCGCCCACGACCCCCACCGCCCGTCCGGCCTCGACGATCAGGTCCTCGACGGCTTCGGCCCTGACGGTGAGATTCGGCGTCGCGCCCATCTCGGCCTGCATGGCCGCGCGATAGATCCGGCGGTCGATCTGGCTGCGCGGGCCGCGCACGGCGGCGCCTTTCGAGCGGTTGAGCAGCCGGAACTGGATGCCCGCCCGGTCCGCGAGCCGGCCCATCACCCCGTCCAGCGCGTCGATCTCACGCACCAGGTGGCCCTTGCCCAGTCCGCCGATCGCCGGGTTGCAGCTCATCTCGCCGATCGTCTCGAGCTTGTGGGTGAGCAGCAGCGTGCGCGCGCCCAACCGAGCCGCCGCCGCGGCGGCCTCGCAGCCGGCGTGCCCGCCGCCGATGATGATCACGTCGAAGGTCGTCATGTGAGCGCGCTCATATAGAGGATCGGCAGCGGTGTTTCACGTGAAACAAGGCGCCCTCTGGATCCTCCTTTTCACGGGGATGACTCCGCGTCGCGGGTCACTTGCCGATGCAGAAGGTCGCAAAGATGCGGCCGAGCACGGCCTCCGGGTCGATCCGGCCGGTGATGCGGTCGAGCGCCCGGGCCGCGAGGCGGACGTCCTCGGCGGCGAGCTCGAGCCGGTCAGCCTCGGCCAGCGCCTGGCGCAGCCGCGCAGCGGCCTCCTGCAGCAGCTCGCGATGCCGCAGGCGGGTGGCCGCGGCCGGCTCGGCGCCGGCCAGCGCCTCGACCACGCGCTCGGCGAGCAGGGACTTCAGCCAGGCGATGTCGTTCGGGCTGCGGGCGGTGACGCTCGCCGTCGCAATCCCACGCCGCCGCGCGTCCTCGGCGGCTGTCCAGCCGGCCTCGCCCTCGGGCAGGTCGCGCTTGGTGAGGATCAAGAGGTCGTTCGGCTGCAGCTCGCGCGGCGGCTCGGGCGGCGCATCGGCGGCGGCATCCACCAGCCACAGCCGCAAATCCGCAGAGTCCGCCCAGGCGCGGGCGCGGCGCACGCCCTCCGCCTCGATCTCGTTCTCGGCCTCCCGCAGCCCGGCCGTGTCGGCAAGCAGCAGCTTGTAGCCGGCCAGCACGATCGGGGCCTCAATGACGTCCCGGGTCGTCCCGGGCGTGGCGGTGACGATCGCGGCGTCGCGGCCGGCCAGCGCATTGAGCAGCGTGCTCTTGCCGGCGTTCGGCGCGCCCAGCAGGGCGATGCGATAGCCCTCGCGCACGCGCTCGCCGCGGGTCACGTCCTCGGCGGCGGCCTCGATCTCGCCGGCCAGCGCCTCGAGCACCGGCCTCGCGCGGGCGGAGACGTCGGCGGGCAGCTCCTCGTCGGGGAAGTCGACGGCGGCCTCGAACAGCGCCAGCGCCTCGGTCAGCGCCTCGGTCCAGCGCGCCTGCGCCTGCGAGAGGCGGCCGCCGACCTGCGCCAGCGCCTGCCGGCGCTGCTGGTCCGTCTCCGCCTCGATCAGATCGGCGATCCCCTCCGCCTGGGCGAGGTCCAGCTTGCCGTTCTCGAAGGCGCGGCGGGTGAACTCGCCGGGCTCGGCGAGCCTCAGGCCCAGACCCGTGAGCGCCTCGAGCAGGGCCCCCACCACCGCCGGGCCGCCGTGCAGGTGAAACTCGCCGCAGTCCTCGCCGGTGTAGCTGGCGGGCGCGGGGAACCATAGCACCAGCGCCTGGTCGATCTCGCGGCCGGCGGCATCGAAGACCCGCCGCAGCGACGCGCGCCTCGCCTCGGGGACGTCGCCCGCCAGCGCGCCCAAAGCCATCGCCGCCCGCGGCCCGGAGAGGCGCACCACCGCCACCGCGGCGCGGCCTGCGGCCGTGGCCGGCGCGAAGATGGTGTCGCTCATCCCTTGGCGGAGGCGGAGAGCCCGGCCTCCATCAGCTTGCGAAACTGCTCCTGGGCGCCGGCGCCGAACGCCATCCAGCTTTTCATCAGCTCGTCCGTCGCCAGCGCCGGGAGGTTGGCGCTCATCCGCGCCTGCATCTCCTTGGCCAGCTGCTCGTTGAGCGCGCTCACGTCCGGAAGGCCCAGGAAACGGCGGGCCTCCTCCGGCGTGCAATCCACCTCGAGGGTCATCTTCATGGGCAGGTCTCCATGATTCCATATGGCCGTGCGGCGGCTTGTCGCGCTAGTAGCCGCATGGCAGTCCCCAGCAATCCTCGGAGGCCGATCCATGGGCGAGCGCACCACCATCACCACCCCCGACGGCCCGTTTTCGGCCTATGTGGCGCGGCCGAAGGGGGCCTCCGCGCCGGCCGTGGTGGTCATCCAGGAGATCTTCGGGGTCAACCAGGTGATGCGCGACATCACCGACGGCCTGGCGGGCCAGGGATATCTGGCGATCTGCCCGGACCTGTTCTGGCGCATCGAGCCGGGGATCGACATCACCGACAAGTCCGAGGCCGAGTGGAAGAGGGCGTTCGAGCTGTTCAACGCCTTCGACGTCGACCAGGGCGTCAAGGACATCGCCGCCACCATCGCGGCGATCCGCAGGGATCCCGGCTGCAACGGCAAGGTGGGCGCGGTGGGCTTCTGCCTCGGCGGGCTCCTGGCCTTCCTCACCGCCACCCGCACCGACGCGGACGCTTCCGCCGCCTACTACGGCGTCGGCATCGAGAACCGGGTGGGCGAGGCCGAGAAGCTGGTGAAGCCGCTGCTCATGCACATCGCCGAGGAGGACCAGTTCGTGCCAAAGCCGGCGCAGGCGGTGATCCTGCAGGCGCTGAAGAACCACCCGAACATCGAGATCCACACCTATCCGGGGCGCAACCACGCCTTCGCCCGGCCGGGCGGCGAGCACTACGACGAAGCCGACGCCAAGCTCGCCGGCGGCCGCACCCTGCAGTTCTTCAAGAAGCACCTGGGCTGATCCGCGATGCGCGCGATCCGCTTCGAGACCACCGGCGGGCCTGAGGTGCTGCAGCTCGCCGACGTCGAAACCCCCAAGCCCGGGCCGGGTCAGGTGCTGGTCCGCCACGAGGCGATCGGGATCAACTTCATCGACACCTACCACCGCACCGGGCTCTATCCCGTGAAGCTGCCCTGCACGCCGGGCGGCGAGGCGGCCGGCGTGGTTGAGGCGGTGGGCGAGGGGGTGACCCGATTCAAGCCGGGCGACCCGGTGGCCTACTTGGGCGGCTTCGGCGCTTACGCCGAGGCCAACGCGGTCCGCGCCGACCGGGCGGTGCGGGTCCCCGACGGCGTCGACGCCCGCACCGCGGCGGCTTCCCTGCTGAAGGGCATGACCGTCGAGGCCCTGCTCAACCACACCTACCGGGTGAGCGGCGGCGAGATCATCCTGGTGCACGCGGCGGCCGGCGGGGTCGGCCAGATCATGACCCAGTGGGCCAAGGCGATCGGCGCGGTGGTGATCGCCACCGTCGGCTCGGAAGCCAAGGCGGTGCGCGTGCGCGAGCTGGGCGCCGATCACGTCATCCTTTACCGCGAACAGGATGTCGCCGAGGAGGTGCGGCGGATCACCGGCGGGCGCGGGGTGCCCGTCGCATATGATTCGGTGGGAAAAGATACCTTCGAGGGCACGTTGAAGAGCCTGGCCCGCCGCGGCCTCTTCGTCTCGTTCGGCAACGCGTCCGGCCCGCCCGACCCGGTGCCCCCCGGCCGCCTCGCCCAGGCCGGCTCGCTGTACCTCACCCGGCCGACGCTGTTCGACTATGTCGTCACCACCGAGCAGCTCGACGCCAGCGCCGCGGCGGTGTTCGAGATGATCCGCTCCGGCACGGTGGCGGTCGAAATCGGTCAGACCTTCCCGCTCGACCGGGCCGGCAAGGCCCACGAGGCGCTGGAGAGCCGCGCCACCATCGGCGCGAGCCTGCTGATTCCCTGAGCTCGCGCTGTTTCACGTGAAACAGTGGCGGCTTGTCATCGGCTCGCGCAGCGAGGGAATATCCCGCCCGGGGGAGGGACGCAGTATGCCCATCACGCGGCGAGAAGTGGCGTTCGGCGCGGTCATTGGAGGCGCGGGCCTAGCCGCGAAAGCCCAGCCTCCGCCCGCGTGGGTCACGCCCGACGACGAGACCATCCGCCGGATCCTGATTGAGCGGATCGACACGCAGAAGGACGGGGTCGCCGCCGTGGTCGGCGTCGTCGATGCGGCGGGCCGGCGCTTCGTGAGCTACGGCCCGCGTTCGAAGGCTGCTCCCGCGCCGGTGGACGCCGACACGGTCTTCGAGATCGGCTCGATGACGAAGGTCTTCACCAGCCTGCTGCTGGCCCTGGCCGTCCAGCGCGGCGAGGTGACGCTGGATGAGCCGATCCAGAAGCTGCTGCCTGCATCGGTCCATGCGCCTGAGCGGAACGGCCACCAGATCACCTTGATCGACCTTGCGACCCACACGTCCGGGCTCCCCCGGCTGCCGACCAATCTGAAGCCGAAGGATCCGCTAAACCCCTACGCCGACTATACGGTCGAGGACCTCTATGCCTTCCTGAACGGCTATCAGCTGACCCGTGATCCGGGGTCCCATTACGAGTACTCCAACCTCGGCGGCGGCCTGCTCGGGCATCTGCTCGCGCGCCGCGCTGGGGCGGACTACGAAACGCTGGTGCGGACGCGGATCACGGGCCCGCTCGGCATGACCAGCACGGCGATCACGCTGACGCCGGCGCTGAGAGCGCGCATGGCGCAGGGCTACACGGCGGCGCTCGAGCCCACGCCCAACTGGGACCTCCCGACGCTGGCCGGCGCAGGCGCCCTCAGATCCACCGCAGCCGACATCGCCACCTTCCTGGCCGCCGAATTGGGTTTCAAGCCGACGCCCCTGAAGGCCGCGATGGAGGCGCAACTCGCCCCGCGTCGGCCCGGCCCCGCCCCGAACATGCAGACGGCGCTCGCCTGGCTCATCTCTTCGATCAGGGGCCGGCAGATCGTCTGGCACAACGGCGGCACGGGCGGCTTCCGCACGTTCATGGGTTTCGATCCGCAGGCGAGGGTGGGGGTGGTGGTGATGACCAACGCCGCCACCAGCCGGGGCGGGGACGATATCGGACTCCACCTCCTCTCGGGCTACCCGCTGATGCCCGCGCCGCCGCCGCGGAGCATACATCACGAGATCACGCTTCCGCCCGAGGCTCTGCAGGCCTTCGTGGGCCAGTACGACTTCGCCCCGACCGCCTCGGTCTTCGTGACGCGGGACGGCGATCAGCTCTTCGCCCAGCTCACCGGCCAGGGCAAGGCTCGGATCTTCCCGGAAACTGCGAACAACTTCTTCTACAAGATCGTCGACGCCCAGCTGACCTTCGAACGCGGCCCCGACGGACGCGTAACCGGCCTCGTCTTGCATCAGTCCGGCCGCACGCTGCGCGCGGTCCGGGTCGAGTCCTGAGATCCTGTTTCACGTGAAACGCTACCGCGCGTAGGCCCGCTGACAGGCGGGACGGCCGCCGAGCCGCTTGCGGTAGGCCATGACTTCCGCCGGGATCAGGTCGGCGAGCTCAAGGCCGGGCGCCACGATCAGCGGGAATCCCACGGAGATGTCGGCGAGGGTGAAGCGCTCGCCCATCAGCCAGGCGCGGCCGTCGGCCAGCGCCTTGCCGACCGCTTCCACGCGGATTGCGAAGGCTTCGCGCGCATGATCCACGGCCGCCTGGGCGAGCGGGCCGAACCGCCGTGTCCACGCGAGCGTCGGCTGCAGCGTCGCTTCGCCGAACTGGCACAACTCCAGGTAACGCCAGTAGCCCGCCTCGCCGGGCTCGAGGATCAGCTCCGGCTTGTGGCGGCGCGCCACGTACTCGCAGATCGCCAGGCTTTCGCTGAGGGTGAGGTCGCCGTCGCGCATCGCCGGCACGGTCCCCGCGGGATTGATCGCCAGGTATCCCGGCTGCGCCGACGGCGGCCAGGCGAGCTCGACGATCTCGTAAGGCGCCTCGGCCTCCTCGCAGGCCCACAGCACCCGGCGGGAGCGGCTCATGGCCGATGCGTAGACCGTGATCATGGCCGCGCGGCCCCCGCCGGCGGCCTAGGTGTTCATCGACTGGTAGAACTCGTCGTTGTTTTTCGACTGGCGGAGCTTGTCGAGCAGGAACTCGATCGCATCCTGGGCGCCCATGGGATTGAGGATCCGGCGCAGGATGTAGGTCTTCTGCAGGTGCTCCTTCGGCGTGATCAGCTCCTCCTTGCGGGTGCCGGACTTGAGCACGTCGATGGCCGGGAAGATGCGCTTGTCGGCGACCTTGCGGTCCAGGATGATCTCGGAATTGCCGGTGCCCTTGAACTCCTCGAAGATCACCTCGTCCATCCGGCTGCCGGTGTCGATCAGGGCGGTGGCGATGACGGTCAGCGAGCCGCCCTCCTCGATGTTCCTCGCCGCGCCGAAGAAGCGTTTCGGCCGCTGCAGGGCGTTGGCGTCGACGCCGCCCGTGAGCACCTTGCCGGAGGAGGGGACGACGGTGTTGTAGGCGCGGCCGAGGCGCGTCACGGAATCCAGCAGGATCACCACGTCGCGCTTGTGCTCGACCCGGCGTTTGGCCTTTTCGATAACCATTTCAGCCACTTGCACGTGGCGCGTGGCCGGCTCGTCGAAGGTCGAGGAGATCACCTCGCCCTTCACCGTGCGCTGCATGTCGGTGACTTCCTCGGGCCGCTCGTCGATCAGCAGCACGATCAGGTAGCACTCCGGGTGGTTGGTCTCGATCGACTTGGCGATGTTCTGCAGCATCACCGTCTTGCCGACCCGCGGCGGTGAGGTGATCAGGCAGCGCTGGCCCTTGCCGAGCGGCGCCACGATGTCGATCACCCGGCCCGACCGGTCCTTCAAGGTGGGATCGTCGATCTCCATCTTCAGCCGCTCGTCCGGATAGAGCGGCGTCAGGTTGTCGAACAGCACCTTGTGGCGGACGTTTTCCGGATTCTCGAAGTTGGTCTGGTCGACCTTGACCAGGGCGAAGTAGCGCTCGCCTTCGCGCGGCGCACGGACCGCGCCGTCGACGGAATCGCCGGTCCGAAGGCCGAACTTCCGGATCTGCGAGGGGGAGACGTAGATGTCGTCGGGCCCGGGGAGGTAGTTGGCTTCGGGGCTGCGCAGGAAGCCGAAGCCGTCCTGCACCACCTCGAGCGTGCCGGAGCCCGAGATCTCGACGCCTTCCTCGGCGAGCGTCTTCAGGATCGCGAACATCATGTCCTGCTTGCGCATGGAGTTGGCGTTCTCGATCTCCAGCGTCTCGGCGAAGGCCAGGAGGTCGGCGGGCGACTTGTCCTTCAGCTCCTGCAGGCTCATCCGCGCCAGGCCCATGGCGGCGATCGCCTTGGCGGCCTCGGAGGGCTCCTCTGGGCCGGTGTCGGCCTCTTCGGCCGGAGCCGCGGCGGCCGCGGGCTCCAGGACCTCGGCATTGAACGCCTCGGGCGCTTCGCCGAGCGGGGGTGCGGGATTGTCGTCTTGCATGGGGATTTACTCGGATTCGCGTCCGGGCCGGACGGAGTCCAGGCGCGGACTTCTAGAACGTGTAGGCGCGGGACTTCGCGCCGATGATGTTGTCTCTCTGGGGACCGGTCGGCTCACGCAGCGTCGGAGCGGCCGGGAAAAGGCGGGGCGCGCCCGGTCTCGGGCGCGTGGGGTGATCGGAACCACAGTCGTCGGCGCCGGTCAAGCGTCGCCGGCGCCGCGGCTCAGCCGCCGAACTCGGTGGTGACGGCCAGGACCATGACGACGGCCGCGAGGACTGGCAGCTCGTTGGTCATCCGCCAGAACCTCGCCGACCTGGGCCGCTCGCCGCGGGCGATCTGCTTGCGGGCGCGGGCCAGATAGCCGTGCCAGGCGGACAGGAAGACGATGCCGGCGATCTTGGTCAGCATCCAGGGGGTGAGCAGGAAGCCCCAGCCCAGGCGCTGCGCGCCGTCTACATATATGAGCGCGAAGCCGAAAATGAAGGTGGCGATCATCGCCGGGTTGACGATGATCCGCAGGAGCTTGGCTTCCCACACCTTGAAGTGCGCGTCGAACTCCGAGCCGGGCGGCGCCGTCTCGGTGTGATAGGCGAAGAGCCTGGGCAGGTAGAGCATGCCGGCCATCCAGGCGATGACCGCGATGATGTGCAGCCCTCGCAGCAGGTCGTACCACCTCATGGGACGCCGCCTCCCCCGTCATGGGCCGCCGCGTGGACGCCGCCCGTCTCGGACGATCCCTCGGGCCGGCATGCGCATTTGGCAAGGCCCGCGGGGCAGAGCCAGGGTCCGTAAGGGCCCGGGCCGCCGATCCGCCCCAGGCTGACCAGCACGGCTTCGGCCAGGTCGGCGATGAACGCCGGCCGCACGCCCGGCGTCGGCGTGCGCAGATAGGGCGCGCATCCCGCCTCGGCGGCGACCTTGGCGTAGTCGCGGTCGAGCTCGACGAGCGTCTCGACATGCTCGGAGACGAAGGCGATCGGGGCGACGATCACGCCTTTGCCCTCGGCCCCGGCCTGGCGGATCTCGGCATCGGTCGCCGGCTCCAGCCACCTGAGCGGCCCGACCCGGCTCTGGAAGCAGACCCGCCGGTCCGGCAGCTCGGGCAGCTCGGCGGCGATCGCCGCGGCGGTGGCCTCGACCTGGGCGCGGTAGGGATCGCCGGCCGCGACGACTTTCTGCGGCAGCCCGTGCGCGGAGAACAAGAGCCGCATATTGCTGGGCTTTCCGGCGGTCTTCCAGGTTTCGCGGATGGCCTCGGCGTGAGCGCCGGCGAGGCCCCGCGTCGTGGGATAGCAGCAGATCTCTCGGCTGCGGCCGGGCCCTTTGTAGGCCCGACGCCAGTCCTTCAGCGACGAGGCCGTCGTGGTCGTCGAAAACTGCGGATAGAGCGGCAGCAGCACGATCTCGTCGGGCGCGAAGGCGGCCACCTCGCGCGCCGTCTCCGCCGCCCGCGGCGCCCAGTAGCGCATGGCGATGAACACCTTGGCCTCGAAATCCGGCGCGAGCGCCGCGAGCGTCTCGGCCAGCGCGCGCGCCTGCGCCTCGGTCTCGCTGAGCAGGGGCGAGGCGCCGCCGATCAGCTCGTAGCTGGCGCGGGCGAGCGCCTCACGCCGACGGGAGATGAGCGAGGCCGCGGGCAGCCGCAGCATCGCCGGCAGCGCGATGATCGCGGGGTCCTTGAACAGGTTGTAAAGGAACGGCCGCACCGCCTCGGGCCGGTCCGGCCCGCCGAGGTTGAACAGCACGACCGCGAGTTTCACGAGGAGATGCTCCCCCTCGGGAGGAGCTGCCGGGGAGCGACCGAGGGGGTTGGGACCCGTCGAGGTGGTGGGTCACCCCTCCGGCCCGCTGGGACGCCTCCCCCAGAGCGGGGGAATCTGGGCGCTTTGGCCGTCACGCCGCAGCCTTCGCCGGCTTGCCGGTCACCTGCGCGACGACGCGGCCGATATGCTCGATCGGCGTGTCGGGCAGGACTCCGTGGCCGAGGTTGAACACATAGGGGCCGCCGCCCCACTGCTGGAGGAGCTGCGCCACGCGCGCGTCGAGCGCCGGGCCGCCGGCGCGCAGCAGGAGGTTGTCGAGCGCGCCCTGGATCGTCTTGCCCTGAGCCTGCAGGCGCCGGCCGAGCGCGGCGGGGGCCTGGGTGTCGAGCCCCACGCAGTCCACCGGCGCGGCCTCGGCGTAGATCTCCACCAGCGCGCCGGCGCCGCGCGGAAAGCCAATGAAGGGCGCAGTGACCCCGGCGGCGCGGACCTTCTCGATGATCGCCGTATGCGGCCGGATCACGACGCGCTCGAACACGTCCTCAGCCAGGTTCTCGGCCCAGCTCTCGAAGATCTGCAACGCCTGGGCCCCGGACCTTGCCTGCAGGACCAGGTAACGCGCCGTGGCCTCCACCAGCACATCCAGGAGCGCATCGAGCTCGTCCCGGTGAACGTAGGCGTAGGCGCGGGCGGCCTCACGCTGCGAGCCGCGGCCCTCGATCATGTAGGTGGCGACCGTCCAGGGCCCTCCGGCGAAGCCGATCAGCGCCCGCTCCGGCTCCAGCTCGGCGCGCACGCGCGCGACGGTCTCGCCCACCGGCGAGAGCCGCTCGGTCGAGGCAGCGACCTCGTCCGCCAGCGCCCGGATCGGGGGCAACGGCCCAAGGCGCGGTCCTTCACCGGGTTCAAACCACAGCTCCTGGCCAAGTGCGCGGGGGATCAGAAGGATGTCGGCGAAGATGATGGCGGCGTCGAACGGGAATCGCCGGACCGGCTGCAAGGTGACCTCGGCCGCCATCTCGGGGTTCATCGCCAGGCTGATGAAGTCGCCCGCCCGGGCCCGCAGCTCGCGATATTCCGGCAGGCTACGTCCGGCCTGGCGCATGAACCAGACCGGCGGCCGCTCGAGCGTCTCGCCGGCGAGGGCGCGGAGCAGGCGGGGCGCTTGGGCATTGATCATGGGCGAGCCTTAAAGCGCCTAGGTCGGCCCGGCTCAAGCCCACAGCCCTAAAGCGCCTTCGTTCGCTTCCCTGCTTCCTTCCTTAAGAGTTCGAAAAGGGTAGGGAAAAGAGAAGAAGGGCCTGTCGAGGGCGTGCAAAACCGGTCTGTCCCTGCGACGTTGCGAACCTTGTCCCCAGGTTATCCGAACTCGCAAGCGGCAGGGCGCGCGGTCTGTGGAACGCGGGGAGAACCGTCTTGGGCCTTTCGCCGCCTTAAGGTTTCGTTAATCCTTCGGGGGAGCGCGGCGTCCCGGCGACGAGCGGCGCCCGGCATGTCGAAAAGCCGAGCCGGAGCCTTGCCCCGCCGCGCGGCCGGTGGATTAAGGAAACGTAAACGTCCTGTCTTATCCCGGTCATTCTTTGCCGAGGTCGGCGGCGCCGGGTCAACGGCGATCCATCCCCATCCCAGGGGCGTTTCGCCAAGCGAGGGTCCACAGAACTTGTCCCCAGATTTTTCGGGCTCCCCCGCGACCAACGCCCAAAACAGCCCCGCGCCGCCGCGGCTGGCGACCTACTTCCACATCCACCTCGTGTCGGATTCCACCGGCGAGACGCTGAATGCCATGGCGCGCGCGGTCTGCGCGCGTTTCGACGACGTCCTGCCGATCGAGCACATCTACGCCCTGGTGCGCTCCAAGCGTCAGCTCGATCGGGCGCTGGGCGACATCGAGGAGGCGCCGGGCATCGTCTTCCACACCATTGTCGAGCCGGGGCTGCGCGAGGCGCTGGAGGAAGGCTGCCGCAAGCTGGACATGCCGTGCTTCCCGGCGCTCGACCCACTGGTCTCGGTCCTGTCGCGCTATCTGGGTGCTTCGACGACGACGCGGGTCGGCGCGCATCTGCGGCTCGATAACGACTATTTCAACCGCATGGACGCGCTGAACTATGCGATCGGCCACGACGACGGCCAGGGCGGGCAGGACCTGGACCGCGCCGACGTGGTTCTGGTCGGCGTCTCGCGCACCTCCAAGACTCCGACCTGCATCTACCTGGCGCATCGTGGCGTGCGGGCGGCCAACGTCCCCCTGGTGCCGGGCCGGCCGGCGCCAGATCGCCTCGCGCACCTGAAGAACGCCCTGGTCGTCGGCCTCACCATCTCGCCCGACCGGCTGATCCAGATCCGCCGCAACCGCCTGCTCTCGCTGAAGGAGCAGCGGGAATCCAGCTACATCGACCTGGATGCCGTGCGCGAAGAGATCGTCCACGCCCGCCGGCTCTATGAGCGGCACGGCTGGCCGACCATCGACGTGACCCGCCGTTCGGTGGAGGAAACGGCCGCGGCGATCCTCAACCTGCTGCATGGCGGCCACGGCCAGGTCGAGGTGCTCGGGTGAGCGCGCCCATCGTGCTCGCCTCGAAAAGCCTCGCCCGCCGCGCGGTGCTGGAGGCGGCAGGCGTGCCGATCGAGGTGGCGGGCGCAGCGGTCGACGAGGCGGCGCTGAAAGCCGGGCTGTTGGCCAAGGGCGCGAGCCCGAAGGAGGTCGCGCAGGCGCTGGCGGCGGCGAAGGCCGCTGCGCTCGCCGGGCCCGCCTATGTGGTGGGCGCCGACCAGACGCTGGAGCTCGAGGGGCGGCTCTACGACAAAGTGACCTCGCGCGACGCGGCCCGCGAGCGGCTGAAAATCCTGCGCGGGCGGGCGCACCAGCTGCACTCGGCCGTCGCCGTCGCCCGCGAGGGACGCGTGCTGTGGCGCGAGTTGGAGAGCGCGACGCTCACCATGCGGGACTTCTCCGACGGCTTCCTGGAGGACTACCTCGCCTTGGAGGGCGCGGCGGCGCTGGGTTCGGTCGGCTGCTACCGGCTGGAAGGGCCGGGCGCGCAGCTGTTCGCCGCGATCGAGGGCGACTATTTCGCGATCCTCGGCCTGCCGCTGCTGGGCCTGCTGGAATTCCTGCGCGGGCAGGGGGCGCTGCCGTCATGAGCCAGCGCATCACCGGAGCGACCATCGTCGCCGGCGTAGCGGGCCATCCGGTGCGCCATTCGCTTAGCCCGCTGCTGCACAACGCCTGGCTGGACGCGGCCGGGATCGACGGCGTGTATGCGCCGTTCGCGCCGCCGGCCGACGCCTTCCAGAGATTCGCCGAAGGCCTGCGCGGCGCCGCGGTGCGCGGCCTCAACGTCACCCTGCCGTTCAAGGAGGCGGCGCTGTCGGTCGCCGACCGGGCGACCGAGCGGGCCGTAGCCGCGGAGGCCGCCAACCTGCTGCTGTTCGAGCCGGAGGGGGAGATCATCGCCGACAACACCGACGGCGTGGGCCTGCTCGCCGCCTTCGCCGCCCAGGCGCCGGAGTTCGACCCGCGCTCCGGGCCGGTGGTCATCCTGGGCGCCGGCGGCGCCGCGCGCGGCGCCGCGGCGGCGTTCAAGGCGGCCGGCGCGCCGCAGATCCGGATCGTCAACCGCACGCTCGCCAAGGCCGAGTTCGTCGCCGGCGCGCTGGGCCAGGCGGCCTTCGCCTATTCGCTGGACGAGGCCAAGCGGGCGCTGGACGGGGCCGCGGCGGTGATCAACGCCACCTCGGCCGGCATCTCCAACGGCGGCCGGCTGGAGATCCCGCTCTGGTCGACGCCGAACGAGGCCGTGGTGATGGACATGATCTACACCCCGCTCGACACCGATTTCCTGCAGGAAGCCCGGGCGCTCGGCCGCAAGACGGTGGATGGGCTCGGCATGCTGGTCGGCCAGGCGCGGCCGTCGTTCGAGGCCTTCTACGGGCGGGCGCCGCCGGACGATGTCGACGTGCGGGCGCTCGCCGTCAGGGCGCTGGAGGCGCGCCGATGATCCTGCTGGGCCTTACCGGCTCGATCGGCATGGGCAAGTCGACGACCGCGGCGATGTTCCGCGAAGCCGGCGTGCCCGTCTATGACGCCGACGCCGCCGTGGCGGACCTCTACGTCAGGGGCGGGGCGGCCGTCCGGCCGGTGGGCGAGGCCTTTCCGGGCGTGGTCAAGGACGGCGCTATCGACCGGGAGGCGCTGCGCCAGCGCGTCCTGGGCGACCCCGAGGCGCTGAAGCGGCTGAACGCCATCGTCCATCCGCTGGTCGGCCGCGACCGCGGAAAGTTCTTCGAAGGCGCGCAGGCGATGGGCGCCGACATGGTCGTGCTGGACATCCCGCTGCTGTTCGAGACTGGCGGCCACGCCAATGTCGACGCCGTGGTGGTCGCCTCGGCGCCGCCGGAGATGCAGCGCGAGCGCGTGCTGGCGCGGCCCGGCATGACGCCCGAACGGCTGGACGCCATCCTCGCCCAGCAGACCCCCGACCCCGAGAAGCGGGCGCGCGCCCACTTCGTCGTCGACACTGGCCGGGGCCTGGAGCATGCCCGACTTCAGGTGGGCGAGATCATCGCCATCATGCGCGACCCGCAGCGCCGGCCCTCCCGCGACCGCACGCCGGCTTGATGCTGGCGGCCGAAGCACCGCAGAACTGACCCATGGCGCGCGAGATCGTCCTCGACACCGAGACCACCGGCTTCGAGCCGCAGGCGGGGCACCGGCTGGTTGAGCTCGCCTGCCTGGAGATCGAGGACTTCGTCCCGACCGGGCGCAGCTTCCACACCTACATCGACCCCTGCCGGGACATGCCGGCGGAGGCCGAGCGCGTCCACGGCCTCTCCGCGACGTTCCTGGCCGGCAAGCCGCGCTTCGAGCATTCCGGCGTCGTGGACGCCTTCCTGGAGTTCGTGGGCGAGGCCCCGCTGGTCGCGCACAACGCCGGCTTCGACCGGGCCTTCGTGAACTGGGAGCTGGAGCGGGTCGGCCGCGAGGCGATCCACGAGCGCCGCTGGGTGGACACCCTGGAGCTCGCCAAGCGGCGCTTCCCGGGCATGCACAACTCGCTCGATGCGCTCTGCAAGCGCTTCCGGATCTCGCTGTCGGAGCGGGAGAAGCACGGCGCGCTGGTGGACGCCAAGCTGCTCGCCGCCGTCTACCTGGAGCTGAAGGGCGGTCG
This sequence comes from Phenylobacterium sp., assembly GCF_025934275.1. Classification (GTDB taxonomy): domain Bacteria; phylum Pseudomonadota; class Alphaproteobacteria; order Caulobacterales; family Caulobacteraceae; genus Phenylobacterium. The sequence goes on from NZ_JAICYI010000001.1 coordinate 28,855, forward strand.
CGAGCGGCGGCTCGAGCTCACCTCGACCGCTGCGGTGACGGCGGTCGCGGCGGCGGCCCGCAACGCCTACGGGGCGCGGCCGCGTCCGCTCGCGCTCCGGGCCACGGAGGCGGAGCGCCTGATCCACGCGGCCTTCATCCGCGGCAAGCTGAAGAGCGAGACGCTCTGGGCGCGTTTCGGCCTCTAGCGCCGGGGTCAGGCGTGGCCGACTTCCTGCTCGGCCTGCGCCTTGCGGGTCGTGTAGACGCCGGCGAAGTCGATCGGATCCAGCAGGAACGGCGGAAAACCGCCTTCGGAGGTCACGTCGGCGATCACCCGGCGCGCGAACGGGAAGAGGTAGCGCGGGCACTCGATGAGCAGCACCGGCTCCATGTCCTCGGCCGCGACGCCGCCGATCTGGAACAGCCCGCCGTAGAGCAGCTCGACCACGAACAGGGCCCCGTCCTCGCGCTGGGCGGTGGCGGAGAGTTTCAGGTCCACCTCGTAGAGCCCGTCGTCGCGGCCGCGGGCGTTCATCTCGACGCCGAGGTCGATCTGCGGCTGGGCGGCCCCCGTGCGCAGCGATTCCGGGGCCCGCGGATTCTCGAACGAAAGGTCGCGGATGAACTGGGCGAGGATGCGGATCCCCTCGCCCTCGGCCTGCGACTCAACGCCTTGGCCGGCGACGTCGGTGTCGGTCATGGTTCCGCTTCAAATCCGTGGTGAACCGCGCTCAAAACGCGCGCTCTTGGGCCGGCGGGCTATCACGCACACCTGATCGATGCAACGCCGCCCCTGACGGGGGCGTTCCGAGGGCATATATAGGCGAAAACGACCCTTCGAATCCCCGTCTGCGGAAACCGCGTCCTTGCAAGTCCTCGAGTTGATCATCTTCGCCGGCCTGGCCGGCATCGTGCTCTACCAGCTCTATTCGGTGCTGGGGCGGCGCGTCGGCCGTCAGCCGGAGGATGCGCCCGCGGCGCCGGCCCGCCCGGGCGTCGTGGCCCCCGACCGGCCCGCCCAGCCAGCCGACGAAGGCGTCGCCCTCTCCGGCCTCGCGGCGGTGAAGGCCCGCGACCCCGGGTTCGACCTCAGCCACTTCCTGAACGGCGCCAAGTCGGCCTACCAGATGATCGTCAAGGCCTTCGCCGAAGGGGACCGGGCGACCCTGAAGAACCTCCTGGCCCCGCCGGTGATGGCCAGCTTCGATGCCGTGATCGCCCAGCGTGAATCCGAAGGCCGCACCGAGACGCTCGAGTTCCTGCATCCGCCGCGCGCCGATCTCGACAAGGTCGAGCTCAAGGCGGGCGACCTGGCGCGGATGACGGTGCGCTTCCTGGCGGAATTCCGCTCCCGCTCCAAGGGCCCGGAAGGCGAGGCGGTCGACGACCGCCGCACCGCGGAGCTCTGGACCTTCGAACGCAATCTTAAGAGCCGCGACCCCAACTGGATGCTGGTCCACGTCGACGCCGCGGAGGCTTGAATCCCGTGACATGGCGAGGTGCGGGGGCGGGGATCGCCCTGACGCTCTTGGCTGCGCCCGCTCTGGCGCAAGCGCCGCGCGCGGCGAGCTTCGCCGACCTGCCAGGCTGGGCTTCGGAAGACCACGCCGCGGCCTTCGCGGCCTTCCGTGCGACCTGCGGCGTGGCGCGTGACCCGGCGCTGGCGCGAGCCTGCGAGCGCGCCAGGGCGGCGGGCCCGCTGACGGATGCCGCCGCGCGCTCGTTCTTCGAAGACAGCTTCAGCCTCGATGCGGCGTCCGGCTCCGGCGTGCTGACCGCCTACTTCGCGCCCGAGTACCCGGCGCGGCCGCGCCCCGAGGCCGAGTTCTCCGCCCCCGTGCGGCCGGCGCCCGCGAACTCCGGTCCGCAGCCGGAGCGCGCGACGATCGAGGCCAGCCCCGCACCGGACGCGCTCGCCTGGATGCGCCCCGAGGAGCTGTTCTTCCTGCAGGTGCAGGGCTCCGGCGTGCTCGTCTTCCCCGACGGGCGGCGGATGAAGGCGCTCTACGCGGGCGCCAATGGACGGCCCTATCTCGCGATCGGCGGCCCGATGCGCGCGCGAGGCCTGCTGCCGGGCGAGGTCTCGGCGGGCGCGATCCGCGCCTGGCTCGCGGCCCATCGGGGGCCCGAGGCCGACGCGGTGATGCGGCTCAATCCGCGCTACGGCTATTTCCGCCTGGTCCCGGACGACGGCCGCGCGCCGGCCGGCTCGGCGCATATCCCGCTTCCGGCCGGCCGGGCGGTGGCGGTCGATCTGGCGTTCCACCCGATGGGCGAGCTCCTCTGGATCGACGCCGACAAGCCGGTGCTGCCGGGCGCGAAGCCGGCCTACCGCCGGCTGGTCGTGGCGCTCGACACCGGCGCGGCGATCCGGGGACCGGTGCGCGCCGACCTCTACCTCGGGGAGGGCGATGCCGCCGGCGAGGAGGCCGGCCTGGTGCGCCATGCGCTGCGGCTCTACCGACTTGCGCCGAAATGAAGCGGCCGCTGAAACCCGAGGAGCTGCGGCTGTGGGGTCTGGTGGCCGGGACGGCGCATCCGCTGCCGGGCCGCAGCACTCCCGAGACGCCTTCCCCTCCCCCTCGCGGGGAGGGTCCAGGGGTGCGGGCGCCGGCGCAGGGCCAGGCGGTCAGGCTCGCGAAGGGTGCGAAGCTGGGATCGCCGCCTTCGACGCCTCCGCTCCCAACCCCCTCCCCGCGAGGGGGAGAGGGCTTTCGCGACATCGAGCCGCGCCGCAAGCACCGGATCGCCAAGGCGCGCGACCCGATCGGCGCCCGGCTCGACTTGCATGGCCTGGATCAGGATCGGGCGCGCGCGGCGCTCGAAGCCTTCCTGCGCCGCGCCTGGGACGAGGGATACCGCGCCGTCCTGGTGATCACCGGCAAGGGCGTGACGGGCGACGGGATCCTGCGCCGCCGCACGCCCGAGTGGCTGGCCGCGCCCTATCTCGCCGAAATCGTCGCCGGCGTCTCCGAAGCCCACCGCCGCCACGGCGGCGAAGGCGCGCTCTACGTGGCGCTCAAGCGCAAGCCGCGGGGGTAGCTAGGCGCTGGGGAAGGAACCGCGTCCCGCCTTCTCGTCGAGGCCGCTCGTCCCTTCGCGGGCTTCCAGCTGAGCGGCCACCTCATCCAGGCTGACGCCGGCGGCGGCCAGCACCACCAGCCAGTGGTAGATCAAGTCGGCGCTTTCGGCGGCGAGCGCGGCCCGGTCACCGGAAAGCGCGGCCACCACCGCCTCGACGGCTTCCTCGCCGAGCTTCTTGGCGGCGCGGTCGGGCTGGCCCATCAGCTGGGCGGTGTAGGAGCCGGCGGGATCGGCTCCCTTGCGGCTCTCGATGGTCGCGGACAAGCGCGCGAGGGCCTCGGCGAAGCGGCTCATGCGAAGGACTCCGTTCGGCGAACCGGGATGCCGGCGGCGGCCATCGCGGCCTTGACCTGCGCAATCGAGACCTCGCCGAAGTGGAAGATGGAGGCGGCCAGCACGGCGTCGGCCCCGCCGGTCTTCACCGCATCCACCATGTGCCTGGCGTTCCCCGCGCCGCCCGAGGCGATCACCGGCACGGTCACGGCCGAGGTGACCGCCTTCAGCAGGTCGAGGTCATAGCCGGTCTTGGCGCCGTCACGGTCCATGGAGGTGAGCAGGATCTCGCCGGCCCCACGCGCGACGGCCTCGGCGGCATAGGTCACGACATCGAGGCCGGTCGGCTTGCGCCCGCCGTAGGTGTAGACCTCCCAGCCGTCGTTGCGGCCGCCTGCCCCGGCGCGCGCGCTGCCGTGCTTGGCGTCGATGGCGACCACCGTCGCCTGGCTGCCGAAGGCGTCGGCGCAGGCCGAGATCAGATCGCGGTTCTCAACCGCCGCGGTGTTGATCGAGATCTTGTCGGCGCCCGCGAGCAGCAGCCGCCGAGCGTCTTCCACCGTGCGGATCCCGCCGCCCACGGAGAGCGGCATGAAGCAGACGTCGGCGGCGCGGGCCACCACGTCAAGGATGATCCCACGGTTCTCATGGCTGGCGGTGATGTCGAGGAACATCAACTCGTCGGCGCCGGCGGCGTCGTAGGCGCGGGCCTGCTCGACCGGATCGCCGGCGTCGCGCAGTGAGACGAACTGCACGCCCTTGACCACGCGGCCGTCCTTCACGTCCAGGCAGGGTATGACGCGGACCGACAGCATACCTAGGCCGCCGCCTTCAGGGCTTCGGAGGGCGCGATTGCGCCGTTGTAGAGGGCCCGGCCGAGCACGGCGCCGGCGATCGGCACGCCGGGCCGGCCCTTCAGGCGGACGATGTCCTCCAGGTTCGCGAGGCCGCCGGCGGCGATCACCGGGATGGTGACTCGATCGGCGATCTCGCCGAACGCCTCCACGTGGAAGCCCAAGGTGGTGCCGTCGCGGTCGATGTCGGTGATGATCAAGGCCGAGACGCCGGCGTCCTCGAACCGGCGGGCGACCGAGATGGCGTCGAGGTCGCTGTCCTCCGTCCACCCCTGCACCGCGACCTTGCCGGCGCGGACGTCGACGCTGACGGCGATCTGCTCGGGGAACCGCGCCGCGGCGGCGCGCACCACCTCCGGCTCGCGCACCGCGACGGTGCCCAGGATCACGCGGCTGACCCCCGCCTCGATCCAGCGCTCGATGTCGGCCATGGCGCGCACGCCGCCGCCGAGCTGCACCGGCACCGAGACGGCCTGCAGGATCGCCTCGACGGCGGCGGCGTTGGCCGCGCGCCCCTCGACGGCGCCGTTCAGATCGACCACGTGCAGCCAGTGGAAACCCTGGGCGGCCCAGGTGCGCGCCTGGTCGGCGGGGTCGGGATTGAACACCGTCGCCTGGCCGAGGTCGCCCCGCACCACCCGCACGCACTCGCCGTCCTTCAGGTCGATGGCCGGGTAGAGGATCACGCGCGCCACTCCAGGAATCGCGCCAACAGCGCAAGGCCCGGCTTTTGCGACTTTTCGGGGTGGAACTGAACCCCCGCGATGTTGCCGCGCGCGACCGCCGCAGGAAACCGCCCGCCGTGCTCCACGGACGCGGCCACATCGGCCGGGTCCTCGGGGAAGAACGCGAAGGAGTGGGTGAAGTAGACCGCATCGCCATTGCGGAACGGCGCGAACAGCGGATGGTCGGCGACGTGGGTCAGGGCGTTCCAGCCCATATGCGGGACCTTGATGGCCGGATCGGCCGGGTCGAGCTTGCGGACCTCGCCCTCGATCCAGTCCAGCCCCGGCGTCTCGCCGAATTCCAGGCCGCGCGAGGCCAAGAGCTGCATGCCGACGCAGATGCCGAGGAACGGCGCGCCCCGGCCGCGGACCGCTTGCTCCATGGCCTCGATCACGCCGGGGCGGCCCGCCAGCGCCGACATGCAGGCCGCGAACGCGCCCACGCCCGGCAGCACGATGCGGTCGGCGCGGGCGATCACGTCGGGATCGCAGGTGACCGCGACCTCGGCCCCGCCCTCGGCGACCTTGACGAGGGCCTTCTCGGCCGAGCGCAGATTGCCCGACCCGTAGTCGATCAGGGCGACACGCTGCATCGGGAATGTCCTTACAGCACGCCCTTGGTGGAGGGGGCGTGGCCGAGGCTCTTGGGGTCGAGCTCGACGGCCTGGCGCAGCGCGCGGGCGAGCGCCTTGAAGCCGCTCTCGGCGACGTGGTGCGAATTGACCCCATAGAGGGTCTCCAGGTGCACGCAGGCGCCGGCGTTCATGGCGAACGCGTGGTGGAACTCCTTGAAGAGCTCGGTGTCCATGTCGCCCACCTTGGGCGTCCTGAACTCCACCCTCCAGATCAGGTACGGGCGGTTCGAGAAATCGATGGCGCAGCGGGTCAGCGTCTCGTCCATGGGGATGTAGGCATGGCCGAAGCGGCGGATGCTCGTGAAGCCGTCCAGCGCCTGCCTCACCGCCTGGCCGATGACGATGCCGGTGTCCTCCACCGTGTGGTGCATGTCGATGTGCAGATCGCCCTTGGTCGCGACCTTCAGGTCGAGGCCCCCATGGCGGGCGAAGCTCTCCAGCATGTGGTCGAAGAAGCCGATGCCGGTGGCGACCTCGCACACGCCGGCGCCGTCGAGGTCGACGGCGACGCGGACCTTCGTCTCCTTGGTGTCGCGGGCGATCTCCGCCGTTCGGCTCATAGGCAGCCTTTCGAGGCCGCGAGCTCCCTCAGCGAGACCTGCGGCCTGGGACCATAGTGTGAGATCACCTCCGCCGCGGCGATCGAGCCGAGCCGGCCGCAGACCTGCAGCGGCTTGCCCCTCGCCAGGCCGAACATGAACCCGGCGGCGTATTGGTCGCCCGCGCCGGTCGTGTCCACGACTTTTTCCAGCGGCTCCGCGGCGACGGAGAGCCGCTCGCCGCGGTCGAGGACGACCGAACCCCGCGGGCCGCGCGTCACGGCGGCGAGGCGGACGTGCGGCCGAAGCGCCTCCACGGCGGCCTCGAAGTTGGCGGTCTCGAAGAGCGCGGTGATCTCGCTCTCGTTGGCGAACAGGAGGTCCACCTGGCTCTCGATGAAACCCTTGAGCGCGGCCCGGTGGCGCTCGACCACGAAACCGTCGGACAGCGTAAGCGCGATCATCCTCCCGGCGCCATGCGCCAATCCGGCCGCCTTGGCGAAAGCCCGCCGCGCCGGCTCGGCGTCGAACAGGTAGCCCTCCAGGTAGACGATCCGCGCCGCCTCGATCACCGCCGGGTCCACGTCGTCGTCGGTGAACATCACCGAGGCGCCCAGGTAGGTGCACATGGTCCGTTGGCCGTCGGGGGTGACGTTGATCATCGAGACTGCGGTGGCGGGCCCCTGCTCCAGCGGGGCGTTGGCGTAGTGCGCGCCGATCGCGGCCAGGTCGTGGGCGAACACCCGGCCCAGCTGGTCGTTGGCCACCTTGCCCAGGAAGGCCCCGCGGCCGCCAAGGCTCGCCAGCCCCGCGATGGTGTTGGCCGCCGAGCCGCCGGAGGCCTCGAGGCCCGGCTGCATCTTGGAATAGAGAGCCGCGGATTGCTCGGCGTCCACCAGCATCATCGCGCCCTTGGTGAGCCCGTGCGCGTCCAGGAACTCGTCGGTCGCGGGGCAGATCACGTCGACGATGGCGTTGCCGATCGCGGCCACGTCATGAAGCTCGGGCATCTTCGAGGGGCTTTCCGTTGACTGGCAGGCGACTTAGAGGAATCCGCCGCGCCTCGCCAGCCTGAGCCCCGGAGCGTGAAGTTCCAGCCGTCCGGCAGCGTGGCCCTGTCCACATCCTGCAGCACCATCTGGTCGCCGGCGCCCATGTCGATGACCGTATCGGCGCCGACCTGGGCCACCGTGGAGGTGGCGCCCGCGTCGATCTGGACGCTCAGGCTGTCGTCCGCTTGGCCGCCGCCGACGATCTCCCGACCTATCGAGGCGCGAACAGATGTCGTGAGGGGCAGAGGTCGGCGACGGGACAATCGTCGCACTTCGGCCGGCGCGCCGTGCAGGTGTAGCGGCCGTGCAGGATCAGCCAGTGGTGGGCGCGGGTGAGGTAGGGCTCGGGCACGATGCGCAGCAGATCCTGCTCCACCAGTTCCGGCGTCTTGCCGCTCGACAGCCCCAGCCGGTGGGCGACGCGGAAGACGTGGGTGTCGACGGCGATGGCGGGCTCGACGCCGAGCTCGTTCAGCACCACGGAGGCGGTCTTGCGGCCGACGCCGGGCAAGGCTTGCAGCTTCGTGCGCTCCAGCGGGACCTGGCCGCCATAGTCCTCTACCAGGATGCGGGAGAGCGCGATGACGTTCTTGGCCTTGGTGTTGAAGAGCCCGATGGAGGCGATGAAGGGTTTCAGGCCCGCCTCGCCCAGCGCCAGCATCTTCTGCGGCGTGTCGGCGACCTTGAAGAGCCTCTCCGTCGCCTTGTTCACCGAAACGTCGGTCGCCTGGGCCGAGAGCGCGACGGCTACCACCAGGGTGAATGGGCTCTCGTAGTCAAGCTCGGTGGCCGGATCGCCCTCCTCAGCTTCGAAACGGGCGAAGATCTCACCGACTCGGGCCCGCTCGGCCGGCGACAGCCGCATGCGCGAGGGCTTGTTCCGGGCTCGCTTGCGGGCGGGCTTGGCCATACAGCGCGTGTAACCGACCCGGAGCAAGGCGCCAGCGCTTTCGTGCGTTCCGTGCGTTTCGCGGTTGCTCTATTTTCCAGGCGCGATGAGCGAGCCCGTCTACATGGACGCCGAGATCCGGCCGAACCGGTCGCTGTCCGAGCGCGGCTTCATCGTGCTGATCTCGATCGTGACCGCGGCCAACGTGGCGAGCGCGGCGGTGTTCGTGAAGCTGGGCGCCACCTTCGTGCCGATCTTCCTGGGCGTCGACCTGCTGGCGGTGCTGGTCGCCTTCCTGGTCAGCTTCCAGGCCGGCAAGCGCATCGAACGCGTGCGGGTGACCAGCCGCGACGTCCGGGTCTTACAGGAGACGCCGAAGTGGTCGCGAGTGATCTGGGAGAGCCCGACGGCGTTCACCCGGGTGCGCGTTGAGAAGGACGAGGGCCGCGCAGTGGCCTTGAAGCTGGCGCTCTCGGGCCGCGAGCTCGATGTCGCCGTGGCGCTCAGCCCGCGCGAACGCGCCGAGTTCGCCCAGGCCCTCGAGCGCGCCATCTGGCGCGCCAAGCGCGAGCGGGCGTGACTCCCTAAGATGCTCCCCCAGGGAGAGCTGTCGCGGAGCGGCCGAGGGAGTTTCCGCTCAGAACGCGCAGCCGCGAAACCCCCCGGCCCTCTCGGCCACCTCCCCCTCAAGGGAGGAATCCAGGGCTAAAGGATGAACCTCGACAGGTCGGCGTTCTGGGCGAGCTCGCCGACGCGGACGGCGACGTAGTCGGCGTCGATGGTGAGGGTCTCGCCGGCGCGGTCGGCGGCGGCGAAGCTGATCTCCTCCAGCACCTTCTCGAGCACCGTCTGCAGGCGGCGCGCGCCGATGTTCTCGACCGCCCCGTTGACCTGCACCGCGGCGTCGGCCAGCGCGTCGATCGCCTGCTCGGTGAAGCCCAGCGTCACCCCCTCGGTGGCCAGCAGCGCCTGGTGCTGGCGGATCAGGTTGGCTTCGGGCTCGGTCAGGATGCGGCGGAAATCCTCGCGGGTGAGCGCCTTCAGCTCCACGCGGATCGGCAGACGCCCCTGCAGCTCGGGCAACAGATCCGAGGGCTTGGCGACATGGAAGGCGCCCGAGGCGATGAACAGCATGTAGTCGGTCTTCACCTGGCCGTACTTGGTGGCCACGGTCGTGCCCTCGATCAGCGGCAGCAGGTCGCGCTGCACGCCTTCGCGGGAGACGTCGGCGCCGGCGTGCTCGCGGCTGCCAGCCACCTTGTCGATCTCGTCGATGAACACGATGCCCTGCTGCTCGGCGAGCTCGAGCGCCTCCTGGGTCAGCGCCTCCTGGTCCAGGAGCTTGTCGCTCTCCTCGGCGATCAGCGGCGCCCAGGCGCCGGCGACGGTGGTCTTGTGGGTCTTGGTGCGGCCGCCGAACGCCTTGCCGAGCATGTCGCCGAGGTTCAGCACGCCCATCGCCGCGCCGGGCTGGCCGGGGATCTCCATCATCGGCAGGGCCGGGCCCGAATCGGCGACGGTGAGCTCGACCTCCTTGTCGTCCAGCTCCCCGGCCCGCAGCTTCTTGCGGAACGCGTCGCGGGCGGCGACCGAGCCGGGCCCCGTGAGGGCGTCGAGGATGCGCTCCTCGGCCGCGGCCTCGGCCCGGGCGCGCACCGCGGCGCGGCGCTTCTCGCGGACCATGGCCAGGCTGTTCTCCACCAGGTCGCGTACGATCTGGTCGACGTCGCGGCCGACGTAGCCCACCTCGGTGAACTTGGTGGCCTCGACCTTCAGGAACGGCGCCTGGGCGAGCCGCGCGAGCCGGCGGGCGATCTCGGTCTTGCCCACCCCGGTCGGGCCGATCATCAGGATGTTCTTCGGCGTGACCTCGTCGCGCAGGTCCTCGGGCACATGGCGGCGACGCCAGCGGTTGCGCAGCGCCACGGCCACCGCGCGCTTGGCCTCCGGGTGGCCGACGATGAAACGGTCGAGCTCGGAGACGATCTCGCGGGGAGAGAACTCGGTCATCGCTTCAGACGATTTCCACGACCAGCTCGCGGTTGGTGTAGACGCAGATGTCGGCGGCGATGGCCATGGCCTTGCGGGCGATCGCTTCGGCGTCCAGTTCGCCTTCCAGCAGCGCGCGGGCGGCGGCGAGCGCGAAGTTGCCGCCGGAGCCGATGGCGGCGACCCCGCTCTCCGGCTCCAGCACATCGCCCATGCCGGTGACGGTGTAGATCTCGGTGCGGCTGGCGACGATCAGCATGGCCTCCAGCCGGCGCAGGTAGCGGTCGGTGCGCCAGTCCTTCGCGAGATCGACGCAGGCCCGCGCCAGCTGCTCGGGATACTGCTCGAGCTTGGTCTCCAGGCGCTCGATCAAGGTGAAGGCGTCGGCGGTCGCGCCGGCGAAGCCCGCGACCACCTTGCCGCCGGCCAGGCGGCGCACCTTGCGGGCGTTGCCTTTCACGATCGTCTGGCCCATCGAGACCTGGCCGTCGCCGGCGATCACCGTCTTGTCCGCCTTGCGGACGGCCAGGATGGTGGTGCCATGCCAGGCGGGCGGGGCGGTCGGATCGTTCGCCATGGCGGCGCATGTGGCCAGGGCGAGGTGAGAGGTCAAGCCGGATGGTGTTCACCGACGTCGAGATCGAGCGCTACGCCAGGCACCTCGTGTTGCGCGAGGTGGGCGGTCCCGGCCAGCAGAAGCTGAAGGCGGGCAGCGCGCTGATTGTCGGCGCCGGCGGCCTGGGCTCGCCGGCGGCGCTGTACCTCGCCGCCGCCGGGCTCGGCACCCTGATCCTCGCCGATCCTGACGACGTCGACCTCTCCAACCTGCAGCGGCAGGTGATCTACACCGAGGATGATCTCGGGCGACCCAAGCCGGAGGCGGCGGCCGACCGGCTGGCGGCGCTGAACCCGCACATCTTCGTGGCCGGCTACAACGGCGCGTTCACGGAGGAGACGGCCGAGGAGCTGGTCACCGGCGTCGACGTGGTGCTCGACGGCACCGACGACTTCGCCACCCGCTTTGCGGTGAACGCGGCCTGCGTGCGGATGGGCAAGCCGCTGGTCACGGGCGCCATCGGCCGCTGGACCGGGCAGGCCGGGGTGTTCGCCGGCCGCCCATGCTACCGTTGCCTGGTGCCGGAGATCCCGCCGGAGGCCGAGACCTGCTCGGTGGTGGGCGTGGTGGGAGCGCTCGCCGGCGTCATCGGCTCGCTGATGGCGCTGGAGGCGATCAAGCTGGTCACCGGCGCGGGCGAGCCGCTGACCGGCCGGCTGATGATCTATGATGCGCTGGCCGGCGAGACGCGCACGGTGCGCGTCGCCGCCGACCCGGAATGTCCCGTGTGCGGAGGAGCCTGATGGACCAGGACGCATTCACCGCCGTCGACGCCTACCTCGTCGAGGCGCTGATCGACCGCGACGAGATCCTCGACCAGGCGCTGTCCGACGCGCGCGCCGCCGGGCTGCCGATGATCAACGTCGCCCCCAACCAGGGCAAGCTGCTGGCGATGCTGGCCGAGCTGGTCGGCGCCCGACGGATCCTGGAGATCGGCACGCTGGCCGGCTATTCGGCGATCTGGATGGCGCGGGCGCTGCCGCCGGACGGCCAGCTGGTCACCCTGGAGTACGAGCCGAAGCACGCCGAGGTGGCGCGCCGCAACATCGAGCGCGCCGGCCTGGCCGGGCGCATCGAGATCAGGGTGGGCGCCGCGCTCGAGACCCTGCCGCACCTGAGAGGGCCGTTCGACCTCGTGTTCATCGACGCCGACAAGCCTTCGAACCCCGACTACTTCGAGTGGGCGCTGAAGCTCTCGCGGCCCGGCGGGCTGATCGTGGTCGACAACGTCGTCCGCAGCGGCGGGGTCGCCAACCCGAAGGGTGACGCCTCGGCGCGCGGCACGCGGCGGATGTTCGAGATCATCGCCGCCGAGCCCCGCGTCACCGCCACGGCCGTGCAGACCGTGGGCTCCAAGGGCTGGGACGGGTTCTGCTTGGTGCGGGTGGTCAGATAGTCCCCCCCATTAAGGGAGGGAGTCACAGCATCTGCGGGAGGATGCGGTCGGGGGGCTTGTGGCCGTCCATCCAGGTGCGGATGTTGATGATCACCTTCTCGCCCATGTCGATGCGACCCTCGAGCGTCGCCGAACCCATGTGCGGCAAGAGGACGGCGTTGGGCAGCTTCAGCAGCTTGGCGTTGATGGTCGGCTCGAACTCGAAGACGTCGAGGCCGGCGCCGGCGATCTTGCCCTGCGCCAGCAGGTCGGCCAACGCCTGCTCGTCGATGATCTCGCCGCGGGCGGTGTTGATCACGATGGCGTGCGGCTGCAGCAGCTTCAGCCGGCGGGCGGAGAGCAGGTGGTAGGTCGCCGGCGTATGCGGCGAGTGCACCGAGACGATATCCACCCGGGCCAGCATCTGGTCGAGGCTTTCCCAGTAGGTCGCCTCCAGCTCCTCGGCGATGCGCGAGGAGACGGGCTTGCGGTTGTGGTAGTGGATCTGCAGGCCGAACGCCTTGGCGCGGCGGGCGACCGCCTGCCCGATCCGGCCCATGCCGATGATGCCCAGCCGCTTGCCGGTGACGCGCCGGCCCATCATCCAGGTGGGCGTCCAGCCGGTGAAGGTCCCGGCCTGCACGGCCTGCGCGCCCTCCAGGATGCGGCGCGCTACGGCCATGATCAGCGCCATGGTGAGGTCGGCGGTGTCCTCGGTGAGGACGCCGGGCGTGTTGGTGACCGCGATGCCCTTCGCCAGCGCTGCGGGGATGTCGATGTGGTCGACCCCCACCCCGAAGTTGGCGATCAGCTTCAGCTTCTCGCCGGCCCCGGCGATCAGCTCGGCGTCGATCTTGTCCGTGATGGTCGGGGCAAGCACGTCGGCGCGGGCGAGCGCGTCCGCCAGCCGGGCGCGGGTGAACGGAACGTCGTCCACGTTGAGCTCGGCGTCGAACAGCTCCCGCATCCGGGTCTCGACCGGATCCGGAAGTTTGCGCGTGACGATGACTTTCGGCTTGCGGGCGACCATGGCGGACTTGAAAAGGGGCGTCGGGCTTCGCGCCGCTTGCCGTGGCGCGCTGTGGTTCAAGCACCTCTAGCAAAGGGTCCATGGGCGGCCAAGGCGAGGCTGGTGTGAAGCATCGGGAGTCGCGGCGCCGGCGCGCCGCGCTCGCAGCCGCCGTGCTGACGCTCTTCGGGGCGGCGCAGGCGACAGCTCGGGAGGAGCGCAGCACGCCTTCGGGTCTGCCGGTGCCGCGCTATGTATCGCTGAAGTTCGACCGGGTGAACGCCCGCGCCGGCCCCGGCGACGACCACCGGCTGCTGTTCGTCTACCGCGTAAAGGGGCTGCCGCTGCAGGTCGTGGCGGAGACCTCCGAGTGGCGACGCGTCTGCGATCCCGACGGGGCGCTGGTCTGGGTCCACAAGCGCACCACGGACGGGCGGCGGACCGCGATGAACATCGGGGCGCGGCCGGCCCCGCTCGTGCGGCGGCCGCGTCCCGGCTCGGCCACGGTGGGCTATCTGAACCCGCGCGCGCTCGCCGCGCTCGACCGCTGCGACAGGGGCTGGTGCCGCGTGCACGTGGACGGCGTCTCGGGCTGGGCCCCGGAAGGCGAGCTCTGGGGGACGGCGCCCGCGCCGCAATGCCGTTGAGGGGCTTTGGCCGCTCGTGGTAAGGCCCGCCGCTCACGACGGAAGAGCGCGATGACCGCGGCCAGGGCCAAGGATCACTACACCTACGAGGAGCTGCTCGCTTGCGCCCGCGGCGAGATGTTCGGGCCGGGCAACGCCCAGCTGCCGGCCCCGCCGATGCTGCTGTTCGACCGCATCACTCAGATCAACGACGACGGCGGCGCCCATGGCCTGGGGTACATCGAGGCCGAGTTCGACATCCGGCCGGACCTCTGGTTCTTCGACTGCCATTTCCTGGGCGATCCGGTCATGCCCGGCAGCCTGGGGCTGGATGCGCTCTGGCAGCTGGTCGGCTTCTACCTGGGCTGGATCGGCGGCAAGGGCCGTGGCCGCGCGCTGGGCTGCGGGGCGGTGAAGTTCGCCGGCGAGGTGACGCCGGATAAAAAGAAGGTCGTCTACAAGATCGACATGAAGCGGGTTATCAATAGGCGCCTCGTGCTGGGGATCGGCGACGGTGTCCTGGAAGCCGACGGCGAGCCGTTTTATGTGGCCGAGGACCTGCGCGTGGGCCTCAAGAGCCAACTGGGAACCTAAGACATGCGCCGCGTGGTGGTGACCGGAATCGGGATCGTCTCCTCGATCGGCAACAACGCCAACGAGGTGCTGGCCGCGCTGCGCGAAGCCAGGTCGGGGATCATCGCCGCGCCGGAGTACGCCGAGCTGGGCTTCCGCTGCCAGGTGCACGCCGCGCCGCAGATCGACTGGGAATCGATGATCGACCGCCGCGCCGCGCGGTTCCTGGCCCAGGGCGCGGCCTTCGCGCACATCGCCATGGAGCAGGCGATCGCCGACTCCGGCCTGGGAGAGGCGGAAGTCTCCCACGAACAGACCGGGCTGATCGTCGGCTCCGGCGGGCCCTCCACCCGCTCGATCGTCGAGGCCGCCGAGATCACCAAGACCAAGGGGCCGAAGCGCGTCGGGCCGTTCGCGGTGCCCAAGGCGATGAGCTCGGGCGTCTCGGCGACGCTCGCCACCTGGTTCAAGATCCGCGGCCTCAACTTCTCCATCTCGTCGGCCTGCGCGACCTCCACCCACTGCATCGGCGTCGCCTACGAGCAGATCTCCGCCGGCAAGCAGGACGTGGTCTTCGCCGGCGGCGCGGAGGAGCTCGACTGGACTTTGTCGGTGCTGTTCGACGCGATGGGGGCGATGTCGACGGGCTTCAACGATCGGCCGGCCGTCGCCTCGCGCGCCTACGACAAGGATCGGGACGGTTTCGTGATCGCCGGCGGCGCGGGGATCGTCGTGCTGGAGGAATACGAGCGGGCCAAGGCGCGAGGCGCGAAGATCTACGGCGAGATCGTGGGATATGCGGCGAATTCCGACGGCTTCGACATGGTGGCGCCCTCGGGCGAGGGCGCGGCCCGTTGCATGCGGCTCGCCATGCCGCCCGACGGCCGCAGGATCGACTACCTCAACACCCACGGCACCTCGACGCCGGTCGGCGACGCCAAGGAGATGGAGGCCGTTCGCGCGGTGTTCGGCGGGCGCCCGCCGATGATCTCGTCGACCAAGTCGCTCACCGGCCACAGCCTGGGCGCGGCCGGCGCGCAGGAGGCCATCTACTGCCTCTTGATGCTCAACAACGGCTTCGTCGCCGAGAGCGCTCACATCGAGACCCTCGACCCCGCGTTCGAAGGCCTGCCGATCCTGCGCCGGCGCCACGACGGCGCGATCGAGACGGCGATGTCGAACAGCTTCGGATTCGGCGGAACGAACGGCTGCCTGGTGATGAGCCGGGTCTGACGAGGGCGTTACAGCTTCGCTTCGCCGTAGAGGTCGAGGTGCTGGCGCTCGAGCTCGCTGGCGTAGCGGCGGGTGACATAAGCCTCGCCGACCAGGCCCAGCACGCGGCCCTCTTCGTCGACGACGGCGAGATCCTCAGCTTCGGCGGCGTCGAAGGCGCGCATGATCGCCTCGATGTCCTGCTCGGAGCGGAGCGTCGCGTCCTTGTTGATCGCCAGGTCGAGCACCTTGCCTTCGGGCGGGACGTCGTCGGCGAACGCGGCGGCGGTGAGCACGATGCCGGCGTAGCGGCCGGTCGCATCGATCAGGATCACGCGGGTGGTCGAACCAAGTGGGAAACGGGCGCGGAACTCGGCGACCGTGCCGTCGGCGGCGAAGGTTCGCACGTCGAGCCGCATCATCCGCCCGGCGGTGAGCGAACGCATCCAGCCGACGTCGCGCGCCGAGCGGATGCTCTCGCCGCGAAGGTGCAGCCGCCAGGTGGAGAAGGAGTAGCCGAACCGCTCGCGGACCACCGTCGAGGCGATCAGGGCGGCCGCGAGCGTCGCGGCGGCGACGCCGAAGTCGCGCGTCGATTCGAGCACAAGGAAGCTCATGGTGAGCGGGCCGCCGATGATCGCGACGGCCAGCGCGCCCATGCCGACCAGGGCGGCGTTCTGGGTCGAGAGGTGCTCGGCGAGCGGCGTAAAGGCCAGGAGCTTGGCGTAGATCTGTCCCAGGAGGGTGCCCAGGAACAGGGAGGCGAAGAACAGCCCGCCCCGGAAGCCGAAGCCGAGCGCGGTCATCGAGGCCAGCGTCTTGAGGACGAAGATGGTGGCCAGGAAGCTGATGGTCGCGCCGCCGAACGAGAGGTCGAGGTGCAGCGCGCCGTGTCCGGCCGACATGGTCTGCGGCGACCAGAGCGCGTAGGCCGCAAGCAGGAATCCGCCGATCATCGGACGCAGGTAGCCGGGGAACGGCAGGCTGCGGACCGCCTGATCCACCCGCGCGGTGATGTGCATGATGGCGATGCCGATCATCGCGCAGACCAGACCCAGGCCGCCGTAGAGCATGTAGGCCGCCACGTCGGGCGCGCGTTCGGTCTGGATCTGGATGGAGTAGGGGATGCCGCCCAGCGCCTGGGAGGAGACCACGCTGGCCAGGCACGCCGCGGCCACCGGCGCGATGGCCGAAGGCGTGTAGGAGCCGATGACGATCTCGAAGGCGTAGAAGGCGCCGGTGAGCGGAGCGCCGAACGCAGCTCCGATCGCCGCCCCGGCGCCGGCCCCCACCAGGATGCGCATGTCGTGCCGGCGGAGCTTCAGCTTCCGTCCCAGGAAGGAGGCGGCCGCGCCGCCCGCCTGGGCGTAGGCGGCTTCCAGGCCCACAGAGCCGCCAACCCCGTTGGAGATCAGCGTCTGGCCGCAGACGATCGCCGAATCCACCAGCGGCAGCGCTCCGCCATGCAGGGCGTTGGCCTCGACGACGTCGACCAGCGGCGCGGATCGGCGTCGCGCCACCGCCCAGGAGAGCACGCCCAGCGCCACCCCGCCCGCAGGAAGCCACAGGCTCTCGAGCAGCGTGATCCGCGCGCTGGCCGAAAGGTGCTCCTCGAAGTCGATGTGGTAGATCAGCATCTGCACCGTGTGGGAGATCCGCACCTGCAGCACGGCGAGCCCGCCGGCCATCGCCCCGACCCCGACCGAAAGGACGATCAGCCACAGCTCGCTGACCCTCAGGCGCCGGCGCAGGTCCGCCAGGATGCGGGCGGGCCTTGGGCGGAACACATGGGTGAGGTCGGCCATGGACATCCGGTGCGCCCGGCGCGATTCGGCCGGCGCGGTCCGGCCATATCGCACTGATCCGCCCCGGAATTGAAGCGGCGCCGAGGCTTGCCTTACCAAGCCCGCCCGTCCACAAACCCGCGCTTACGCAATTCAGCGGCCAAGGGAGAGCCGAGGTGGCGGACGAGATGAACCTGCCCAGGGGCGAGCTGATGAAGGGCAAGAAGGGGATCGTCACCGGGGTGGCGAACCACAACTCCATCGCCTGGGGCATCGCCTCGCAGCTGGCCGCTCAGGGCGCCGAGCTCGCCCTCTTCTACCTGCCGGACATGGAGAAGCGCGTCCGGCCGCTGGGCGAGAGCCTCGGTGTCGCGACCATGGCGCCGGCCGACGTCAGCGACGACGCCTCCATGCAGGCCGCCTTCGACACGGTCGGAAACGCGTTCGGCAGCATCGACTTCTTCGTCCACGCCATCGCGTTTGCGCCGCGAGATCAGATCTCCGGCTCGTTCGTGGAGAACGCCACGCGGCAGGGTTTCCTCACCGCCATGGAGATCTCGGCCTTCTCGTTCGTCGACTGCGCTCGGCGCTCGGCGCAGCTGATGCCGAACGGCGGCTCGATCATCACGCTCACCTACATGGGCTCGGAGCGGGCGATCCCGAACTACAACACCATGGGGGTGGCCAAGGCGGCGCTGGAGGCGTCGGTGCGCTACGCCGCCCGCGACCTGGGCCCCAGGGGCATCCGCGTGAACGCCGTCTCGCCGGGCGCCATGCGCACCCTGTCGCTGGCCGGCATCCAGGGCGGGCGCGCCATGCTCGCCAAGGGCCGCACGCTCTCGGCGATGAAGGAGGACACTTCCATAGAGGGGGTGGCCGGCTGCGCGTTGTGGCTGCTCTCCGACCTCGGCCGCTCGACCACCGGCGAGGTGGTCCACGTCGACGCCGGCTTTCACATCATGGGCTTCGTCGAGGACGAGGAGGGGTAGGAATTCCTCCGTCGGCGGAGCTTCCCGCCCCATACAGCTTCAGGAACTGCGCCGCGGCCGTACGGGCGATGCGCTCGTTTTCCGCCTCGTCGGGTTCGGGCGGGGCGCCGAACAGGGCGGCGACCTGGCGGGTTGCGACCACCAGTCCGGAGAACACCTCCGCGGCCGCCAGCGGGTCGGGGCAGTTGAGGCGGCCGGCGCAGGTCTCAGCGTCGACGAAGCTCGCGAAACGGCGGCGATTGGCGAGCGGCCCGGCCTCGTAGATCGCCGCCGGCACCTCGGGCAGTTCGGCGGCGTGCGCCATGGCGGTGCGCATCAAGGCGATGGTCCGCGGGTTGAGCACGCCGCGCATCATGGCCCGTGCGTAGGCGGCGAGCGTCTCCTCGATCTGCTCCAGCGCGCCGGGCGCCTCCAAGGGCGCGGTCATCTCGCTGACGCGTCTGGCGCACATCGCTCGGACCAGGTCGGCCTTGGAGCCGTAGTGGTTGTAGATCGTCTGCTTGGAGACGCCCGCCCGCCGGGCGATCTCCTCCATCGAGGCGGCGGCCCCCCGTTCCGCGAGAACCTCGAGCGCGGCGTCGAGGATGGCCTCGTTCTTGGCGACGTCGATCTGGCCGGCGAGCCTGGGCATCAGTGCGCCCCCTCGAGCTGCGGCGCGGGAATCCCGCGGGCGGCCTTGGAGACGAAGACGGTGAGCCCCACGGCCAGCCAGCAGGCCAGCGACAGGAAGGTGAACGCATCGCCGAACGCCAGCACGGCGGCCTGCTTGTGCATCAGGAAGCCCAGCGCCTTGCGGGCCGCGCCCTCGGGGTCGGCGAGGCCGGAGGCTCCCATCATCTGGGTCAGGCCGTCCAGCATGTCCTGGCTCTGCGGGTTGGCGACCGAGGCGGCGCTGGCGATGTCGGCGTAGTGGACCGCCTGCTGGTCGGTGAGGATGGTGGTGAGTCCCGCCAGCCCGATCGCCCCGGCCACGTTGCGCACCAGATTGATGAGCCCTGAGGCGTCCTTCATCAGGGTCACCGGGAGGGTGGTGATGGTCATCTGCTGAGCGGCGATCAGCGCGATCATGCTGCCGACGCCGCGCACGATCTGCAGGGTCAGGAACTCCCCGAAGCCCCACTGGTCGGTGATCCGGCCGCCGAGCCCGATGCTCCAGGCGCAGAGCCCGAAACCGACCGCCAGGCACAGCCGCGGGTCGGCCTGGCGGACGAAGCGGCCGATGGTCGGCGCGCACAAGAACATGCTGAGCCCGGAGACCAGCATGGTCGTGCCGACCTGGGCGGCGGAGTAGCCGCGGATCTGCCCCAGGAACAGGGGCAGCAGGAAGGTGCCGCCGAAAAGGCTCATGCCGGAGACGAAGGTCATCAGGATGCCGAGCGTGAAGTTGCGGTCCGCGAACGGCCTCAGCGAGACGATGGGCTGGCGGTAGGCGAGCTGGCGCCAGACGAAGGCGACGCCCGCGATGGCCGAGGTGACCGTCAGCCACAGGATCGCGTCGTCATCGAACCAGCCGTCCTTGGAGCCCTCCTCCAGCACATACTGCAGCGACAGCAGGAAGATCGCCATCAGCGCCAGCCCCCACCAGTCGATGCCCTTGGCGAGCTTCGGGTCGCCCTTGTCGAAGCCGCCGTAGCGGCCGACCAGGAACACCACGAGAGCGCCCACCGGGACGTTGATGAAGAACAGCCAGCGCCAGGAGAGCATCTCGGTCAGGTGGCCGCCCAGGGTCGGGCCGATGGTGGGGGCGAGCGTCACGATGGAGCCCACCACGACGTTCGCGGTCACCCGCCGCTCCGGCGGGAAGACGGTCATCGCTGTGGCGAAGATCGGCGGAATCATCGCGCCGGCGGCGAGGCCCTGCAGGGCGCGCGTGACGATCATCATCCCGACGCTGGTCGAAAGCCCGGTGGCCACGGAGGTCGCCACGAAGCAGAGCGAGGCGGCGACATAGAACATCCGCGTGCCCCACATCTTGGTGAGGTAGGCGGTCAGCGGCATGATCACCACCTCGGCCAGCAGGTAGATGGTCTGCACCCAGCTGATCTCGTCGTTGGTGGCGCTGATGCCGGCCTGGATCTGCACCAGGGACGAGGCCACGATCTGGATGTCCAGCATGGCCATGAACTGGCCCACCACCATGCCGCCGAAGCCAAGGAAGATGCGGGTCCAGTTCACCTCCGCGCCGTCCGCACCGATGTAGCCGGGGGCGGGCGCTGCGGCCGGGATCGCGGCGGTCAGCGGCGCGCGCGGGCCGGAGTCGTCGGGGGCCATGGCCTAGCGCCGCGCATAGCGGACGGGCGCGTCGGCCGCCTCTGCGAAGCTCGGGCCGGTATTGCGCCGCACGTCGACCTTGACGGTGACCGAGAGGCCGGGGCGCAGCGCCCCGGCGTAGGGCTGGGCGCGGTCGACAGCGATCTTCACCGGCAGCCGCTGGGCGATCTTGGTGAAGTTTCCGACGGCGTTCTCCACCGGGATAAGGGCGAACTCCTGGCCGGTTGCGGGCGCGAAACTCTGCACGCGCCCACGGATCGTCTTGTCGCCGAACGCGTCGGCGCGGATCTCCACCGGCTGGCCGACCCGCAGGCGTGCGACCTGGGTCTCCTTGAAGTTGGCCACCACATAGGCATCCGCCAGGGGCACGACGGTCATCAGCGCCCCGCCCGGCCGCACGTACTGCCCGAGACGGACGCCGCGGGCGCCGATCACGCCCGCCACGGGGGCGCGGATCTCGGTGCGGGAGAGGTCGATCCTGGCCTGTTCGACAGCGGCGCGGGCGGCCTGCAACTGGGCCACTGTCTGGGCGCGGGCCGAGCCGAGCGATTCCGACGTGCGCCGCTCAGCTTCCAGCGTCGCCTGCGCCTGGGCGACCCCGGCCGCGGCCTCGTCGTCGGCGGCCTTGGCGCTCTGCGCGCGCTGCGGAGGGACCCAGCCCTTGGCGGCGAGCGCGCCGTAGCGGTCCATTTCGGCGCGCGCGAAGGTGGCCTGCGCCCGGGCGCTCTGCACGCTCGCGGCGCGCTCCCCGATCATCGCTTGCTCAAGCCGGGCCTTGTCGTCGACCTGCCGGACCGCGGCCTGCAGCGCTTCCGCATTCGCCTCGGCCTGCGCCAGCCGCGCCCGGATGGGGGCCGGATCGATGCGGACCAGCAGCTGGCCGGGCTGCACCGCCTCGTTGTCGGACACGGGCAGATCGGCCACGTAGCCGTCCACCTGCGGAGCGACGGTCACTTTGTCGGCCTCGACGAAGGCGTTGTCGGTCTGCTCGAAGTGCTGGCGCTCGAGCCACCAGAAGCCGCCGCCGACGGCCACCGCGAGCGTCGCCGCGCCGCCGGCCAGGACCGGTATCCAATGACCTCTCGGCAATGCCGCCATAGCCGCACCCAGCTTCCAAGGGCCCTTCGTTCTCGAGAATGGGCGCGGGCCAGCCTGGCCGCAAGTGAAAAATGGACGGAACGGTCTAAAAAACATCCGCTGGACGTGCGGACGCGATCGTGGCTCATCGCGGGACATGAGCGACGAGGCCGATGTGATCATCGCCGGCGCCGGCATCGCCGGGGCGACCCTGGCGCTGGCCCTGGCCAAGGCCGGGCTGAGGCCGGTGCTGATCGATCCGGTGGTGTTCGATGCGCAGGTCGCGCCGACCTTCGACGGCCGCGCCTCGGCGATCGCCTTTGCGGCCTACCGGCAGTGGCGGGCGCTGGACGTCGCCCCGGCGCTCGATCCGCACGCCCAGCGTATCGAGCAGATCCTGGTCACCGACGGGCGCGCGCCCGGCGCTGCGGCCGGGGCGCCGCCGCCGTTCTTCCTCCGCTTCGACGCCGCCGAGATCGCCGATCGCTCGGAGGGCGAGCCGCTCGGCTACCTGCTCGAGAACCGGCATATCCGCGCCGGCCTCGCCGAGGCGGTGCGTCGCGCCGGGATCGAGGTGCTGGCGCCGGCGCGGGTGGCCGGGCTGGAGAGCGGTCCGCGCGGCGCGAGCGTGCGCCTGGCTGACGGACGCACTCTCGCCGCGCCCCTGGTGGTGGGCGCCGAGGGGCGTGGCTCGGTGGTGCGCGAGCAGGCCGGCGTCGGGGTGATCGGCTGGGACTACCGGCAGACCGGCCTGGTGGCGACGGTGAAGCTCGAGCGGCCGCATCACGGCGTCGCCTACGAGTTCTTCCTGCCGTCGGGGCCATTCGCCATCCTGCCGCTCACGGCGGACCGCGCGAGCCTGGTCTGGACCGAGAGCGTGCGGCGCGGGGCGGCGCTGAAGGCCGCGCGCCCGGAGATCTTCCACGCCCACCTGCAGCGGCGGTTCGGCGAGGCCGTGGGCGAGGCCCGCGTCGAGGGGCCGGTTTTCACCTATCCCTTGGGCCTGCAGCTCGCCGAGCGGCTCACCGCGTCCAGGGTGGCGCTGCTGGGCGATGCGGCGCACGCGGTGCATCCGATCGCCGGCCAGGGCCTGAACCTCGGGCTGAAGGGGGCGGCGGCGCTCGCCGAGACCCTCGTCGAGGCAAGCCGGCTGGGCGAAGACATCGGTTCCGACGCCGTGCTCGAGCGCTACGCCCGCTGGCGGCGCTTCGACGTCGCGACGCTCTCGGCCGGCATGGACCTGTTCGTGCGGCTGTTCTCCAACGACCATCCGCTGCTGCGCGCCGCGCGCGGCGCCGGCATGGCGGCGGTGAACCGCATGGGTCCCGCGCGCCGCTTCTTCATGCAGGAAGCCGGGGGCGCCGCGGGCGACCTGCCGAAGCTGCTGAAGGGGGAGGCGCTGTAACTCCCTCCCTTTATGGGAGGGAAGCTCGCCGCCAGGCGAGCTGGGCGGGGAGGCCACGATCAAGCTCCGAGGCTGCCGGTCGGCGTCCTCCATTAGGAACAGTCGCCGAGGCTGGCCCGCATGTCCCGCCCTGACCGCTTCGCGGTCTGTGCCCCCCGTTCAGGGAGAAACCTACTCCAGCTCCCGCGCTTCTTCCGGCAGCATGATCGGCACGCCGTCGCGGATCGGGTAGGCGAGCTTGGCCGAGCGGCTGACGAGCTCGCCCTTTTCGCGGTCAAAGATCAGCGGGCCGTGGGTCACCGGGCAGACCAGCACCTCCAGGAGGCGCGGATCGACCTCGACCTGCGGGCCGGCCTCGGGGGCGGGATCGGCGGCGTCGCTCATGGGCTGCCTCTACTGCACCGAATGGCTCTCGTCATCGCCATCTTCCATGCAGTCGATCTCCAGGAGCGTGGTGAGCGCCTCGAAGCGGCCGGCCAGGTCGGGGGCCTCCAGAAGCGCCTGCTTCTCGGCCGGCTCGAAGGGCAGCCCCATGGCCAGCGAATTGACCAGCGGCTCCAGCGGCGCGGTGGTCGCGGTCTCCCAGTCGATGTCGAGCTCGCGGCGGTTCAGGTAGCGCTTCAGCGCGCGGCCGAAGCGCTCGCGGACGCCGTCCGGCGCCAGCGTCAACTCGTCCCGCGCCAGATCGTTCTCGAAGCGATCATAGCGGGCGCGCACCTGGCGGTAGGGCGTACTGATGGCGATCTCCTCGCCCGGCTCGAAGCGGCAGACGCCGGTCAGCGTGATGAGGTAGCGGCCGTCGGCCGTCTCGGCGTAGCTGGTGATGCGCCCGACACAGCCGACGCGAGCCAGGATCGGCCGCGAGCGGTCGCCGCCCTTGGTCTGGATCATGCCGACGACCCGGTCGCCGGCCATGACGTCGTCGACCATGTTCAGGTAACGCGGCTCGAAGATCTGCAACGGCAGTTCGCCGCCCGGCAGCAGCAGCGCGCCGTCGAGCGGGAACACCGGGATCACCTGCGGCAGCTCGGCCGCCCGTCGATAGCCCGGCATTCTCGCGTCTCCTCTCGAAGGGAGGTCAGCTGAACAGTATGGCCGAAAGCCGGCGGCGCCCCTGTTTCGCCACCTCCGACATCGGCCCAGCCGCTTCGAACACCTTCAGGAGCTGCTTGCGGGCGGCTTCATCGTTCCACTCGCGGTCGCGCTCGATGATGTAGAGCAGGTTGTCGGCCGCCGCGTCCAGGCGCCCGGCGCCGGCCAGCGCCGCGGCCAGCTCGAAGCGCGCCTGGTGGTCGTCCGGATCCTTGGCCAGGCGCTGCTCGAAGGCGGCGGTGTCGGCGGGCGCGGCTTCGGCCAGCGCCAACGCGGCGCGGACGCTGTCGAGGTCGGGGTCCTTGGCGTCCGGCGGGGCCATGGCCAGGACCTCGCGGGCCCGATCGGGATCGCCGTTCTGCACGTAAAGCCGCGCGAGCCCGCCCAGCGCCTTGGCGTTCTCGGGCTCGGCCTGCAGCACCTGGGCGTAGGCCTGGGCCGCGCCGCCCAGGTCGTTCATGGCGAGCGACTCCTTGGCGAACTCGAGGAGCTCGTCGACATGCGAGCCGCCGCCGCCCGCGGTCTTCTCCTTGGCGAGTCGGTCCACGAAGGCCTTCACCTGGCTCTCGGGCAGGGCGCCCATGAAGCCGTCAACCGGCCGGCCGTCGACGAAGGCGAACACCGCCGGGATCGACTGCACCCGCAGCTGGCCCGCGTAGGCGGGGTTCTTGTCGATGTCGACCTTGACCAGCCTCACCGCGCCCCTGGCCGCCGCCACCGCCCGCTCCAGCGCCGGGCCGAGCTGGCGGCAGGGGCCGCACCAGGTCGCCCAGAAGTCCACGATCACCGGCTGCTCGCGCGAGGCCTCGACGACGTCGGCCACGAACGAGGCGTCGGTGGCGTCCTTGATCAGGTCCGCAGGCGGGGCTCCGCCCGCCTTGCCGGTGGTCTCGCCGATCAGGGTCATGCGCCGCTCCTCCGCCGTGCTCGTCAAACGCGTGCGTTCAAAGATGGTCGCAGGACCGCGCCGGTTCAACGCATCTCCCGCGTCGGGACCACGGCCATGGCGGCGAAGTCGACCACCAGCGGCTCGACCCCCGCCGCGGCCAGGAAGCTGCGGAAGCCCGCCTGCGAGATGGTCGTGGTGGCGGTGTTCTCCAGCGGGTGGAAGTTGACGAGCGGCGCCTCGGCGAGCGTGCGGTCGAGCACGAAGCGCACGCGATGGGTCTTGTCGTTGACCAGGCCGAAGGCGCTGACCGAGCCGGGCGTCACGCCGAGGGTCTCCGCCATCAGCTGCGCATTGCCGAACGACAGCCGGGCCGAGCCGATCACCAGGTGCAGGCGCTTGAGGTCGATCCGGGCATGGCCCTCGGCCGAAATCAGCCAGAGCTGGTCCTTGGCGTCCTTCAGGAAAAGGTTCTTGGTGTGCGCTCCCGGGATGGCGCGCTTCAGCGCTTCCCCCTCCTCGACACGGAACACCGCGGGATGCTCGACGGTCTTCGTCCCGGCCCCGAGCCGCTCGAGCAGGGCCAACAGTTCGGCGCGGTTGGTCATCGGCCCAGCAATACCCGAACTGGACGGGCGCGCGAGGGGCGCCTAAAGGACCGAACCCACGCTGGTCATACCGGGTCTGACCCATGGAACTGGAGTGCTACCCCACCACCGAGCGGCCGCCGGAGATCGTGGCCGGCCGCCAGGAGCGCGCCTGGATGGATCACTTCTCCCAGCGCCATCCCTACCGCTGCCTGCCGCTCAACATGGCCAACACCTCCGGCTGGGAGATCCTCTCGCCGGTCGCGTTCACCGCGGAGTGGACCGGCGGCCTGCACCAGCAGGACATCCGGCTCACGCCCGACTACCCGCATCCGGACTTCCACCGGCTGGCCTCCAGCCACTTCAGCCACGGAGTGCTGACCTTCCACCCCGGCTACCTGTTCCGCACCCCGCCCGGCTGGTCGATGTGGGTCATGGGGCCGCCCAACCACGTCAAGGACGGCATCCAGGCGCTGTCGGGCGTGGTGGAGACCGACTGGCTGCCGTTCCCGTTCACGATGAACTGGATGTTCACCCGGCCCGGCAAGGTGCGCTGGGAGAAGGGCGAGCCGTTCTGCTTCATCACCCTCCTGGAGGACAAGACGCTGCACGCCATCCAGCCGGTGGTGAAGCGCATGGACCGCGACCCCGAGCTGCGCCACCAGTACGACGTCTGGGAGAAGCACCGGTCCGAGTTCAACCAGCGGATCTTCCGCCAGGACCCCGAGGCCACCAAGCAGGCCTGGCAGCGCTATTACTTCAAGGGCGAGTTTCCCGAAGAGGTGGCCCCGGCCCGCCAGGACCATGTCAACAAGCGGCGGCTGAAGAGCCCGAAATGGGTGGGCTGAGGTGCGGCCCCCGGCCGCTTGCAAACCGGGGGGGCGTCTGCCATAAGCCGCCTCTCGAATTTTCGGGGCGGGTTCATCCCACCGCTTCCCGAGGAGCGCGGGCGTAGCTCAGGGGTAGAGCACAACCTTGCCAAGGTTGGGGTCGTGAGTTCGAATCTCATCGCCCGCTCCAGAATTCGAGACTCCAGGCACGAACGAAAAGCAGGGCTTCGGGCCTCTGCTGGCTAACCCTCTAGACGGCCGGCGACATCCCGCGGACGCCTTGGATGCAATCTGGTTGCGGCTCGCGCCAGCGTCGGCGCTCTTTGATGCGCCGAGCGCGGGGTGTGCGCTCTGCGCCACGCGCGACCAAGCCCGGCGGGACCTGCTTCAGGACATCGAGGGCTCCTGCAATCCCCGCCGCCTGCGCTCAGCCCTGGGCTACGTCAGCCCAGCCGAGGCTGAGCGGAGAGCTGCTCGGCCGCTTGGATCGTTTCGGCGTCGGTTGATCGTTCCTTGAGTGCGGCGATCGCCTCCAAGTTCCGCTGGTGCGCGGCCTGGTCGATGCGGAAGGCCAGCCACACCAGGATGGCGCCTGCGCTGAGCAGCAGCGAGAGCCCGATGTAGATCATCGCCAGGTGGCGCATGACCGCCGGATCGAGGGTCGACGGCCTGGCGCCGATGGGGAACTTCACGATCGCCAGGAGGATGCCCGGCAGGATGGTCGCGAGCGCATTCGCGAGCTTCAGCATCAGCCGGTCGGAGAACAGCACCAGCCCCTCGGAGCGGCGCCCGGTCCGCGCCTGGT
This sequence comes from Phenylobacterium sp., assembly GCF_025934275.1. Lineage (GTDB taxonomy): Bacteria > Pseudomonadota > Alphaproteobacteria > Caulobacterales > Caulobacteraceae > Phenylobacterium. Next base: position 56,013 of record NZ_JAICYI010000001.1, read on the forward strand.
TCTCCTCCACCACGTCGGAGATCATCGATGTCGAGACGATGGAGGCCGCGATCCCTACGACGCCGTGCAGCAACTGCGCGCCCATCAGGACGGGAAGCAGCAGCGGAGCGCCGTTGGGCGGCAGCAGTCCGAACAGGCGCAGCGCCAGCGGCCCGTGCACGAAAATCAGGCTGGCCGCGTAGAGCCAGAGATAGGCCTGCCGCTTCTGCAGCCGGGCGGAGACCGCCGCAGCGACCGCAAAGGCCAGGGGCCCGGAGAGGGCCTGGATCGCCACCAGCAGCATCACGTTGCGGGCCGGCAGGTCGAAGATGAATGTGTTGAAATAGATCGACAGGCCGGTGGTCAGGGCCGCCGGGGCGGCGGCCAGCATGCCGCCGATCACCGCGATGACGAAGTTGCGGTTCCCGAAGATGCTGGCGATCTCCTTCAGCCATACGCGCCACTGCACGTCGCGCGGCGCGGGCCGGTAGAGGTCCGGGATGTGCGCGTGGGTCCCGAGGTCGGAGACGAGGTTGGCCGCCATCATCAGCAGGCCGACGGCGATCGCCATCGGCGGATAGCCTGCCGGGTTGAGCTGGCCGAGCGGATAGTCCGGCGTCTTCCTCAGGAACACGCCGTAGGCCAGCACCGCGGCGATGCCGCCGCCCAGCGAGCCCAGCATGTAGCGGAAGCCGTACATCCGGGTGCGGTCGTGATAGCCGGGCGCCAGCTCGGGCAGTAGCGCGCCCGAGGGCACCATGTAGAGGCTGTGGCTGAACCGGAAGAGCGTCACGGTCACGCAGAGCCAGAGGAAGAGCTGGCGCGCGGTGAGCCCCGGCGGCGGCATCCACAGCGCCATGAACGACAGGCCGACCGGCAGGATCGAGAGGTACATGAGCGAGTGCCGCCGCCCGAGCCGGGCGCGCAGATTGTCGGAGAACTGGGCGATGAGGAGGTCGAAGAGCGCGTCCACGAACAGCGAGACGCCCATCGCCAGGCTGACCAGCTGCACCGGCACGTGCAGAATCTGGCTGTAGTAGAGAAGCAGCACGCCGCCCACGATGACGAGCTGGGCGCCGTCCTCCATGGAGCCGATGCCGAACAGCACCTTGGTGGTGAGCGACGGCCGCCGGGGCCCGCCCGTCCGCGGCGCGCGCGCGTTTGGCGCTTCGTCCGACCTGGCCAGCGCCATGCCGCCTCCCTCCCGATCGCGCGCCCTCTCTGCGGGGCCTCCCGCCAGGGCTAAGCGAGCCGCCGGGGGAAGTCGTGTGCTGTTGGGCGCAAATTCCGCCGTCCGGAATCCGGCGAGATAGCCCCGGCAAGCGCTCGGGCGCGCGACTAATGTCCGGTTCGGGGCATGGTCAGGCCGGTGGGGCTTCGGGACGAAGCCCGGTCTTCCCCGATCAACCACGCGCCGCGTCAGACGGCGCAAAGAGACGTCCGGCGCGAGACCGGCGTCAGCAGGGGGAAACATATGCGGAAGCTTCTTTTCGCCTGCGCCTCCGTTTCGGCGCTCTGCGGGTTCGGCGTGACCGGCCATGCCTGGGCGCAGGCGGCGGCCCCGGCGGCCCGGCCGGCCGTGCAGGACACAACCGAGGTCGGCGAGGTCATCGTGACGGCTCGCAAGCGCAACGAGCGGCTGCGTGACGTGCCGGTGTCGGCGAGTGTGGTGGAGGGTTCGGAGATCCTGGAGCGCGGCGGCTTGCAGGGGGTGAAGGACCTGGTCACCTCGCTGCCCAGCGTGGCGTTCGGGGACACCTCGACGCCGCTCACCTCGGAGGTGTCGATCCGCGGATCGGGCACGAGCCGCGGGACCAGCGCCGAGTCTGGGGTCGGTCTCTATCGCGACGGGGCTTACGTCGGCGGCGGCGCCCAGGGCGGCCGGACCTTCAGCCGCTTCGACCTGTTCGATGTAAGCCAGATCGAGGTGCTGCGTGGAACGCAAGGCGCGCTCTACGGCCGCGATGCGGTGGGCGGGGCGATCAATGTGATCACGGCGCGGCCGAGCCCGACGCCCTCCGGCTATCTCTCCGCCAAGGCGGGCAACGTCGGCTTCACGGAATACGAGGGCGTGCTGAACCAGCCGCTGACCGACCATCTCGCGGTCCGGCTGAGCGGCGACGACATGAAGCAATCCAAGGGGTTCTACTTCAACCCGGACCTCGACAAGTACATCGACGCCCAGTCGACCTACGCGTACCGCGCCCAGCTGCGCTATGAGAACGGCCCGTTCGATGCGAACCTCATGTTCGAGCACGCGAAGAACAAGTATCCGGCGCTGAACCTGCAGCTCTGGGTGCAGCCCAATGCCCTGGAACCGCAGGGCATCTTCATCGAGCCGAAGTTCAGCAGGCCGCACAATTTCGAGGACGCCGACGTCGACCAGGTGAACGATGTCGAGTTCGCCTCGAACTACCGGTTCGACTTCGGGACGCTGACCTGGATCAGCCTGTGGCGCGAGCGCAAGGACCTGCAGCAGTTCGACAACGACATCATCGATCCCGGCCTGCTGGCGCAGATCAAGGCCGCCGGCCTGCTCGCGCCGGGCGCCTCGCTGGAGACCAACGGCACGCAGCAGAACCACGGCAAGACGCGGAGCTTCAACCAGGAACTTTACCTGAGCGGCGACATCGGAACCCAGTGGAAGTGGCTGATCGGCGGCGAATATCTGCACCTGCAGGACGGCGACACGATCACCACGACGCGGACGCCCACGAAGGCCAACCCGTCGACCGGGGCCGTTTCGGTCTCCTCCCAGACGCTGAACTCCTGGGCCGCCTACGGCAGCCTGGAATACGACTTCACCGACCAGTTCGGCGTCACCGGCGAGCTGCGATATACGAAGGACGAAAAGACCTTCGCGGCCAACCAGTTCAGCAATCCCGGCTTCGTGGCCGTGAAAGGCAAGCTGGTCGACGCCACCTTCAACCCCGACAACCTCGCCTACGAGGTAACCGGCTCCTACAAGTTCTCGCCGGAGTGGATGGGCTACGCCAAGGTCGGCACGGGCTTCCGGGCCGGCGGCTTCAACAGCAATCTCGGAAATCCACTGCAGCCGATCCCGATCCCAGTCAGCTACGGCAACGAAAACACCCTCACCTACGAGGTCGGCGCCAAGGGCAATCCCATCCGCCAGATCTACCTGACCGCGGCGGGATACTGGACCGACGTCAGCAACCTGATCATCCAGACCGACAACGGTTGCAAGGCGACCAATCCCGTCTGCCCTGTCGCGCAGACGAACTTCGCCACCAACGGCGGCAAAGCGCGGATCTGGGGCGTCGAAGCGGAGGCCACCATCAACCTGTCGATCGCCGGCGGCGACCTGCTGACCACGATCGGCGGCTCCCGCCAGGGCGGCAAGATCACCAGCGGCGAGTTTGACGGCGACAACCCCCCGCAGCTGCCGAAGTGGCTGGCCTCGGCCAACCTCCACTACAGTCATCCGCTGGCGTACCAGGCGACGGGCTTCGTGAACCTGCTCTATGCGGCCCGCTGGGGCGGGGTGCAGGAGATCGAGCAGACGCCCGAGCTGCATGACTATCAGATCGTCAATGCCCGCGCCGGGATCCAGCGCGGCCACTGGGAGGTTGCGGCGTTCGCCAACAATCTGACCAACGTCACCTACCTCACTTTCGAGGCCACGTCGGCGCGGCGGTGGAGCGAGCCTCGCACCTACGGCGCCCAGGTTCTCTACCGCTGGTGAGGACCTTGCGCTGACCTCGCAGAAGGGTCCAGGCGCGCCTCCTGGACCGTCGTCCTCCCCGCCGTCTGGTCGTGGAGAAGGGCGCCCTCAGGCGCCCTTCTTGAATCCCGCCGGGGTGAACCAGATCGGCGAGGACCAGGCCCGCTCCTGATGGGTGGCCGGCGCCTTGGCCGGGATCGGCAGGTGGTTGCGGATGGCGACCAGGGTCGTCCAGCGCGCCGTCGGGATCTCCAGGGCGCGGGCGTAGTAGACCGCCGGGACCTTCGGGTCGAAGTCCGGGTCGCGCCAGACCTTGGTCAGGACCCCCGCGCCGATGGTGTTCTTGTAGGCGCCGGTCGTCAGGTCGACCGTGTTGCCGACCGGCGGCGCGTGGCCCTTGGCGTCGTCCTTGCGCCCGCCGGAGAGCGCCACGTCGTAGACCTTCTCGCGATAGCTCCCGTGGTCGAGCCAGACCTTGATCACCTGCACGCGGTCGAGGTTGGCGCCGTCGGGATCCTTGGTGGCCTGCAGGATGAAGCTCGGCGCCTTGGCGCCGGCGGGCTTGGCCGGCAGGTCGGATCCCATCGGCACGCCGGTGGCGTAGGCCCTGGCGACCCAGTCCGTCCTGCCGGTCATCGCCGGCGCGAAGCCCCAGCCGCCGAACATCCGAAGCCGCATCCGCGTGCCCGAGGTGGCGAAGGTCTCCTTGCGCTTCAAGGCCGCGAAGATCGCGTTGCGGGTGTTCTCCTCGGCCCAGACGCCGGTGATCGCCGCGCCGCTGAACTGCAGCGGGTCGTTCTCCCGCTGGCCGCTGGCCCGCTTCGCCGGCTGATCCGGCCTGCCCAGGCCGAGCGCCGCCTCCGCCGCTGCGCCGCGCGGCAGCATGGTCTTCGGATCGAGCCCGCTGATCCGCCCAGCATAGCCGTCCTCGTCCGAGACGGAGAGGCCGTTGTGGATGTCTGAGCCGCCGACCACGCCCATCTTGAAGGGGTTGGCGCCGACCTTCGACTGGATGACCAGGCCGCGGCCCCAGGCCTCGCGGACGTAAGAGCCGTGCTGCTTGGGCGCGGTCTCGCCGCGGTAGATGCGGTCCATGATCTCGAAGTTGGCGAACTCGTCCTGCGGCGAGAGCTCGGGCGTGGTCTCGGAATAGCCCTTGGTCTGGGCGATCTCGACCAGCGGCTCGTTCAGCGCCCGCTCCAGCGCATAGGCCTCGTCGATCGGCCGCCCGTCGGACATGTTCCAGTCGAAGTCGTGGCCGTCCGACAGGTTGGCGTTATGCGGGATGGCGATCACGTCGATGCCCTGCTTGCGCACCGAGTCCAGGTACTTCCAGAGGTCCTCCGGATGGTCGGAATCGATCGCCGTGAAGGGCTTCGGCGCGTGGTCGGAATTGAAGATCACGTTGCGGTGCATGTGGGTGCCGTACCCGGCCGTGGCGGTCCACTCGTAGGCCACGAAGGTGGTGAACTTGCCCGGCTGGTAGTTGTCGTCGGCGGCCTTCACCTCGGCGGCCCAGCCGGCGGCGGCTTCGGCTGCGGCCCGGATGTCCTTTTGCGCCTGGCTGCCGTTGTCGCGGGACATGCGCTCGACCATGGCGAAGCCGCCGCGGCCGGCCGCCTTGAGCTTCTGGCCGGTCTCGCTCCGCGAGAAGGCGCTCGACGGATCGTCCAGCATGGGCATGGCGCCCACATATTCGGAGTGGTCGGTGACGGCGGCGAAGTCCAGCGGCCAGGCGCGGCGGGCGGGGACCTCCGCGGTGGCCGGCAACCCTTGCTCCATCCGCACCTGGGCGGCCGGCACCATCACCGTCTCGCCGCGGGCGAACCTGTAGGCCTGGTCGGGCATGACCTTGGTCCCGAAGGTCCAGGCATCCAGCGACATGGCGGTGTGCAGGTGCAACTCGCCGAAGAACACCCGCCGCGCGGCAGGCGGCACGTCGGTGCGGTAGGCCTGGTCGGGCGGGGTCGAGACCTCGTGCGGGGCGCCCAGCGCCTTCGCCTTGGCGGTCCCGCCGCCGTGCTGGGCGACGAGCACCGCGCCCGTAGTGAGCGCCGCGCCGGACACCGACGCGATGACGAGGGTCGAAAGCTTCACGGACGTTCCTCCCGTTCTGTTCTCTTGGCGCTCATCGGGCGAGCGCGCCGTAGCGGATCACCCAGCCGGCGGCGAGCAGGCCGAGCGCGGCCATCCAGCTCCCCGCCACCCGGGCGGCGACGATCATCCACAGCCGCGTGAGCGGCAGGGTCAGCGAGGCGGCGAGCACGAAGACCGCCGCCGCCGCGGCGGCCATGCCGGCCAGCGAGACCAGGTGCGCCGGCGTCATGGCGACGCCGGCCACGTCGCCCAGGCCGCAGATCAGGCCGAGCCCGCCTGCCGCAGCGGCGCAGAGCCGGGGCGCGGCCCGGACGTTCGAGGCGAGGAGCCCGCCCGCGGCCAGCAGCATCGCCGCGCTCGCCACCGAGACCGCGATCGGCGGCCAGGGAAGGCCCGAGAGGCCGGCGATCCCGCCCAGGATCCAGGCGCCGGGCAGCGCCAGCGCCGCGGCGCGGCAGTGCGCCGGACCGTTGAGCCCCGCGAACAGCGCGAGGGTCACGACCGGCAGGATGTCCTCGGGGCTGAGGCCGAAGTGCGAGACGCCGTCGTAGAGCGGGCCGAGGCCGGTCGCCACCAGGTGCGCCTGCGCCATCCCCGGCGCGGCCCAGAGCGCGATGAACGGCGGTGCGACCAGCGCGAGAAGCCGGGCGCGGCTCATGCCAGGGCCGCCCACAGGAAATAGGCCCCGCCGGCCATCACCGCCGCGCCCGCGCCGCGGAGGGCGTAGCGGCCCCAGCCCCAGCGGTGCACCAGGCCGATGGCGATGCCCGTGGCGTGCAGCAGCCCGGTCGCGAGCACGAAGCCCAGGCTGTAGAGCAGGGCGTTCTGGCCGGGCGACAGCTCCGCGCCGTGGGCATAGCCGTGGAACAGGCCGAACAGGCCGACCACCACGCCGGCGACCGCCAGCGGCGGCCGCGCCTCGGTGAGCACCGCCGCGCCCAGGGTCAGGCCGGAGAGCGCGATGGCGAGCTCCGCGCCCGGCAGCGGCAGGCCGATGAGGCCCAGGAAGCCGCCCACCGCCATCACCAGCGGGAAGGTCACCGGCAGCAGCCAGATGGCCGGCCGGCCGAGCTGCGCGCCCCACAGGCCCACCGCCACCATGGCGATCACGTGGTCGAGGCCGGAGATCGGGTGCATGAAGCCGCTGGCGAAGCCCACCGCCTCGCCGCGCACGATGTGCGCCGAGGCCTCGCCGGGGAGGAGCGCGGCAAGCGCCAGGACAGGCAGGGCGGCGATGATCGGCTTGCGGCTCATTGGGCGAGCCCGAAGACGACCGCCGCGTACTGGAAGGTCCAGGACGCGCCCGCCACGCCGATCGCGTAGGCTGGGGCGAAGGTGGCGGGCCGCGGCCAGCGGACCTCCATCAGCCGGAAGCCGCGGACCAGGGCCAGCACCATGGCGATGAAGGCCACCTGCCCGATCTCCACCCCGACGTTGAACATGAGCAGCGCCGGCGCCAGCGAGGCGCCCGAGAGCCCCAGCGAGGTCAGCCCGCTGGCGAACCCCATGCCGTGCAGCAGGCCGAAGCCGAAGGCGGCCACCCAGGGGAAGCGGATGGTGAAGCTCGTGCCGCCCGCCTGGGCGCGCAGCGCCTCCGGGGCCACGAAGAGGATGGAGAGGGCGATCAGGGCGTTGAGCAGCGGGACCGGCAGGGCGATCAGCCCGAGCGTCGCGGCGGCCAGCGTCAGGCTGTGGGCGACGGTGAAGGCGCTGACGGTCTTCAGAAGCGTCCAGCGGTCGCGGACGATCAGGATTAGCCCCAGCACGAAGAGCAGGTGGTCGGGGCCGGTCAGGATGTGCTCCACGCCGAGCCGCAGGAAGGCGAGCACCCCCGCCGACCCTGCGCCGCCCTGCGCGATCTTGAAGCTCGGCGCCTCGGGCCGGACGATGGTCTCGGCGGGCGGCCCGTGCGCGGGGCGCACGCGGACGAAGACGTCGGTGATGGTGTCCTTCAGGCCCTCGATGGAGACGGTCTGCCCGGCCAGCGGATCGTGGCCCGCGGCATGCACCTTCCAGGTGCGGATCAGGAAGCCCTCGGAAGCGTATTGCGCCGCCGGCGCGGCCTCGAGCCAGCCGCTCGACAGGTGCGGCGCGAGGTGGATCGCCATGTCGCCCATGACGGGCTGCTTCCAGGTGATCCGGTAGTCGGCGGGTCCGGTCTGGTCGATCTCGAGGTAGGCGGGACGCACCTCGTGGGCGGCCGCCGGGCCGGCCAGCCCGAGTCCCGGCAGCAGCAGCAGGAGGAGGACGGCGAGGAGGCGCCTCATCGCCCGCCCGCCCGGTCGTCGCGCACCACCGTGAAGCGCCGCGCGAGCTTCGCCAGCGCCGCATCGTTCGCCGCCCCCTGCGCGTCCTGCAGATAATCCGTGCGGACCGCGTCGCGCACCTCGCCGAACGGCTGGCGGCCGGGAGCCTCGCGGGCGTCGACATGGATCAGGTGCCAGCCGTAGGCCGACCGGTAGGGCCCCGACCAGCGTCCGACCGGCGCCGCGAACACCGCCTGCGTGAACGGCGTATGGCCGAACAGCCGCGCCACCTGCTGCGGTCCGTAGGCCGAGAAGTCGTAGAGGTCGGGGAACGCGTCGCCGCGGTCCGGCGCGCGGGAAAGATCGTTCGGCAGCGTCTTCAGCACGGCCGCCGCGCGGGCCTCGGCCGCCGCGTCGCCGCTCGCCTGGGCGGAAAAGAACACGTGGCTGAAGGTGGCCCGCGCGGGCGTCGCATAGCGGGCCGCATGGGCCGCGTAGTAGGCCGCGAGCTGCGCCTCGCTGGGCTCGGCCGGCGGGCTCAGGTCCTGCACCAGGAACTGCATCTTCTGGGCGATGCGCCGCCGCACGATCTCGTCGTCCTGGCCGAGCTTCAGCGCCTCGCCCTCGCGGAACAGCATCTCGTCGTGGATGTCGCGCTGGACCAGCGCCTCCAGCGTCGGCGGATCGGGCCTGAGGCCGAACTGCAGGGCGTAGCTGTTGGCGATCTGGGCGACGTGGGCCGGCGTGACCTCGATGCGGTAGAGGCTCTCGTGCCGCCGCCAGGCCTGCCCCGCGGCGAACAGCACGAAGCCCGCCAGCAGGAAGTGGACCAGCGGCTCGCGCGCCAGGCGGCCGAACACGCGCCGCGCCACCGTCCCTCGCGGCGCCGCGGCCTCCGCCGAGCGCCCGACACGGACCGCACCCAAACCCAAGGAACTCGCAAGCTCACGCACCGCGCGGACCCCCGTCGACAGCGTGGCCTGACGTTAGCGCCGGCGCCGCGCGGCGACAGCCTGTTCGCGCATCTGTTCCGCCATGCGGAACTCTCCCGTCAACCGGCTGGAACGGGGGCGCGGCGGGGCAATAGTCGTCGCCGGGTGCGGACCGCGAGGTCCGGAAGGCTTAACCGCTGAGGGGTGGAGCGACGATGATGCGAGCGTCCGTGATTGCCCTCGTCGTGGCGCTCGGCCTCGGCGCGCCCGCCGCGCGGGCCGAAAGCGCGCCGCCGGGATTCGCGGCCAAGCTGCAGCAGGTGGTGACCCGCGACGGCGCGCCGGGGGTCACGGCCCTGGTGATGAAGAACGGGCGGCTGCTCTACCGGCTGGACAAGGGCGCCATCGCGCCCGACGCCCAGCTCCCGATCGCCTCGGCCTCGAAGTGGATGACGGCCAGCCTGGTGATGACTGTCGTCGACCAGGGAAAGCTGGAGTTGGACGAGCCGATCGGCAGGCGTCTTCCCGAGTTCACCGGCAAGGCGGGACGGATCACCCTGCGCGAGCTGCTGTCGTTCACCGCCGGCCAGGGCGGGCTGAAACCCGACATGTTCGACCTGCGCCAGGACCCGCACATCAGCCTGGCGGCGGCGGCGGCCCAGGTGGCGGCCCGGCCGCTCGTCGACGAACCGGGGACCACCTTCCGCTACGGCGGTCCCTCGATGCAGGTGGCTGGCGCCCTGGTGGAGCAGGCCACGGGCAAAAGCTGGGCGGCGCTGTTCCAGGAGCGGATCGCCGGCCCCCTGGGACTTTCCCACACCTACTGGGCCAATCCGTTGATGCCGGGTCTGAAGCCGGAGACGGTGCGCAATCCCAACCTGCAGGCCGGCGTCTACACCACGGCCGACGACTACGCGAAGTTCCTGACCATGCTCGCGGCCGGCGGCGTCTATCACGGCCGGCGCATCCTCTCGGCCAAGGCGGTCGACGAGATGGAGACCTGGCAGACCCGCGGACGGACCATGGCCTACCTACCGCCGGGCGCAGGGCCCATCGACAAGTACGCCCTCGGCAACTGGTGTGACACGGTGGAGGGGAACAGCGACCGCTGCTGGCTCGTCTCCAGTCCCGGCGCCTACGGGACCTTCCCGTGGATCGACCGGCGCAGCGGCCTCTACGGCGTCTTCTTCCTGAAGCTCAGGCTGCCGGCGGTCGCGAAGGACCTGCGCGAGGCCCGCGACATCGCCATCGCCGCCGACGCCGGCGGGCGGTCCGGCTAGACCCCCCGGCGCTGGCCTCAGGCCGCTTCGGCCGCCTCGCGCACCTGCACGAAGCCCTCGACGATCGCCTGGCCCAGCGCCTGCAGCGGCGCGAGGTAGCGCCCGATCGCCTGCCCCTCGGTCATCGCCGAGCGGTAGTAGAAGAAGTTCATCGCCGCGAGCGGGCTCTCCTCGGTCCCCGGCTCCAGGAGCGGGATCGCGAAGCTCTGGGTGGGGTTGGACCGCGGCCGGCCGATGGTGGCGTAGCCCGCGCTGCGCACCCGATCGACCAGCGCCTCCAGGTGGGCCGCCTCCTCGCGGATCGCGAGCTCGTCGCCCGAGGCGCGCAGCACGCTCAGGATGAAGCCGCGCTCCTCCGCCGAGCAGTAGGCGAAGAAAGCGCGGCCCAGCGCGCTCTGGATCATGTGCACCCGCCGGTTCAGGAAGTTCTGCTCGCGGGAGAAGGGGCTCAGGTGGCGGGTGGTGAACCGCACCACCATGGCGTCGCTCTCCGCCGTCGCCAGCGACACCTGCCACTTGTACTGCCGCGTGAAGGCCTCCATCAGCGGCCGGGCCACGTCGACCACCATGTCGCGGTGGCGCACGCCGGAGGAGAGCCGCAGCACCGCCTCGGTCAGGGCATAGCCGTCGCGGCGCGAGATGCGCACCACGTAGCCGGCGCCGATCAGGGTGTCCAACAGGCGCACCAGCGACGACTTCGGCAGGCGGGTGATCTCGTGCAGGGCCGCCAGCGTGGTCACCCGGCTCTGGTTCAGCGCTTCCAGGATCTGAAGCGCCTTGGCGACGGTGTGCACCTGCCCGTCATCCATGGCGACCCCCACACCCGCGGCCGACCGACCGCTCAAATTCCGCCCTTTGGAATAACCCAATTCCACCCGGCGCGACACCAGCGCTATCGGCTAGCTGTGGCCGGCCGGTCGGGTTGTCGAACCCGCCGTGCGAAAACCGAAGGTCAAGGGCGCAGGTCAAAGGGGGCGTTCGTGAGTGGCCGCAGCGGATCAGTGCGCGCCGAGGACGGGGTCAACCTCGCCTGGCGGACCGACGGGCCGCCGGACGCGCCGCCGCTGCTGCTCTGCACCATGGCCACCGCCGCCATGTCCGTCTGGGACCCGCTGGTCGCGGCCCTGGCCGACCGCTGGCTGGTCATCCGCCACGACCGGCGCGGCGAGGGCGACAGCGATCCCGGTGCGCCGGAGAGCCACAGCTTCGGCGCCTACGCCCGCGACGCGCTGGCCGTGCTGGACCGGCTGGAGCAGCCGGCGGCCCACGTCTGCGGCATGGCCTTCGGCAGCCGGGTCGCCGTGCGCCTGGCGCTCGACGCGCCGGACCGCGTGCTGAGCCTCGCCCTCTTCGACGCCACCGGAGGGCCCCCGGCCGGCGAGGCCGAGCGCCGCGCCGGCAATCAACGGGCCGCGAGCCTGCGGGCCGCCGCAGGCCTGGCCGGCGTCGCCCGCGATCCGGCCTGGTTCGCCCGCCGTGATCCGGCCGGCGCCGGGCTCTCGGTCAATGCCCTGAGGGCCCAGCCCGCCTGGACGCCCGGTCTTTCCACCATCTCGGTCCCAGCCCTTGTCGCCTGCGGCGAACAGGACCCCAATTTCGACGGCGCGCGGCGCCTGGCCCGCGAGATCCCGCGCGCGCGGTTCGAGCCCATGCCGATGACCGGCCACGGCTCGATCGTGCAGCGGCCGGACCTCGTCACGGCGCTGCTGCGCAGCTACCTGGAGGATGCATGAAGACGGCTTTGGTGACGGGCGCGGGCTCGGGGATCGGCGCGGCGACCGCGAGGCGCTTCGCCAAAGGGGGCGCCCACGTGGGCGTGCTCGACCGCAACGCCGAGGGCGCGCGGGCGACCGCGGCCCAACTCGCCGCGGCGGGCTTGAGCGCCGAGGCCCTGGTCTGCGACGTGACCGACGCAGACGCTTTGGAGGCCGCCGCCGCCGGGCTCGCGGCCCGCCGCGGCGGCATCGACGCCACGGTCTGCGCCGCCGGCGTCGCCAGCCGCCGCACCATCGCGCAGATGTCGCCGGCCGACTGGCGCCGCGTCATCGACGTGAACCTCACCGGCGCCTTCCTGGGCATCAAGTCGACCGCCGCCCACGCCAGTCCCGCGGGCTGCGCGATCACCATCGTCTCCTCGGTCGCGGCCGAGCACGTCGCCTACCTGAGCGGCGTGCACTACGCCTCCAGCAAGGCCGGCATCACCGGCCTCGTGCGCCACGCCGCCTTCGAGCTCGGCCGCCGCCAGATCCGGGTCAACGCCGTGGGACCGGGGCCGATGTCCAACCGCATGGGCGGCGGCCAGGTGGATCCCGCCCGGCAGGCGGCCTCGGCCCGCAACCTGCCGCTGCAGCGGGTCGTCGAGCCGGGCGACGTGGCCGAGGTCTGCTGGTTCCTCGCGAGCCCCGCTGCGCGCGCGGTGAGCGGCGTCTACCTGCCCGTGGACTGCGGCTTCCTGACCAGCCGCGGCGCGGCCTACCAGCATTACTTCGAGCTGCACGAGGAGGCCTTCTAGGCCGTCGCACGAAGGGGAGCATCATGAGACGCCTTCTCGCACTTGCCGCGGCGCTCGCGATCCAGGGGTCTTCCGCGGCCGCGGCCGACGATGCGGCCTGCGCCGCGCGCCCGATCACCGCCGGCTACGGCGCCGACGGGGCCTACGGCGTCGAGACCGAACAGCTCGCAAATCCAGGCGACGCCAACGACCAGATGACCATCTACGTCCCAAAGGGCGTGAAGGGGCCCCGGCCTGTCGTCTTCTTCGCCCATGGGTTCGGACCCGGGGTCGCCACCACCTACGCCGACATCATCCGCCACATGGTGAGCAAGGGCTATGTCGTCGTGTTCTCGACCTATCCGATGCGCGGCGTCACGATCGATCAGCGCTACGACAGCCTTTGGCAGGGGTTTGCCGCGGCCGCTGCGCAGTTCGCCGCCCGGATGGATCTGAGCCGCGTCGCGTTCGTCGGACATTCCTTCGGCGGCGGCGCGGTTCCGGCGATGGCCTACAAGGGGCTCATCGAGAACGGGTGGGGAAGGAACGGCGCCTTCCTGATGGAGCTGGCGCCTTGGTATTCCTACCAGATCACCGACGCGAAGTTCGCAGCCCTGCCCGCGCGAGCGGTCCAGTTCGTCGAGGTTTACGATGACGATGAGGTGAACGATCAGCGGATGGCGATCGACCTCTACAAGACGAGCCGCGCCACCGACCGCTTCTATGTCCTGGTGCAGTCCAGCCCGACCTGCGCCTTCACGGCCAACCACGCCACGCCGGGACGCAATGAATCGGCGCTGCAAAAGCAATACGCCGTCTCGCGCCCCTTCGACGAGCTGGCAGACTGGGCGTTCGACGGCCACGCCGCGGCGCGCGCGGCGCTGGAAGCGCTCGGCGAAGCAAGCTCTGGATATCAGCCGCTGCGCCGCCTGGCCGCGCCCGAACCGGGCCGTCCCGAGGCGTTCTACCATTACCCTTGGTCCGATAAGCGGAATCCACGTTTCTGACGATCCTGAGGGCTCGCGCTTTGCCCCGCGCACCAGGTGATCCGCGCCCGCCATGTCGCTTGAGTTCCGCCGGCGCCTGATGTGATCTCCCGCTCGTCAGCGGGGCGGGAATCACATGACGCACGATCCGGCGCTGGACGCGCACGAACACGCCGAGCATGCCGAGCATGCGGCGCACGCCAATGACCCGTTCATCTCGCGGGTGTCGATCACCATCGCCGTCCTGGCGGTGCTGGCGGCCTCCGTCTCCAGCCTGGAGAACGTCGAGGAGGCGGGCGCCATCAATTCCGCCAGCGAGGCGGTGCTGGCGCAGGACCAGGCCACCGACCTGTGGAACGAGTACCAGGCCGACAGCCTGAAGAAGCACCTTTACGGCATCGCCGCCGACGCGGGCGGCGCGAAGGCCGGCAAGTACGCGCTGACCTCGAAGGAGCAGACCGCCAAGCAGGACCACATCAGCGGCGAGGCCAAGGCCAAGGAGTCCGAGCGCGAGGCGCTGATGCGGGCGAGCGGCCTCCACGAACACCGCCACCACTGGCTGACCGGCGCGGCGACCATGATCGAGATCGGCATCGCCATCTCGACGGTGGCGATCATCACCCGTCGGCGGGCGTTCTGGCAGGGCTCGATCCTGCTGGGCGTGGTCGGCCTCGCCCTCCTGGGCGCCGCCTACCTCGTCTAGCGCGGCTTCGGCGGCGCCGGGTACTGGATGCGCGGCCGCAGGTTCTCGATCACCGCGTGGGCGTCGAAGGCGCGCGGATCGTCCGCGGGCTTGGCGCCCTTGTGCATCTTGATCTCGGCGGCGGCCTCGAACTTCTCGATCGTGCGCACGTCGTAGCGGTCGGCCCAGAACGGGTCGCCCCAGAACGGGTCCCAGGTCCGCCAGCCGAAGCCGCGGCCGTGGAATCGCCAGGAGGGCCGCCAGAAGCCGTAGCCGCCGTACCAGGGATGGTACAGCGGGTCAGGCTCGACGTAGCTGCGCGCGTCGGCGTTGGTGTGCCGGTCGACCATCTCGAACCAGTCGTAGCCCTGCTGCACGGTCAGCTCCGCCGAGCGGAACAGCAGGTAGGCTTCGACCGTCTCGCGGCTGGTCAGTGTGTTGCCCTGGAAGCTCACGCGCCAGCGGTCGGGCTCGACGCGGATCTCGGAATATCCGCCGGACGTCGCCTGGCCGGGAATATTCGGCTGGTAGGGGGTGGCCGTCGTGCAGGCCGCGAGCCCGGCCGCCAAGGCCATTGAGACGGCGAATGCGGCTGTTCTCTTCGTCATTTCTGATCTCTAGCTAACCACCTGTCCCTCGAGTCAAGCCTCAGGCGCCACAACACTTCGCCGCAATTGTGGTTGCCATGATGCAGCTCAATTGCAGGCGGCGTCCCAGGGCCGGGCGTCCGATGTGCGGGAACCCGCCCCGGTTCCTCGAGGGTTTGAATCACCGGCGAACCCGCCCGGAGCCGGACGATGCAGGTCGAATCCACTGCGATCCGCGATATCGACTACGACGCCGAGCGCGCCAAGCTCCTGGTGCGCTTCGCCTCGGGCGAGCGGTATGTCTACGTCGGCGTGCCCGGCGAGGTGCACCGCTCGTTCTGCGAGGCGGAATCCAAGGGCCGCTTTTTCCAGGCCGAGATCCGCGACCGCTATCCGTACAACCGGCTGGACAGCTGAGTCCGACGGGGCTCAGCGCCGGTCGCGGCTGGCCTTCACGCGCAGACGGAGCGCATTGAGCTTGATGAAGCCCGCGGCGTCGCGGTGGTCGTAGGCGACGGCGCCCTCCTCGAAAGTCACCAGCTCCTTGTCGTAGAGCGAATAGGGGCTCTCGCGGCCGGTCACGGTGACGTTGCCCTTGTAGAGCTTCACCCGCACGCGGCCCGAAACCATCGCCTGGGACTGGTCGATGGCGGCCTGCAGCATCTCGCGCTCGGGCGAGAACCAGAAGCCGTTGTAGATGAGCTCGGCGTAGCGCGGCATGAGCTCGTCCTTCAGGTGCATGGCCCCTCGGTCGAGGGTGATGCTCTCGATGCCGCGGTGGGCGGCCAGGAGGATCGTGCCGCCCGGCGTCTCGTAGACGCCGCGCGACTTCATGCCGACGAAACGGTTCTCCACCAGGTCGAGCCGGCCGATGCCGTTGTCGTGGCCGAGCTGGTTCAGCCGGGTCAGCAGGCCGGCGGGCGAAAGCCGCTCGCCGTCGATCGCGACGGGATCGCCCTTCTCGAAGTCGATGGCCGCCTCGGTCGGCCGGTCGGGCGCGTCCTCCGGCGAGACGGTCCGCTGGTGGACGAACTCCGGCGCGGGCTCGGCGGGGTCCTCCAGCGCGTTGCCCTCCGAAGATGAGTGCAGCAGGTTCGCATCGACGCTGAACGGCGGCTCGTTGCGCTTGTCGCGGGCGACCGGGATGCCGTGGCGGTCGGCATAGGCGACCTCGTCGGCGCGGCCCTTGAACGGCCACTCGCGCCACACGGCCAGCACCCGGATGTCGGGCTCCAGCGCGTAATAGCTCACTTCGAAGCGGACCTGGTCGTTGCCCTTGCCGGTCGCGCCATGGCTGACCGCGTCGGCCCCGACCTGGCGGGCGACCTCGATCTGCGCCTTGGCGATCAACGGTCTGGCGATCGAGGTGCCGAGCAGGTACTGCCCCTCATAGACCGCGTTGGCGCGGAACATCGGGAACACGTAGTCGCGGACGAACTCTTCGCGCAGGTCCGGCATGAAGATGTTCTCGGGCTTGACGCCCATCGCCAGGGCCTTCTCGCGCGCCGGCTCCAGCTCGCCGCCCTGCCCGAGGTCGGCGGTGAAGGTCACCACCTCGCAGCCGTAGGTTTCCTGCAGCCACCTGACCGCGACGAGGGTGTCGAGGCCGCCGGAATAGGCGAGCACGACTTTCTTGATGGGCTTCTCGGCCATGGAGGTCGGGGCGGTCCTTCGCGGGCGGGAGGAAAGGTCGCGCGCCTTTAAGGGCGAACGGGCGGGCGGTTCAAGGCTTAAGCGCCGTCGCCCTTCTCCAGATCGTCGAGCGCCGCGCGCATCCAGCGCAGGTGCAAGAGCGCGATCAGCGAGGCGGCGGTCGCGCGGATGCCGAACACGATCGCCGCGGCGTCGAAGCTGGCCGAGCGCTCGCGCGCCTGCAGGGCGAGCCACAGCGAGAGCGCGAAGGCGCCGCCCGGCAGCGCCCATATCCCCAGCCCGCGGCCGATCCGGCCGATCGGCAGGCGCACGGCCTGGCCGGGCCGGGTCTTGGCCCAGGCCTCGCGCGAGGCGCCGAACATGATGGCGAGCGCGATCACCCACAGCCCGTCGCCGAGGTAGCTGAACGCCAAGCTACACCGTCACCTGGGCGCCCATCTCCACGACGCGCCCGGGCGGGATCTTGTAGAAATCGGTGGGGTTGGCGGCGTTGCGCATCAGGAAGATGAACAGCTTGTCCTGCCACAGCGGCATGCCGGACTGGGCCGAGGGCACTACCGAACGGCGGCCCAGGAAGAAGCTGGTGGCCATGATGTCGAACTTCAGGCCGAGCTTGCGGCACAGCGCCAGCGCCCGCGGCACATTGGGGCTCTCCATGAAGCCGTAGTTGACGATCACCTTCTTGAAGTCGTCGTTGACCGGCTCGATGCGCACCCGCTGGCTCTCGGAGACCCGCGGCGTCTCGGCGGTGTGCAGCGTCAGGATGATGTTCTTCTCGTGCAGCACCTTGTTGTGCTTGAGATTGTGCATCAGGGCGACGGGCGCCATCTCCGGATCCGAGGTCAGGAACACCGCCGTGCCGGGCGCGCGGTATGGCGCGCGGGCCTTCAGGATCTCCGACAGCTCGATCAGCGGCACGCTGTCCCGGCGGGTCTTTTCGGTCAGGATCTGCGCCCCGCGCGTCCAGGTGACCATGATCGTCACCAGCCCCGCCCCCAGGGCCAGCGGCAGCCAGGCGCCCTGCGGGATCTTCAACAGGTTCGAGGAGATGAAGGTCACGTCCAGGATCCCGAAGCCGGTGGAGGCCAGGGCCGCCTGCCAGATCGGCCGTTTCCACATCCAGCGGACGATCACGAAGAACAGCAGGGTGTCGACGAACATCGCCCCGGTCACCGCGATGCCGTAGGCGGCGGCGAGGTTGGACGAGGTGCGGAACATCACCAGGAGGACCACGACCCCGATCATCAGCAGCGTGTTGACCTGCGGCACGAAGATCTGCCCCGCCTGGGTCTCGGAGGTGCGGCGGATCGAGATGCGCGGGAACAGGCCGAGCTGCACCGCCTGCTGGGTCATCGAGAAGGCGCCGGTGATCACCGCCTGGGAGGCGATCACGGTGGCTACCGTCACCAGGATCAGCACCGGCCAATAGATCGGGTGCGGGATCATCTTGTAGAACGGATCGACCGCGGCGGCCGGCCTGTGCAGCACCAGGGCTCCCTGGCCGAGGTAGTTCAGGAGCAGGCAGGGCAGCACCAGGAACAGCCACGCGGCGCGGATCGGGTTGCGCCCGAAGTGGCCCATGTCGGCGTACAGCGCCTCGGCTCCGGTGACGGCCAGGAACACGCTGCCCAGGATGGCGAAGCCCAGGAAGCCGTTCTGGAACAGGAAGATCACGCCGTAGTGCGGCGAGAGCCCACGGAACACCGACAGGTCGTCCTTCAGGTGGAACAGCCCGAGGCCCGCGAGGACCAGGAACCATAGGGCGGTGATCGGTCCGAAGAAGCGCGCGACGCTCGCCGTGCCCCGCGACTGGACCAGGAACAGCGCCACCAGGATGCCGATCGAGATCGGCACCACGAGCTCGGCCAGCGCATGCGGCGCGCCCGGCGCGTCGCGCACCCCTTCCACGGCGGCCAGCACCGAGACCGCGGGCGTGATGATCCCGTCGCCGTAGAACAGCGAGGCGCCCAGCATGCCGAGCAGCAGCACCAGCCCCGATCGCTTGGGCACGATGCGCTGGGCGAGCGCCATCAGCGCCAGCGTGCCGCCCTCGCCCTTGTTGTCGGCGCGCATCAGGAAGACGACGTATTTCACCGTCACGATAAGGATCAGCGCCCAGGTGACGAGGGAGACGACGCCCAGCACCGAGAGTTCCGCAGAGCCGCCGCTGCGACTGTGGCGGAGCGCCTCGCGCATCGCGTAGAGCGGGCTCGTGCCGATGTCCCCGAACACCACGCCCATGGAGCCCAGGGCGAGCGCGAAGAAGCTCTCCGACTGCGGGGTGTGGGCGTGCGGGGGTTCGTCCAGGGCCTGGGCGGAGGCGCCGGCCGTGTCAGCCATCCGTAGTCTCCGGGAACGGCGTGGGTTCCCTTGCGGCCCGATGCCGACGTGCGGCGGGCGCGATACACCTAAACTCCGGCGCGTTCAACGGGATGCACCCGAGTTGGCGCGGGCCGCCGCGGGCCTTAGGCTGGGAGCCGGCTAGGGAGGGGCGGAATGGACCGCAGGCTCGCGTTGGTGACGGGCGCTTCGGCCGGGATCGGGGCGGCCTTCGCGCGCATCCTGGCGAGCCACGGCTACGACCTGGCGCTGACCGCCCGCCGCGCCGAGCGGCTGGAGAGCCTGGCCGACGAGATCCGCCTGCGATATGGCGTCGAGACCCTGGTGCTGCCCGCCGATCTCGCCGATCCCGGCGCGCCGGGCAAACTCGCCGCCGACCTCGCCGCCCAGGGCCGCAGCGTCGATGCGCTGATCAACAACGCCGGCTACGGCCTGCCGGGGTCGTACGCCACGACGCGCTGGGAGGACCAGGCGGCGTTCATCCAGGTGATGGTGACCGCACCCTGCGAGCTGGCCCACCGGGTGCTTGCCGGCATGGTCGAGCGCCGGTTCGGCCGCATCGTCAACGTCGCCTCGCTGGCCGGGCTGGTGCCGCCCTCGGCGGGACACACCCTCTACGGCGCGGCCAAGGCCTTCCTGGTGAAGTTCTCCCAGAGCCTGCACCTGGAGGGCGAGGCCCACGGGGTGCATGTCTCGGCGCTCTGTCCGGGCTTCACCTTTTCGGAGTTCCACGACGTGACCGGGACCCGCCGGCAGATCGAAGCCTCGACGCCCGCGTGGCTGTGGCTCGGGGCCGACGAGGTGGCCGCGGCGGGCTACGAGGCGGTGGAGGCCAACCGTCCGATCTGCGTGCCCGGGACGCCGAACAAGGCGATCGCCGCGGTCGCCAAGCTCCTGCCCGACGAGTGGGGCCTGGCGGTCATGGCCTCCCAGGGGCCGCGATTCCGGAAGACCTGATCAGGCCGTGCGTGGCCTCCGACAGCCCGGCCAGGATGAACTGCACGGCCATGGCGCACAGGATCAGGCCCAGCACGCGCACCACGATGGTCAGCCCGATGCGGCCGAGCGCGCGGGTGATCAGCGGGGTCGCCAGGAACGACAGCAGGGTCGAGACCGCCACTAGGGCGATCACCGCCACGCCGACGGCCGCGCCCGCCAGGCCGAAAGCCTTCGCCTGGCTCGCGTAGATGATCACCGTCGAGATCGCGCCGGGGCCGATCAGCAGCGGCATGGCGAACGGGACGATCATCCGCTCGAACCGCTGGGTCACCGCCTCGCGCCGGCTCTTCGGCTGGGCGTCGGCCACCTCGGCCGACTTGGTCGAGAGGTCGTCGCGGACCATGTCCAGGCCGAGCACGAACAGGATCACCCCGCCGGCGATGCGGAAGGCGGACAGCGAAATGCCGAAGAAGGCGAGCAGCCCCAGCCCCGTGAAGTAGAAGAAGGTCAGGAAGCCCAGGACGAACAGCGCGATGTAGACGGCGAGTTGCGCCCGGTCCCGCGCGCTCACCCCGGCCGTTCCCGCCGCGAAGAACGGCACGTTGCCGACCGGATCGATCAGCGCGAACAGGGCGACGAAAAAGTTGACCGCGAACTCGGCTGGGCTCATGCAAACCCCTTAGCCCGAATCGAAGCGCCGCCGAACCGCCGCCCGCGGTTCGCCTGCGCGCCTGCCCGGAAGGAGCCGCCATGGCCGCCGCCGCTCTCGCCCGCGCCGAAACCCGCGCCGACCCGCGCCTGATCGTGCCGCTCGACTTCCCGACCGCCGAGGCGGCCCGCGCCGCGGTCGCGCGCCTGGGCCAGGCGGTGAGCTTCTACAAGGTGGGCCTCGAGCTCTTCGCGACCGATGGCATGGCGGTGGCGCGCGAGCTGAAGGCGGCCGGCAGGCAGGTGTTCCTCGACTGGAAGCTGCACGACATCCCGACCACGGTGCAGAAGGCCACGGCGGCGATCGCAGGGGCCGGCTGCGACTTCCTGACCGTGCACGGCGAGCCGCAGGTGATGGCTGCGGCGGTGCGCGGACGCGCGGGCGCGCCGCTGAAAATCCTCGCCGTCACCGTGCTCACCAGCCTCGACGACGCTGACCTGAAGGAGATGGGCTACGCCGAGAGCGCCCGCGCCCTCGTCGAGCGGCGCATCCGCCAGGCGATCGCGGCGGGCTGCGACGGGGTGATCGCGAGCCCGCACGAAGCGGCGCTTGCCCGCCGGCTGGGCGGTCCGGAGTTCCTGGTGGTCACGCCCGGCGTCCGGCCCGACTGGTCGGCGAAGAACGACCAGGCCCGCGCCGCCACGCCCGCCGAGGCGCTGCAGGCGGGCGCCTCGCATATCGTCTGCGGCCGGCCGATCACGGCGGCGGACGATCCGCACGCCGCGGCGCTGCGGGTGGTGAGCGAGATGGCCCGGATTCGCTAGAAGTCCACCGCCACGCCCTTGCGCTCCCAGTCGCCGAAGCGCGTGGGCTCGGGACCCTTCGGGCCGCCCTGCTCGGCAGGAAGCGCGGCGGTCCCGGCGCCGGCGGCTCGGCGCTGAGCGGCCTCCTCCAGCGCGCGGCGCGCCTCGGGCGTGAGCGGCTTGTCGGGGGCGGCGTTGGGCGGCGGCTCGTCCATGGGCGGAGGACTACGCCTTCCGGTCCCACCGCGCCAGCGGCCGGCTGAAGTAGATCGTGATGCGATGCGTCGTTGCGCGCGCGGCGCAACGCTGGTTTCTTACGCCGTAACAGTCGCTAGACTGACTCGAGTAATAGGGGGAATTCCACATGAAGAGATTACCGCTCGCCTTCTTCACCGCCGGCGCCACATGCGTGCTGGCTGGCATGGTCTGGGGCGCGTTCATGGGCTCGACCGAAGACTTCACGCTTGCGCCGGCCCACGCCCACCTCAACCTCGTCGGCTGGGCCACCCTGGCGTTGATGGGGACCTTCTACCAGCTATCCGGGAAGGGCGGACGGCTCGGATGGACAAACTTTGTCCTGTCGTTCGGCGCGGTGGTGGTGATGATCCCTTCTCTCGCTTTGTTCCTGTCGGGAAACAAGGCGGCGGACGCCGGCGTGATCGCAGGCTCGATGCTGGCCATTCTTGGAATGGCGACCTTCCTGACCGTGGTCGTCTCCTGCTGGCGCGAGGCCGGCGCGAGCGGGGCCGCGACCAGCGCCGAGATAAAGCAGGCCGCCTGAGATCGTCCTTGCGCCGGCGGCCGCGAGGGGCCACGCCGGCCCGGTGACCGAGGCGGCGCCCAGGGACGTTTCCGGCCTCGCCGCGCGCAAGGCGGCGCTGGATCTGCTCGCCGCCGCCCTGTCGCGGCGCGCCGGGCTGGAGGACGGCCTGGGCGCGCCGGCGCTGGCGGCGCTTCCGCCGCGCGACCGGGCCTTCGCCCGCGCCCTGGCCATGGCGACCTTGCGCCATCTGGGCCCCATCGACGCGGCGCTTTCGGCCCGGCTCCGGTCGCCGCCGCCGGATCAGACCCTGCAGGCGCTCCGGCTGGGCGTGGCGCAACTCTTCGTGCTCGAGACGCCGGCCCACGCTGCGGTGGGCGCGACCGTGGAGCTGGCGCCCAAGGCCCTTCGCGGCCTGGTCAACGCCGTCCTGCGGGGCCTGACGCGCGAGCCGCCCGATCTCGCCGATCCCGACCGCCTCGCGCCCGACTGGCTCTACGCGCGGTGGCGCGCGGCCTACGGCGCCGACGATGCGCGCGCCATCGCCGCCTTGATCGCCGAGGAGCCGCCGACCGATCTGACTCTGAAGCCGGACGCCGCGCCGGAAGGGCTCGCGGGGGAGCGCCTGCCGGGCGGGACGTTCCGCACGGCGATGAGCGGCGACGTCACCGGCTGGCCGGGCTTCGCCGAGGGGCGCTGGTGGGTGCAGGACGCCTCGGCCGCGGTCCCGGCGCGCGCGCTGGGCGTCCGTCCGGGCGAAACCGCGCTCGACCTCTGCGCCGCGCCCGGCGGCAAGACCCTGCAGCTCGCCGCCGCCGGCGCGCAGGTGACGGCGCTCGACCGCTCCGCGGCGCGGCTGCGGCGGGTGAGCGAGAACCTGGCGCGGACCGGCCTCGCCGCCGAGGTGGTGGCGGCCGAAGCCCAAGCCTGGCCGGATAGCCGCAGCTTCGAGGCCGTGCTGCTGGACTCGCCCTGCTCGGCGACCGGCACCTTCCGCCGCCACCCCGACGTGCTGTGGGTCGCGAGGCCATCCGATGTTCCGAAGCTGGCGCAGGTCCAGGCGCGGCTGCTCGAGGCGGCGGCGCGGCGGGTGAAGCCCGGCGGCCGTCTCGTCTACTGCGTCTGCTCGCTGGAGCCGGAGGAAGGCGAGGCGCAGGCCGCGGCGTTCCTCACCCGCGCCCCGGCGTTTCGCCTCGATCCGATCGCGCCTGGCGAAGGCGGCGCGCCCGAGGCCAGCCTCAGGGCCGATGGGACGCTCCGCATCCTGCCGCACCATCGCCCCGGCGGGACCGACGGCTTCTACGTCGCCCGCTTCCGGCGCGGCGCCTAACTCCTCCTTGTCATCCCGGCGCCTGTCCTGCGCCATCAGGCGAATAGGGATCCCGGTCTTCTCCCTTCCGTCGAAACCGGGATGACAGCCTTGGGTGCGCCCGTTAAAGCCGCGCCATGGCTCGAAAGACCATCATCGCGCCCTCGATCCTGGCGGCGGACTTCGCCAAGCTCGGCGAGGAGGCCCGCGCGGTGGAGGCGGCCGGGGCCGACTGGCTGCACGTCGACGTGATGGACGGCCATTTCGTGCCCAACATCACCATCGGCCCGGACGT
This sequence comes from Phenylobacterium sp., assembly GCF_025934275.1. Classification (GTDB taxonomy): domain Bacteria; phylum Pseudomonadota; class Alphaproteobacteria; order Caulobacterales; family Caulobacteraceae; genus Phenylobacterium. Next base: position 79,726 of record NZ_JAICYI010000001.1, read on the forward strand.
CGTGAAGGCGCTCCGCCCGCACGTGAAGATCCCCTTCGACGTGCACCTGATGATCGCGCCCGCCGATCCCTACCTGGAGGCATTCCGCAATGCGGGGGCCGATATCCTGAGCGTCCATCCGGAGGCCGGGCCGCACCTATCGCGCACCCTGCAGCGCATTCGCGAGCTGGGCGCCAAGGCGGGCGTCGTCTTCAATCCCGCCACGCCGCCGGAGCTGATCGCGCACCTGATGGACCAGATCGACCTCGTTCTGGTGATGAGCGTCAATCCCGGGTTCGGCGGCCAGAGCTTCATGAGCTCGCAGCTGAAGAAGATCGAGCGCCTGCGCGCGATGATCGACGCGACGGGCCGCGACATCGTCCTGGAGGTGGACGGCGGGGTGACGGCCGAGACCGCGCCCAAGTGCATCGCCGCCGGAGCGACCGCGCTGGTCGCGGGGACGGCGGTGTTCCGCGGCGGTCCGAGCCGCTACGCGGCCAACATCGCCGCACTGCGCGCCGACCTGATTGACCTGAAGGAGCGGCGGGCCTAATCCGCGGGCGCACCGCGTGACTGGCGATTGAGGTGGGCGACCACCGGGGAGCGCGGGCTCTGTCCGCCGCTCGCCTGGGCATTTCCTTGCAACCACGAGGAGGATGCCGTGCCTGCCGCCCCCGATTTCCCCGCCGCCCCCGACCGCGTCCCCATCAAGCGCGCGCTGCTCTCGGTCTCCGACAAGACCGGCCTGATCGAGGCCGCCAAGGCGCTCGCCCGCATAGGCGTGGAGCTGGTCTCGACCGGAGGTACGCGCAAGGCGATCGCAGAGGCCGGCGTCCCGGTGAAGGACGTCGCCGAGCTCACCGGCTTCCCGGAGATGATGGACGGACGGGTGAAGACGCTGCATCCGGCGGTGCACGGCGCACTGCTGGGCGTGCGCGACGCCCCCGAGCACAGGAAGGCGATGGAGGGGCACGGGATCGGCGCGATCGACCTCGTCTACGTCAACCTCTATCCGTTCGAGCAGACGGTGGCCTCCGGCGCCGAATTCGCCACCAGCATCGAGAACATCGACATCGGCGGCCCGGCGATGATCCGCTCGGCGGCGAAGAACCACGGCTATGTGGCGGTCTGCACCGAGCTCGCCGACCTGCAGGAGGTGCTGGCCGCGCTCGAGGCGGACGGCGCCACCTCGCTCGATCTGAGGCGCAAGCTCGCGCAGCGCGCCTACGCCCGGACGGCGGCCTACGATTCCTCGATCTCGTCCTGGCTCGCGTGGGAGCTGGGCGAGCGGGCGCCGCGGCGGTTCTCGATCGCCGGCGATCTCGTCCAGACCATGCGCTACGGGGAAAACCCGCACCAGCAGGCCGCCTTCTACCGCCTGCCCAATCCGCCGCCCGGCGTCGCCTCGGCGAGGCAGCTGCAGGGCAAGGACCTCTCCTACAACAACATCAACGACACCGACGCGGCGTTCGAACTGGTCGCCGAGTTCGATCCCCGGAGCGGGCCGGCCTGCGCGATCATCAAGCACGCCAATCCTTGCGGCGTGGCGACCGGCAAGACCGTGCTGGAGGCCTACGAGCGCGCGCTGGCCTGCGATCCGGTGAGCGCCTTCGGCGGCATCATCGCGCTCAACACCGCCCTGGATGCGGCGACCGCCGCGAAGATCCTCGACCTGCTCACCGAGGTGGTGATCGCCCCAGAGATCGCGCCCGACGTGGCCAAGCTCTTCGCCAAGAAGAAGAACGTCCGCCTGCTGGCCACCGGCGGCCTGCCGGACCCCCTCGCAAAGGGCCTGACCTTCAAGTCGGTGTCCGGCGGCTTCCTGGTCCAGGGTCGCGACGACGCGCGCCTCACGCCCGCCGACCTCCAGGTGGTGACGAAGCGCGCGCCCACCGAGGCCGAGGTGCGCGACATGCTGTTCGCCTTCACCGTCGCCAAGCACGTGAAGTCGAACGCCATCGTCTACGCCAAGTCCGGCCAGACGCTGGGGATCGGCGCCGGCCAGATGAACCGCAAGGATTCCGCCCGCATCGCCGCCCTGCGCGCGGCCGACTTCGGCCTGGACCTCAAGGGCTCCGCCTGCGCCTCGGAAGCCTTCTTCCCGTTCGCCGACGGCCTGATCCAGGCGGCCGACGCCGGCTGCACGGCGGTGATCCAGCCGGGCGGTTCGGTGCGCGACAAGGAGGTCATCGAAGCCGCCGACGCGCGCGGCCTGGCGATGGTGTTCACCGGCGTGCGGGTGTTTCGGCACTGACGTGCCTCCCTTAACGCTCGAGCGCAGCGAGAGCAGGTTGGGAAGTTCGCGGTCTGTCCCTCCCCATGAGGGGAGGGAGTCACCGCTTCCGCCGCCGCCGGTCTTCGGCGAGCTCGCGCAGGGCGGCGTTGGCGATGGTGAGCTTGGCGAAGGTCCAGGCGCCGCCGGCCTGGTCGATCTCCTCGACCGTGCGGCGCGCCGCCTCCGCCTTGTCCCGCCTGAGCGCCGCCCAGGAGGTCACCGCGTCCCTGGCGCGGGCGGCGTCCTCGCCGGCCTGGGCGGAGCCTGCGAATTCCATGATCGCCCGGGTGAGGTCGGCCTGCTCGGCGAGCAGGTCCTCCAAGAGCCGGCGCAACGCCGTCCGCTCGAAGGCGTCGCCCACCGAATAGCCTGCGGCGGCCGCTCGCAGCCGGTCGAAGGCGAAGGCCGCGCCCGCCTGGTGGTATAGCCGCGCGACGTTGGGCAGGGGCCAGCTGGAGGCCTGTGCGAGGTCGACGAGGTCGGCGGCGGTGGACAGCGCCTGCAGGATCGCCGCGGCCTGCGCCAACCCCTCCGGCGCGCCGGCCGAGGTGAGCTGGCGGGTGCGCTCAGCAACCGCCGCCTGCTCCACGGTCGAGGCGACGCCGGGCATCAACTCCCTCAGCCGGCGGAAGCCGGGGGCGTAGCGCCTGGTGAGCTGGCGGACGTCCACGAGCTCGCGCGTGGCGCGTCGGGCGAGCCAGAAGGTCGCGCCGCGCAGCGCCGCCGAGAGCCTTCGGTAGAGCGCCATCTGGCCGGCGGCGGGGATCTTGCCGTCGAGCGCGTTCACCTGGGCCCAGAGATCCTCGAACTCCAGCATCGCCTTGGCCGCCTCGTAGCCGGCGGCGAAGGCTCGGACATCGCAGTCCGCCGCCGCCATCAGCCGGCTCGGGAAAGAGGGGCCGCAGCGGTTCACGACATCGTTGGCCACCACCGTGGCGATGATCTCGCGGCGCAGCCGGTGACGGCGGATGGCCTCGCGGTAGCGGCGGAGCGGCGGCGGGAAATAGGCCTCCAGCACGCCCTCGTAGAAGGGATCGTCCGGCAGCGCGCTCTCCACCAACTCGCGCTTCAGCTCGAGCTTGCCGTAGGCCAGCAGCACGGCGAGCTCCGGCCGGGTGAGGCCGCGGCCGGCCTGGGCGCGCTCGGCGATCACCGCCGGGTCGGGCAGCCCTTCCACGACCCGGTCAAGCCGCCCGGCGGCCTCCAGCGCAGCCATGAAGCGGGCGTGCGGCTCCAGTTCGCCCGGCGCATCCATCTCAAGCAGCGAGAGCGCCAGCGTCTGGTCGTAGTTGTGGGCCAGAACGTGGGCGGCGATGTCGGCGGTCATTGATTGCAAGAGCACGTCGCGGCGCTTGCGGGTGAGCACGTCGTTCCGCTCCAGCGCGCCGGTCAGGATCTTGATGTTGACCTCGTGGTCGGAGGTGTCGACGCCGGCCGAGTTGTCGATGGCGTCGGTGTCGATCCGCCCGCCCGCCCCTGAATTTCCCATCAGGGCGAACTCGATCCGGCCGGCTTGCGTCACGCCGAGGTTGGCGCCTTCGCCCACCACCTTCACGCGCAGTTCGGCGCCGTTGATGCGCACCGCATCGTTGGCCTTGTCGCCGACGTCGGCGTTGGCCTCGCCCCGCGCCTTCACATAGGTGCCGATGCCGCCCAGGTAGAGGAGCTCGGCGGGCGCTTTCAGGATCACGTGGATCAGTTCGGCCGGCGACAGGCTCTCGGCCTCGACGTCGAGCGCGCGGCGCGCCTCGGGGGAGAGCGCGATGGATTTCAGCGTCCGCGGGAAGACGCCGCCGCCGCGCGAGATCTTCTTGCGGTCGTAGTCGTCCCAGGAGGAGCGCGGCAGGTCGAACAGCCGCTTGCGCTCGGCCCAGGACTTCGCCGGGTCCGGATCGGGATCGAGGAACACGTGGCGGTGGTCGAAGGCGGCGATGAGCCTGGTCTCTTTCGACAGCAGCATGCCGTTGCCGAACACGTCGCCGGACATGTCGCCCACGCCGATGACCGTGAACGGTTCCTTCTGGATGTCCTTGCCGAGTTCGCGGAAGTGGCGCTTCACGGCCTCCCAGGCGCCCTTGGCGGTGATGCCCATGGCCTTGTGGTCGTATCCGGCCGAGCCGCCGGAGGCGAAGGCGTCGCCGAGCCAGAAGTCGTAGCTTTCGGCCACCTCGTTGGCGATGTCGGAGAAGCTGGCCGTGCCCTTGTCGGCCGCCACCACGAGGTACGGGTCGTCGCCGTCGTGGACGATCAGCCCCTTGGGATGGGTGACGTGGCCGGCCGGCGTCAGGTTGTCCGTGAGGTCGAGCAGGCCGTGCAGGAAGGTGCGGTAGGCCTGCACGCCCTCGGCGCGGACGGCTTCGGGACTGGCGGCGCGGCCGAGCCGTTTGGGGAAGAAGCCGCCCTTGGAGCCCACCGGCACGATGACCGCGTTCTTCACCTGCTGCGCCTTGACCAGGCCCAGGACCTCAGTGCGGAAGTCGTCGCGTCGGTCCGACCAGCGCAGGCCGCCGCGGGCGATCGGGCCGAAGCGCAGGTGGACGCCTTCCACGCCGACGCTCCAGACGAAGATTTCCCGGTAGGGCCGAGGCGCCGGCAGTTCGGCGAGGTCCAGGCTCGCCACCTTGAAGGCGATCTGCGGCCGCGGTCCGCCATCCTCGGCCGGCTGGAAGAAGTTGGTGCGCTGGATCGCCGCCGCGAGCCGCGCCAGGCGGCGCAGCACGCGGTCGTGGTCGAGGCTCTCGACCGCCTGCAGGGCGTCCTCGATCTCGCGCATCAGCCGCGCCGTGGCCGCTTCCCGCGCCGCAAGGTCGCCGGGCGCCTGCGGATCGAAGCGGGCGGCGAACAACTTGAGGATCAGCCGGGTGACCTCCGGATGCAGCGCCAGCGCCTCCTCCTGCACGCGCTGCGACGGATCGAGCCCGGTCTGCTGGCGGAAGCGGGCCAGGGCGCGGACCAGCGCGGCCTCGCGCCAGGGGATGGAGAGCTCGACGCTCAGCCGGTTGAAGCCGTCGTTCTCGGTGCGGCCGCACCAGACCGCGACGACCGCGTCCTCGAAGCAGCGCTTGACCTCGGCGAACACCAGATGCTCGCCGCGCGGATCCTCGATCTCGAAGTCGTGCACCCAGACCGGGCCGCGGCCCCGCGGCGTGACCGGGAAACCGGCCTCGGCCAGCGCCTTCAGCCCCATGTTGTCGAGGATCGGCAGGACGTCGGCGAGGGCCGCAGGCTCCCCCGGCCTATAGAGCTTGAAGCGGAACTGCAGCGGCGTGTCGGTCGGCGCGCGGTAGGCGCGCGCCCGTATCGCCTCGTCAGGGCCCATGTCTTCGATCACCGCCAGGTCGGCCAGCGCCTCGGCGGCGTCGAAGCGGTCGCGGTACCCGGCCGGGAACGCCTGGCCGTAGCGGCCCAATGTGTCGGTGACTTGCTCCGGCGCGCGGTCCGAGGCGCGCACCGCCGCCTCGAAGCGGTCGGCCCAGGTGCGCGCCGCCTCGGCGATCGCGGCTTCCACGTTTCGCAGCTCGGGCCAGGGATGGGCGCCCGGCGTCACCCCGATGATGTAGTGCACGCGGGCGAGCGGGCCCTCGGTGAAGGTGGGATAAGCCGCCGAGATGTGGCCGCCATAGGCCTCCGCCAGCACCTGGCCGGCGCGCGCCTCGACGTCGGAGGTGTAGTGGTCGCGCGGCAGGTACAGCAGCACCGAGGCGAAGCGATCGAAGGGATCGCGCCGCTCGAAGAGGCCGACCCGCGGCCGGTCGTAGAGATGCAGGATGCCCAGCGCCTGGTCGAGCAGTTCGTCCTCGCTGATCTGGAAGAGTTCGTCGCGCGGATGATTCTCCAGGATGTTCTTCAGCCGCTTCTCGTTGTGGCTGCCGGGCGCCATGCCCGCCCGCGTCAGCACGCGGCTCAGCTTCTCGCGGATCAAGGGCACGGCGCCGGCCGGCTCGTCGTACGCCTCGGCGGTGAACAGGCCCACGAAGCGCACCTCGCCGAACGGGCGTCCCTTGGGGTCGTACCGCTTGACCCCGACGTAATCCATGTAGGCCCGCCGGTGCACGCGGCTGCGCGCGTTGGCCTTGGCGACGGTGACCGCCGGATCCTTGACGATCCGCTCCTTCACCTGGGCCATCAGGGTCGCGGGCTCGTGCGCCCGGCGCAGCACCGTGCGCTGCGGATCGCGCAGGACGCCCAGCCCGTCGCGCGGCTGATAGACCGGTTCCTCCGGCGCGTAGTCGCCGTTCGGCAGGCGCGGGTATTCGTAGGCGCGGGCGCCCAGGAAGACGAACTGCTCCGCCTCGAGCCAGCCCAGGAAGGCGGTCTCCTCCGGCGTCGCCCTGTCCGGCCGGGCGCGGGTCTCCTCCATCACCTGGCGCATCAGCTCGAGCATGGCCGGGAAGTCGTCGACGGCGGCGCGCACGTCGGCGAGCGTGGTCCTGAGGCCGCGGATCAGGGCGGCCTCGCGGTCGGCGCCCACCGGCTCCAGGATCACCTGGATCATCGATTCCCGGCGCGGCGTTCCGGTCGCTCCCCGGATGCCGGCGCGGTCGCGCCGCACCTCCACGATCGGATGGAACATGGCGCGCACCGCGAGGCCCTGGTCGGCGATCTCGCCCATCACCGAGTCGACCAGGAACGGCGCGTCGTCCTGGACGATCTCCAGGCGGTCCAACGCCGCCTTGCGGCCGATGGCGCGGACGATCCGGATGGTGGGCGCGCGGCCGCGGCGGCGCTCGCCGAAGCGCCAGAAGTCGGCGAGGTTCCGGGCGAGCTCGGGCCGCGTGAGTTCAGGGAGTTCCTGCGGCGCGGCGTCCTCGGCGGCCTGCGCGGCGAAGGCGCGCGCCGCGCCCTTGCAGGGATCGTCCGCCAGCGCGGCCATGACGGCGCGGACCAGGACGGCGCCGGCGCGGTCTCCACGGCTCATCGGGGGCCTTCGATCGCGGAAACGAGAGCGCCGCCGGAGGAGAGAATCCGGCGGCGCATGGCCTCGCCGTGGGGGATCGGCGGAGCCTCTTCCGCTCGTTGCGTCCCTGGGCTTGGGGGTTGGACGCAAGGGCGAGGGGCCCAGGGGCCCCGGCTCACCATAGGTAGGACGCGGACGCGCAATTTAAAGTCCCCTGATATGCGGATTAGGCGCTCGATCTCTGCGTCGGTTCGTGGCGGACGGCCTCGTCCGGCGCCTCGCCCGGCGTGCGGTTGCGCAGCTGCTGCGGGTCGCCGTCCGCGGACAGCAGGACAGCGACCCAGCGGGTGCCGTCGAACTGCGCCAGGATGACCATCGCCATGACCGTGAGCGGGGTCGACAGGAACATGCCGGCGATGCCCCACAGCGCGCCCCAGAACGCCAGCGCCAGCAGCACCACGATCGGGTCGATGTTGAGGCTCTTGCCCTGCATCCGCGGGTAGATGAGGTTGCCGATCACCACGCCGATCGCCTGCAGCGCGACCAGCAGGATGACCGCCGGCCAGTAGCTTTCGAACTGCATCAGGGCGAACAGCGGCGGGGCCACCCCGGCGAAGGTGCCGCCGATCACCGGGATGTAGACCGCCAGGAAAATCAGGAAGGCCCAGAAGATGGCGTCGTTCAGGCCGATCGCGGCCATGGCGATCCAGGAGAGCCCCGCCACCATCAGGCCCGTGAGCGTTTGGACCCACAGATACTGCTCGACGGCGTCGCGGATCCGGTAGAAGGCGGCGATCGCGTCCTGGCGCTCGCGACGGTTGGGGAACAGGCCGATGACCTTGCGCTCGAAGCCGTGGCGGGCGGCCAGGATGAAGGCCAGATAGACCAGCACGAACAGCGAGGTGGAGCCGAAGCTCTGCAGCGCGCGCGCCATCTGGCCGAGGTACTGCGCCGGATCGAGCTGGCGGACGAGCTCGGAGACCGTCAGCGGCACGCGCACGCCGACGCGGCCCGCAATCCGGCCGATCAGGGCCATCAGCTTCGGGGCGAAGTCCAGCATCTCGCTGAAGAAGGCCGGCGCGCGCGCCACGACCACGAAGGTCGCCCCGCCGAACAGCAGGATCGAGAGCAACAGCGCGAGCGGCAGGGCGGCGCGCCGCGAGACGCCCGGCAGCCGGTGCTCCAGCACCCGCGCCAGGCCGTCGATCATGATCGCCAGGAAGATCGCCAGCGCCAGCGGCGTCAGGATGCCGGCCAGCCAGTAGGCCGCCGCGCCCGCCACGATCACCGCCAGGATCACCAGGGCGTTGCGCGACACGGCGGAGGGCGGGGGAGCGCTGGCCATCGCCGCAGGGCTTACCCCCATTCGCGACGAAGTTGGAGCGTTCTGCTCCGAAATCTCAGCCGCCGCGCACGTCTTCTCCCTGCCCAGGCGTGAGCGGCGCTAGCGCGGCGCCATGCGGATCGCGCCGTCGAGGCGGACGTCTTCGCCGTTGAAGTAGCCGCACTCGATCATGGTCAGCGCGAGCTGGGCGTACTCCGGCGGGCGGCCGAGACGCTTGGGGAAGGGGACCGAAGCGGCCAGCGCCTCCTTCACGTTGGGAGGCGCGCCCTGCATGAGCGGCGTGTCGAAGATGCCGGGCAGGATGGTGTTCACGCGGATGCCGTCGTTCATCAGGTCGCGCGCGATGGGCAGCGTCATGCCGACGATGCCGCCCTTGGAGGCGGAATAGGCCGCCTGGCCGATCTGGCCGTCTTCGGCGGCCACCGAGGCGGTGTTGATGATCACGCCCCGCTCGCCGTCCTGCAGCGGCTCCAGGTCCAGCATCCCCTGCGCCGACTTGGCGATGCACCGGAAGGAGCCGATGAGGTTGATCTGGATAAGCCAGTTGAACGCCTCGAGCGGGAAGTGCTTGGTCTCCCCGGTCTGCCGGTCGCGCGAGGCGGTCTTGAACGCATTGCCGGTGCCGGCGCAGTTGACGAGGATGCGCTCCTGGCCGTTGGCGGCGCGGGCCTTGGCGAAGGCGGCGTCGACTTCCTCGTCCGAGGTCACGTTGACCTTGCAGAAGACGCCGCCGACGTCCTTGGCGACCGCCTCGCCCTTCTGCTCGTTCATGTCGAAGATGGCGATCTTCACGCCCTTGGCGGCGAGCGCCCGCACCGTCGCCTCGCCGAGGCCCGAGGCGCCGCCGGTGACGACCGCCGCGACGTTCGAATTCAGTTCCATGGACGCCTGCCTCCCGTAAGATCGGATCGAAGTAGTGCGAGCGTTTAGCGCGATGAGCGGAGCCGACAAAGCGTCACCCCACGTCAATGACGCGCTCGATCCCAGCCGGGCGCTGGTCCCGCGGGTCGTGCGGCTGAACGAGCGGCTGGTCGCCGCCGGCTTCTGGCCGAAGCTGCGCAAGGTCGCCGCCCATGTGCCGTTCGCGGCCGAGGCGCTTTCGGTCTGGTACTGCGTGCAGGATCCGGAGACGCCCGCGCCCGCCAAGGGGATGATGCTCGCCGCGCTCGCCTATTTCGTGCTGCCGACCGACGCCATCCCCGACTTCATCGCCGGCATCGGCTACACCGACGACGCGGCGGTGTTCGCCGCCATGATGGCGCTCGTCGGCCGCAACGTGAAACCCCGCCACCGCGCCGCCGCCAAGGCCGCGGTGGAGCGGATCCGCGCGCAGTCCTAGACGGTAGAGCTGGAGGCCGCAGCGCGCAGGTTCATCACGTGCTCGCGCCAGGTGATGAAGGCGGTCGCGGCGACCACGACAGCCGCGCCGGCCATGGTCCAGACGCCAGGCAGCTCGTGGAACAGCAGGAAGCCGGCGGCGGCGGCGAACACCAGGCGGGTGTAGTCCAGCGGCGCCATGGCCGCGGCGTCGCCCTCCTGCATGCCCTTGATGTAGCACCACTGGTTCAGCGTCGCGATCGCGCCCATGGCGGCGAGCAGGCCGAGGTCTCGGGGGCTCGGCCATCGCCAGTCGATCACCGCGCCGGGGATGGCGAAGATCGCGCCCAGCACCGCCGACCAGACCAGCAGCACCATCGGGGCGTGGTCGCGGGTCATCACCTTCATGCCGATCACCGTGAAGGTGAACAGGAACGAGGCGGCGAGCATGGCCAGCGCCGGGATCCCCATCGCGAACTGCCCGCCGGCGCCGGGCCGGACCATCAACAGCACGCCGGCGAAGCCCGCCACCGCCGCAGCGATCCGCAATGGTCCGATCCGCTCGCGCAGGATCAGCGCGGCGAGCGGGACCATCCACAGGGTGCGGGTGAAGGAGAGCGCATTGGCGTCGGCCAGCGGCATCTTCTGATAGGCGTAGAACGACAGGATCATGCCGATCGTCCCGGCGCTGGCGCGGAAGATCAGGATGCCGGGCCGGGTCGTGGCGAAGGCGGCGCTGCGGTGGCGGACGATCACCGGCGCGAGCACCAGCAGGCCCGCCGCCTGGCGGTAGAAGGTCTGCAGCGCCGCCGAATAGTCCGCCCCGAGGTACTTGATCAGGGTGGTCATCGCCGTGAACGTCACCGCCGAGGCGAGCATCCAGAGCGCACCCCTGACGTTGCCGCTCAGGCGCGGCCCGGCGACGGAAGAGGCTGCGACGGCCACGCCGGGTCAGTCGACAGTGACGACCACCTTGCCCATGGCCTTGCGGCTGGCCAGGTGCTTGATCGCCTCGGCGGCCCTCGCCAGCGGGAAGCGCTCGGAGACGAACGGCTTGATCTTGCCGTCCTGGTACATCGCCAGGAGTTCGGCGACGCTCGCCTGGTGCTTCTTCGGGTTGCGCGACACCCACGAGCCCCAGAACACGCCGACGATGTCGCAGCCCTTGAGCAGGGCGAGGTTCAGCGGGATCTTCGGGATGTCGCCGGCGGCGAAGCCCACCACCAGGTACTTGCCCTCCCAGGCGATCGAGCGCAGCGCGGGCTCGGCGTAGTCGCCGCCGACCGCGTCGTAGATCACGTCCGCGCCGTTCGCGCCGCAGGCGTCCTTGAACAGCTGGGCCAGCGCCTTCTGGCCGTCGCGGTCGAAGGGCCCGCGCCCGTAGACGACCCCCTCGTCGGCGCCGTGCCGCCTGCAGAGGTCGACCTTCTCCTGGGACGAGGCGGCGGCGATCACCCGGGCCCCCATGGCGTGGCCGAGCTCGACGGCCGCCAGGCCGACGCCGCCCGCCGCGCCCAGCACCAGCAGCGACTGGCCGGGCTGCATCTGCGCGCGGTCCTTCAGCGCGTGCCAGCTGGTGCCATAGGTCATGATGAAGGCCGCGGCCTCATCGAAGGGCATGGAGTCCGGGATCTTCACCAGCCGGGCGGCCTCCAGCGCCAGCTCCTCGGCCATGCCGCCCCAGCCGGTGTTGCCGAGCACACGGTCGCCCGGCTTCACGTGGGTGACTCCTTCGCCCACCGACTTGACGATCCCGGCGATCTCGCCGCCCGGCGCGAACGGCCGCGCCGGCTTGAACTGGTACTTGTCCTCGATGATCAGCACGTCGGGGAAGTTGACGCCGACCGCCTTGACCTCGACCACGGCGAAGCCGGACTTGGCCTGCGGCGAGGGGACATCCTCCAGCACCAGGGTGTCGGGCCCGCCCACTTCCTTGCTCAAGAGCGCCTTCATCGCCGGTGTCTCCCCGCTGGCGTGTCCAAGCGGCGGACGCTAGCCCACTCGAACGGATGTTTGAAGGCTGCGTGGAGCCTGCCGGTCTGCAATATTGCGGCAGGAAACCGGTGATATCGACCCGCGCGGAGCGGGCGCGAGGTCCGGGAGGGTTGCGGATGAGGTCATTGCTGACGACGGCGGCGCTCGGCGCGGCCGCCCTGACGCTCGCCGCCGCGGGCGGGCTGCGTGCGCCGGCCAAGGCCGAGGCGGCGGCCGTCCAGCTGCCGGCGCACGTCGATGATTTCCAGCTGACCGACCAGACCCGCTTCGCCCAGCGGCTCTACTATTACGGCTATGCGCCCGCGATCGTGCTCCTGACCGAGACCAACGGCTCGGCGACATCGCAGGCCGCCGCGGCCGAATTCGAGAAGCTCGCGGCGGCCTATCGCCCCAAAGGCGCGATCTTCTTCGGCCTGGACTCCAGCCTCGCCGACAGCCGCGACGCAGTGGCCGCGGCCGCCGCGAAACAGCACCTCACCGTGCCGATCCTGATGGACGAGCAGCAGCTGGTCGGCGAGGGCCTCGGCGTCCAGCGCGCCGGCGAGGTCTATGTGATCGACCCGAAGTCTTGGACGATCGCCTATCACGGCCCGGTGTCGCAGGCAGGGCAGGCGATCGCCGCGGTGGTCGCCGGCAAGCCGCCCGAGCTCGCACGCGCCGCCGTGACCGACGGCGCGGCGATCGCGTTTCCCGCCCGCGCCAAGGCGGCGGAGTTCGCCAGCATCTCCTACGCCCGCGACGTCGCCCCGATCCTGCAGGACAAGTGCGTCTCCTGCCACATCAAGGGCGGCATCGGCCCCTTCGCAATGACCAGCTACGAGGTCGTGAAGGGCTTCTCGCCGATGATCCGCGAGACGATCCGCACCCGGCGCATGCCACCTTATTACGCCGACCCGCACATCGGGGTGTTCAAGAACGACCAGGGGCTCACGCCGGAGCAGACGAAGACGCTGGTCCACTGGATCGAGGCGGGGAGCCCGCGCGGCTCCGGGCCGGACCCGCTGCTGGCCAACGCGAACCGCACCGCGCCGGAGTGGCCGGTCGCGCTCGGCAAGCCCGACGTGGTCATCGACCTGCCCCCGTTCAAGGTGCCGGCGAGCGGGCTCATCGAGTACCAGAACCCGGTGGTCGACAATCCCTTCAAGACAGACGTCTGGCTGCACGCCGTGGCGATCAAGCCGGGCGACCGGCGGGTGCTGCACCACGTGGTGTCGAACACCATCGCCGACCCGTCCCATCCGCCGGACATCCCCGGCGGCTCGGTAGGCTCCTATACGCCGGGCGCCCAGCCGCAGATCATGGCCGACGGCTCGGGCGCGCCGATCCCGGCCGGCGGCAAGCTGCACTTCCAGATGCACTACACGACCATGGGTCGCGAGACGACGGACCGCACCCAGGTCGGCTTCTACCTGCTGAAAGCGCCGCCGCGGTACATCAAGCGCTCGGCGGTGATCAGCAACTTCTCGCTCTACATTCCCGCCGGCGAGCAGGCTCACAAGGAGGTCGCCTACCTGACCTTCCCGGCGGACGCCTACGTCTACACCCTCTACCCGCACGCCCATTACCGGGGCAGCCACGTGGAACTGAAGGCGGTGACGCCGGACGGCAAGGAGAAGATGCTGCTCTCGCTGCCCAAGTACGACTTCAACTGGCAGCGGGACTACGACCCGGTGCAGCCGATCCTGGTGAAGGCCGGGACCAAGCTGGTGGCCACCTGGGTCTATGACAATTCGGTCCACAATCCGGCGAACCCTGACCCGAAGCGCAACGTCACCTGGGGCGAGCAGACGCCCGACGAGATGATGTACTTCCGGGTCAACTACCGCTGGGTCGACGAGACCACGAGCCACGTGCGCAACGACCTGCAGGCCAAGCTCTTCCGGAGCGGCATGGTGGGCGCGCTCGACGCCAACCTCGACGGCGTGGTCGAGCCGAGCGAGCTGAAAGGTCCGATCGGCGAGGCGATCAAGGCGAGGTTCGCCCAGCTCGACACCGATCACGACGGCACGCTGGACGCCAAGGAGCTGCAGGCCTCCATGCCGCGCCGCCGCGGCGGCCGCCGCGTCGCGGCCAGCACCGAGACGCCGGACCTTTAGGCTGCGAGTTGGTGGTGGACCGCGGGAGCCCTATATTCCGCGGCTCCCGCCAGCCTTACGAACGTGATCCTTGGGCGTGACCCTCGACCTCTCGCGCGCCGCGGCGCCTCCGCTCGCCAAGCCGAACCTCTGCGGCATGACGCGCGATGAGCTGCGCGCCGCGATCGTCGCGGCGGGGATCGCGCGGCCCGAGAAGGCCCGCATGCGCGCCTCGCAGGTTTGGCGCTGGATCCACCACTACGGCGTCACCGACTTCGATCGCATGACCGATGTCGCCAAGGAGACCCGCGCCGCCCTCGCCGAAGCCTTCACCCTGGCGCGGCCAGAGGTCGTCGAGCGGCAGGTCTCTCGCGACGGGACCCGAAAGTGGCTGATCCGGATGGCGCCCGGGATCGAGGTGGAGACCGTCTACATCCCCGATGTGGGCCGGGCCGGCGCGCTGTGCGTGTCGAGCCAGGTGGGCTGCACGCTCAACTGCACCTTCTGCCACACCGGCACCCAGTCCCTGGTGCGCAACCTCACCGCCGGTGAGATCGTGGCGCAGGTGCAGACAGCGCGCGACGACCTGGGCGAATGGCCGTCGCCGAAGGAGGACCGGCGGCTCTCCAATGTCGTGTTCATGGGCATGGGCGAGCCGCTCTACAACCTCGACAATGTCGCCGATGCGATCGACATCATCGCCGACCACGAGGGGATCGCGATCTCCCGGCGGCGGATCACCGTCTCGACCTCCGGCGTGGCGCCGGAGATCGGCCCGCTCGGCGCGCGCACCCAGGCGATGCTCGCCATCTCGCTGCACGCTGCCAACGATGCGTTGCGCGAGACGCTGGTGCCGCTCAACAGGAAATATCCGATCGCCGAGCTGATGGCCGCGGTGAAGGCCTATCCCGGCCTTTCCAACGCCAAGCGGGTCACCTTCGAGTACGTGATGCTGAAGGGCGTCAACGACAGCCCGGCCGACGCCAAGGCGCTGGTCAAGCTGCTCGCCGGCGTGCCCGCCAAGATCAACCTGATCCCGTTCAACCCCTGGCCGGGGTCGGGCTACACGTGCTCCGAGTGGCCGACCATCGAGGCGTTCGCGGCGATCCTCAACCGGGCCGGCTACGCCTCGCCGATCCGCACGCCGCGCGGCCGCGACATCCTGGCCGCCTGCGGCCAGTTGAAGAGCGAGAGCGAGAAGCTCCGGGCCAGCGCCCGGCGGCGGACGCCGGACGCGGCGCGGCTCGAGCCTTCACGCAGCGACTGAGCGGCTTTCACCGCAGGCGGTTCACGCCGCCGCCGTGGCCATGGGCGCGGGGCGTATCCGGTTCAGGTGACCGAGCAGCAGGAACAGCAGCGCCGGCGGGATGGCCATCAGGCCGGTGCCGATGAAGGCGGTGGCGTAGGCGCCGAGCAACCCGTGCGTGGGCGTCAGCGCCTCCACCGTCTGGCCGGAGAAGCCCTTCAGGAACTTGCCCAAGAGCGCATAGGTCGAGGACAACAGCGCATACTGGGTGGCCGTGTAGCCGAGGCTCGTCAGGCTCGACATGTAAGCGACCAACGCCACGCCGGCGAAGGCCTGGGCGAAGCTGTCGAGGCTCATGACCGCGGCGAACACCGGCATCTCTGTGTGGTACGCCAGGAGCGCGAAGCCGGCCGTACCCAGCCCCTCGAGCAGCACGCCCAGCATCAGCGCGCGGAAGACCCCGAGCCGGATCGAGGTGAGTCCGCCCAGCGCGATGCCGGCGAAGGTCGCCGCAAGGCCCAGCGAGCCGCGCACCAGGGCCACGGTGTCCTTGGTCAGGCCGAGGTCGTGGTAATAGGGGTTGTACATCGGGCCCATGACGAAATCGGGCAACCGATAGAGCGCCACCGCCAGCAGCATGATCAGGCCGACCGCCTTGTGCTTGGCGAAGAAGTCTACGAACGGGCCGACCACCGCGTCGACGAAGCCGCGCGGTGTCCACAGCGGCGCTTTCGCCTGCAACGCCTGCTCGGCTCGCGCCGGCTCCAGCGCGAAGCCTGTCGCCGCGACGCCGACCCCCATCAGGACGGCCATGCCGAGATACGAGCTAGGCCAGCCGACCCGCGCAGCGGCGGCGATGATCAGCGCGTCGGTGACCAGCAGCGCGATGCGGTAGCCCAGCTGGTAGGCCGAGGTGAGCAGGCCCAGCTCGTCGGAATCGGCCGCCGATTCGATCCGCCAGGCGTCGATGACGATGTCCTGGGTGGCCGAGGAGAACGCGGTGATGAGGGCGAAGCCGCCGATCACGGTGAGCCCGCTCGCGGTCCCGACGCTCGCCATCCCGATCAGGCCGGCGATCACCGTGAGCTGGGCGAGCAGCATCCAGCCGCGCCGGCGGCCGAGCCGGCCGAGCAGCGGCACGTCTACCCGATCGACGATCGGCGACCACAACACCTTCATCGAGTAGGCGAGACCCACCCAGGAGATGAAGCCGATCGCCTTCAGGCTCGTGCCGGAGTCGCGCAGCCAGTAGCCGAAGGTGTTGGCCGTCAGCAGGAACGGCAGGCCCGAGGCGAATCCCAGGGCCAGCATCACCGCGACCTTGGGCTGGCGAATCGAGCCCAGGACCTCCAGCGCGGTGCGCTTGCGCCGCGGCGGCGCGGCGGAGCTTGCGGTCATTCGAGCCTTCGTTCCGAGCGAGCGCCCCCGCGCCCCGATCAGGCGAGCTTGGCGTGCTGCGGCGCCGGCGTCCAGACGCGGCCGATCCAGCGCGTCAGGATGGCGCGAAGCGCATCCGGCGAGAGCGGCTTGACCAAAAAGTCGTTCATCCCGGCGGCCAGGCAGGAGCGCCGGTCTTCTTCGAAGGCGTTGGCGGTGAGCGCAACGATCGGAGCGGCGACGCCCAGCCGGCGCAAGGCGCGCGCGGTGTCCTCGCCCGACAGGTCCGGCATGCGCATGTCCATCAGGATCAGATCGTAGCTTCCGACGCCGCAGGCGGCGATCGCCTCCTCGCCGCAGCCCGCCTGGTCGACGGCGCAGCCCTCGCGCGCCAACAGCGCGCGGCCGAGCATGGCGTTGATCGGATTGTCCTCCACCAGCAGCACGCGTGCGCCCGGCGCGACGGCTGCGGCGATGCGTTCGTCCGGCTCGGCCGCCGGCGTCGCCGGGTCTCCGGTGGCGATGCGGACGCGCTCGACGAGCGAGGCGCGGCGCAGCGGCTTGATCAGATAGCCGGCGAAGCCCACCTGCCGATAGCCCGCGATCGCCTGCCGCTCCTTGGCCGAGAGCAGGACGATGGCCGCCCGGTCGGAGGGGGGCCGAAGCCTGCGGCCGGGCGCGGCCAGCGCATGGTCGAGCAGCAGCGCGTCGCCCGGGGCGGTCGCGGCGAGCGCGTCGGCGAGGGTCTCGCCCGGCGCCGCCTCGCCCCCGCAGCCCGCGACCTGCCGGCGCACCGCCTCGCGCAGCATGGGATTGGCGCTGGCGACCCCGATCCGCCGCCCAGCGAGCGACAGGGCCGCGCTCGGCGCGCGCGACCGAAACGCCGCCTCAAACCAGAACAGGGCGCCGCCGTCGGGTCGCGTCTCAACCCCCACCTCGCCGTCCATCGCCAAGGCCAGGCTGCGCGCGATCGCCAGCCCCAGCCCGGCGCCCCCGAGCGCGGCGTGCGCGGCCTCGGCCTGAGCGAAGGCGTCGAAGATCCGCTCGCGCGCGGCCGGCGAGACGCCGGGGCCGGTGTCCTCCACCGAGAACCGCACCCGCCCTCGTGCGACCGACTCGGCCGAGATGAGGACGCCGCCGGTCCGGGTGAACTTGACGGCGTTGCCGGCGAAGTTGAGCAGGATCTGGCGCAGGCGGCCCTCGTCGGCTTCGATCTCGCCGAGACTCGCCGGCGCGGCCCAGGCGATCTCCAGGCCCTTCTCGCGGGCCCGCGGCGCGAGCAACTCGCAAAGGCCGCGCAGCAGCGCCTCGATGTCCACCGGACCGGGATGCAGGTCGAGACGCGCGGCCCCGAGCTTGGCGAAGTCCAGCACGTCGTTGACCAAGGTGAGCAGGTGCTCGCCGCTTTCCCGAAGCGCGAGCACGTAGGCGCGCTGCTCGGGGGTGAGCCGCGTGCCCTCCAGGAGGCCGGCCATGCCGATCACCCCGTTCAGCGGCGTCCGGAACTCGTGGCTCAGCGCCCCGAGCTGCTCGGCGGTGATCGCCGCGCGCCGGGGGCGTCGCTCGCTGAGGGGTCGTCGGGGCCGGGTCATGGGTCCGCGAGACTAGCGGCGGCGGCTTAACGGTCGGTCAAATCCGCGGGCTGCCGCGCCGCCGCCATCTCCTGGGTGAGCGTCTGCAGCGCCGAACGAGCCCGGGCGTCGGGGATGGCGTTGAACGCGCGCAGCATCTCGATGGCCCCGGGCCTGGCGAGCGCCTGGAAGAGCTCGTCATCCCCCGGCGAGGTCGACACATCCTCGCCCACCAGCCAGCCGACGGTCGTGGCGAGCGCCGCGGCGGCCGCCACCAGCGTGGAGGCGGCGACCCGATTGGTCCCCTGCTCGTACTTCTGGACCTGCTGGAAGGAGACCCCGAGCCGCTCGGCGAGCTCGGTCTGGCTGAGGCCGAGCTGGCGACGGCGGGCGCGGATCCGGGCCCCGATCGCCGTCTCCAAGCCTGGGTGTCGACCCTGCTCCCTGCGCTGCATCACCGCCTCCGCCGGGCGCGCAGGATAGCCCTAAAGCCCATACCGGTGTTGCGGGAAACTGGACGCGCGGCGCGCAGCGGCGTTTATAATCCACCGTTATGCGCGCGCAGACCGCCACGCCCGCCGATCCGCTCGAGCTGCTCACGCCCCGGGAGCGTGAATGCCTGCAGCTCGTGGATGAGCATCTGTCCTCCAAGCAGATCGCCCGCGAGCTCGGCATGTCCAAGACCTCGGTCGACACCTACTGCGACCGCGCCCGGCGCAAACTGGGAGTCGACGACCGCTACGCCGCCGCCCGCCTGCTGCGCCGGGTTGGCGCCAATCCTGTCCTGACCGGGTCAGGACAGCATCCGGTCAGGACAGACAGTCCCGCCGCCCCATGGCCGGATGCGCCGGCGACGACAGGGGTGAGCCATGGGCGACTGGATGCACTTCGACAATCGGGCGGTGATCGGGCGGGCGCTTCGCCTGCGCAAGGAGATCGACGAGTTCGAGACCCGCTGGCCGGCGGCGCCGGCGCGCGAGGAGCCGATCCCGAGCTTTTCCTGGGAACAGCTGGAGCGACAGCTCGTGGACCTGGCGGCGACGCCGGCGCAGGCGGCCATGGCGCGCCACCTGGTTTCGGCGAACCGCAAGCTCGCGCCTTTCAAGCCGCCGGAAATGGTCCTGCGGGAGGTCCTCTGCATGACCTGGGTCCTGCTGGACGAGAGCTTCCGGCCGGAGGTCTGCGCCGGCTCGGCGGAAACGATCTAGGCCCCGCCGCCCGGCTGGGCGCGATCGCCGGCGTGGCGATCGTCACCGCGCTTGCTTTCGGCGCCATGCTGGCCGGGCTGCATGCCCTCGAGGACCTGGGCCAGGTTTTTTCCGGTTTCTGAACCGGATCGCAACCATACCTCGGTTAGGAAACCTGGCGCGCCGCAAAAGAGGCGCGTGCAGGAGACCCGCTCATGCTCAAGCAACGTCGGATGGTGGCTGAACAGATCGCCGGCGCCCTCTTCGAGGCCGAGGCGGCGATCGACGCCGCGCTCAGCAAGACCGCCCATCTCACCGGGGTGATGCCGACGCTCCGCCAGCAGGCCGGCCTCTCGGCGCTGGTCGGCCAGGAGGCCGTGGAGCGCGCGGCTCAGGCGCTCGCCGCGCTCGCCGAGGCGCGCCGCGCCATCGTCGAAACCCACAAGGAGCTCAGCGCCGCCAAGGACCAGGTCGGTCTCGGCGCGGTGATGACCAGCACCGGCGGCGACAAGCCTCCGCAGTTCGCACAGCTGATCCGCGGCCGCCAGCTGCGGCCCATCGGCGACACCGAAGCCGCCTGACGCCGAACAGGAACGCAGTTCTCGAAGCGCCCCGGCTCATGCAAGCTGGGGCGCTTTTCATTTCGGGGCGCCCTGCTTGCATCCCTATCCCGCCATCCCCGCCTGGCTGGGCATCGCCGTCGGCTGGACGGTGGCGGCGTTCGCACTGTGGAAGGGCGGCCGGGCCGAGCGGCTGGTGGCCGCGGGCTTCCTGGTCGCCTGGCTGGCGAGCCCGATCCTGCGGCGCGGCGGCTGGGAGGGCCCGGCCTGGACGGGGCTAGCCGTCGACGGCCTGTTCCTCGCGCTGCTGCTCTGGGTGGCGCTGCGCAGCCGCCGATACTGGCCGCTGTTCGCCGCCGGCTTCGAGCTGCTCTCGGTGGCCACCCACCTCGCCCGGCTGATCGATCCCGGGGTCCGCGCCTGGGCCTACGCCACGGCCGATGCGATCTGGACGTACCTGCTGCTGGCCGCGCTCAGCTTCGGAGTCTATCGGCGCTGGCGCGAGCCGGCTCAGCCGATCGCTGCGGCCGAGACGGCGACCGTCGAGCCCGGCGCGACCCGCCTGTAGATCAGCGCCTCGGCGACGTGCACGCGGCGGACGGCTTCCGAGCCCTCCAGGTCGGCGATGGTGCGCGCCAGCCGAAGCGTCCGCGTCCAGCCGCGGGCGGTGAGCCCGCCCGCCTCGGCCGCACGGCTCAACAGGGCGCGGGCCGGCGGATCGAGGGCGCAGATCGACTCCAGCCAGTCGCCTTCGGCCTGGGCGTTGAGGGCCGCGGCGCCGTCGCCCCCGGCCGCCGCACGGTCCGCCTGCCTGCGGCGCGCCTCGCCGACCCGTGCGGCGGCCTCTGCGGTGCCTTCCGCGGGCGGCGGCAGCGCCAGGTCCGCGGCGGTCACCGGCGGGACCTCCACCTGCAGGTCGATGCGGTCCATGAGCGGGCCGGAGACGCGGTGCTGGTAGTCGACTTGACAGCGCGGCGCGCGCCCGCAGGCGCCGCGCCCCGCCCCGCCCAGGCCGCAGCGGCAGGGGTTCATCGCCGCCACCAGTTGCACGCGGGCGGGATAGCGCACGTGGGCGTTGGCGCGGGCCACGACCACCTCGCCTGTCTCCAGCGGCTGTCTCAGCGAATCCAGCGCCTGGGCGAGAACTCCGGCAGCTCGTCGAGGAACAGGACCCCGTTGTGCGCCAGGCTCACCTCGCCGGGCTTGGCCTTGAGCCCGCCGCCGGTGAGCGCGGCCATGCTTGCCGAGTGGTGCGGCGCGCGGAACGGCCGGGCGCGGGTAAGCTGGCCCTTGGCGATCAGTCCGGCCACCGAGTGCACCATGGAGGTCGTGAGCAGCTCCTCCGGCGTGAGCGGCGGCAACAGGCCGGGCAGCCGCTGGGCCATCATCGACTTGCCCGATCCGGGCGGCCCCACGAACAGCAGGTTGTGGCCGCCGGCGGCTGCGATCTCCAGCGCACGCTTGGCGTTCTCCTGGCCCTTGACGTCGCGCAGGTCCGGCGCGCGCTCGGCGTCCAGCATCGGACCGGGCCTGGGCGCCGACAGCATCTGGGTCCCGCGGAAGTGGTTGACGAGGGCGATGAGGGACGGCGCGGCCAGGATCCGCGTCTCGCCGGCCCAGGCCGCCTCGGGTCCGCACGCCTCCGGGCAAATCAGCCCGAGGTCCATGGCGCCGGCGGCCACCGCGGCCGGCAGGGCGCCGGCCACCGGGACGATCCGTCCGTCCAGCGACAGCTCGCCGATCGCCGACCAGCCCGAGAGCGCGTCCGGCGGGATCACGCCCATGGCGGCCATCACCGCGAGCGCGATCGGCAGGTCGTAGTGGCTGCCGACCTTAGGGAGGTCGGCCGGGGCGAGGTTGGCGATGATCCTGCGGCTCGGCATGGCAAGCCCCAGGCCCGTGAACGCCGCGCGCACCCGCTCGCGGCTCTCGGCCACCGCCTTGTCGCCCAGGCCGACGACGATGAACGCCACCTCGCCCGAGGTTAGCTGCACCTCCACGTCCACGCGCACGGCCTCGACGCCCTGGAACGCCAACGTCATCACGCGCGCGGACATGGCCGACCCTCAACAGCTTGTGTGTCGCGGGAAGTTATCCACAAGACCCGGGAACGGCCGAGGCCGAATAGGGAACTTAACCGGAACATTGCATGAAGAATTAGCTTATCGCGGGTTGCATCGCAAGGCGCCGCTTCAAACCTGGGCGCGAACCGCCTCGATACGCTCCCACATGATCTCGGCGGCGTCGACGCCCGAGAACCGCTTCAGCGCCACCGCGCCGGTCGGCGAGGTGACATTGATCTCGGTGAGGTAGCCGCCGATCACGTCGATGCCGACGAACATCAGCCCACGCGCCTTCAGTTCCGGACCGATGCGGCCGCAGATCTCGCGGTCGCGGGCGGTGAGGTCGACCGGCTCGGGCCTGCCGCCGACCGCCATGTTGGAGCGGATCTGGCCCTTCTCCGGGATGCGGTTGATCGCGCCCACCGCTTCGCCGTCCACCAGGATGATCCGTTTGTCGCCCTGCGAGACCGCCGGCAGGAATTTCTGGATGATCACCGGCTCCTCGGAGAGCTCGGCGTGCAGCTCCAGCAGGGCCGGCAGGTTCGGGTCGTCCGCGAGGTGGCGGGTGACGCCCGATCCGCCCTTGGCGTTGAGCGGCTTGACGACCACGTCGCCGTGCCGCGCGCGGAACTCATGAATGGCTTCACGGTCCCAGGTGATCAGGGTGGGCGGCTGCAGGTCGGGGAACTTGGTGACGAACAGCTTCTCCGGTGCGTTCCTCACTTCCGCGGGATTGTTGACCACCAGGGTCCTGGGATGGATCGCCTCCAGGAAGAAGGTGGCGTCGATGTAGCGCATGTCATAGGGCGGGTCCTGACGCATCAGGACCACGTCGAACTCGGCGAGCTCCACGCGCCGAAAGTCTCCGAGCCGGGCGTGGTCGCCTTTCACCCGCTGGACGGCGACGTCACGGCCGCGGGCGAGCACCTTGCCGTCCTCCATGCCGAGGCTTTCGGTCAGGTAGGCGAACAGCGAATGCCCGCGCGCCTGCGCCTGCTCCATCATCAGGAAGGTGGTGTCGCCCTCGATGTTGATCCCCTCGATGGGATCCATCTGCACGGCGACCTTCAGCGGCATGCGCCCTCTCCCCGATCTGACGAGGAGGGACTTAAGCCCTGGGGCGCGGTTCGGCTAGTTCAGCCTGAGCCGGACCCGCTCGCGCTGGGCGCGCGCCGCGAGCGCCGCCCCGCCGTCCAGCGCCGTGGCGCGGGCCAGGGCCTCCAGCGCCCCGGCCAGCGCGCCCTGGCCCTCGCGGGCGGCGGCGACGTCCAGCCAGGGCCGGTGGTCGGCGGGATCGAGCAGCGCGCGCCGGAGCGCCGCCCGCTCGGCGCGCGGATAGTCGTGCACGGCGCTGGCGCGCGCGAAGATGGTGTTCTGCAGCCGGATCAGGACCGCGCGGTCGGAGACCGGCGCCATCAGCCGGTCCAGCCGGTCGGCGACGTTGGGGGTGAGGCCGGCGTGCAGCGCCCGCCTGGTGAGCTCCGAGGGCAGCACGACGCGGCCTTCCGAGAACGGATCCAGCGCCAGCGGCCCTTCCTCGGTCTCGATTCGCAGCAGGAAATGGCCCGGGAAGTCGACGCCCTGGACATGCAGCCCGCACTCGCGCGCGACGTGCAGGTAGTAGACGCCGAGGGCCACGGGCAGGCCCTTGCGCCGCTCGGCGACGGACAGGATGTCGGCGTTGCCGGGATCCTCATGGGTGAACAGGTCGCCGCAGAGCCGCAGGTCGCCGGCCATGGCCTCGGCCAGCGCCTCCTCGGGGCTCTCTCGCTGCAGCCTGGCCTTCAGCCGCTCGACGCCCGCCCGGCCGAGCTCATGACCGACCTGCGGGTCGCGGGCGGGGTCCTCGTGGATGGCGCAGGCGACCGCCGCTTCGAGGAGCGGAAAGGCGCCGTCCCCGACGCCGCCGGCCTCGAGCAGGAAATCCTCGGCGTCTTCGCGTGTCATTGCGTCCCGCAGGCGCCGTCAGGCCCCCTTCCAAGCGTCCGGAATATGCACAGGAAGCCGGCCCGGCGCGAGGGCCATGAGGTCGAGGCGAACCGACGCACCCGCCAGCGCCGGCCGCCGCGCAGCCAGGCTTGCGCCGGCCCGCCGCAGCCTGGCGCGCTGGTCGGGCGTCACCGCCTCCATGGCCGCCGCCAGGGTGGTGCGGCGCTTGACCTCCACCACCGCCAGCGTGCGGCCGCGCAGCGCCAGGACATCGATCTCCGCCTGCGGCGTCTGCAGCCGGAACCCCAGGATCCGGTAGCCCCTGGCGAGCAGCCACAGGGCCGCGAGCAGCTCACCCCGGCGCCCCGCCAGGCGGCCGGCGAACCCGCGGGCGGCGCGGGCTTCCCGGCGCGCGTTCACCGCTTCAGCGCCAGCGCGCGTCGGTAGAGATCGCGGCGCGGCAGGCCCAGCGCCTTGGCCACCTCGGCCGCCGCCTCGGCAGGCTTCAGCCGCGTCAGCGCCTCGGCGAGCGCCGCTTCGGCGTCGGCCGCACTGGCCGCTTCCTCGCGGCCGGGGCCGACCAGCACCACGATCTCGCCCTTCGGCGATTCGAACTGCGGGTCGGCGGCGAGCGCCGAAAGCGACCCGCGGATGATCGTCTCGTGCAGCTTGGTGAGCTCGCGGCAGACCACCGCCTCGCGCCCTCCAAACACCTGGGCCATGTCGGCGAGGCTGGCCGCCAGCCGCGAGCCGCCCTCGAAGAACACGAGCGTGGCGCGGATCCCGGCGAGCTCCTCGAAGGCCCGCCGCCGCGCCGCGCCCTTCGGCGGCGGGAAGCCCGCGAACAACACTCGATCGGTGGGCAGCCCGGCCGCGGCGAGACCGGCGGTGAGCGCCGAGGCGCCGGGGATCGGGACCACCGCATGGCCGGCCTGGGCGGCTTCGCGCACCAGCCGGTAGCCGGGATCGGAGACCAGCGGCGTGCCGGCGTCGGAGACCAGCGCCACGCGGGCGCCCTCCGCCAGCGCCGCCAGCGCCTTGGGGCGGGTGCGCTCGGCGGCGTGCTCATCGTAGCGCTCGAGCCTGGCCGACAGGCGGAAGGCGTTGAGCAGCTTGGCCGTCACCCGCGTGTCCTCGGCCAGGACGAGGTCGCTGGCGGCCAGCACGTCGAGCGCGCGCAGGGTGATGTCGCGCAGGTTGCCGATCGGCGTGGCGACCACATAGAGGCCCGGCGCGAGCGGCGCATCGTTCAACGCGGGCGGAGGCAGGACGCGAGGCATGCTGCGAGGCTTCGCTGCTCCGCCCCGGCCTGGCAAGCCGCGCATGACGGTTTCGTAAGGCCCCAGTCCCCGCGAAAGCCGATAGGGTCTCGCCTTGGGGAGGAGTTCTCCGACATGAGCATCACACGACGCGGTGCGCTCGCCGCTTCGGCGTTTGCCGCCTCGGTCCTGGCCGGACCCGCCGGGGGCGCGATCCCAAAGGCTTCGAAACCCATGCGGCTCTTGATCCTCGGCGGCACCGGCTTCATCGGCCCGCACCAGGTGCGCTATGCGCTGGCGCGCGGCCACAAGGTCACCATCTTCAACCGCGGCCGGCAGAAGGAGACCTGGCCGGGGCCGGTCGAGGAGCTGCTCGGCGACCGCAACACCGGCGACCTGAGGGCGTTGGAGGGGCGCGACTGGGACGCCTGCATCGACAACCCGACCACCGTACCTGTGTGGGTCCGCGACGCCGGCCGGGTTCTGAAGGGCCATGTGGGCCACTACAGCTTCATCTCGACCATCTCGGTCTATGCCGACAACGCGACGCCGGGCGCCGACGAGACCGCGCCGCTCGCGCAGTACAAGGGCGCGGATCCCTACGCGGAGACGACCACCAACGTCAGCAAGGACCTCCGGCTCTATGGCCCGCTGAAGGCCCTCAGCGAGCAGGAGGCAGTGCGCCAGTTCGGGGCCGACAAGGTCGCGGTCATCCGCCCCGGCCTGATCTGCGGCCCCGGCGACGAGACCGACCGGTTCACCTACTGGCCGGTCCGGCTGGCGCGCGGCGGCGAGGTGCTGGCGCCGGGCGACGGGACCGACCCGGTGCAGTTCATCGATGCGCGCGACCTGGCCGAGTGGAGCGTCCAGGTCGCCGAGCGGCGGGCGACCGGCGTGTTCAACGCCACGGGTCCTGCCAAGCCCATGATCATGCGCGCGTTCCTCGAAGGTGTCGCGGCGGGCGTGGGCGCCAAGCCGGTCTACCGCTGGGCGCCCAGCAGCTTCCTCGCCGCCAACAAGGTAGGCGCCTGGATCGACATGCCTGTCTGGGTGCCGCAGAGCGCGGAGCCCGGTTTCCATCGCCGCTCCGTCGCCCGCGCCCGCGAGGCCGGCCTGACCTATCGGCCGGTGAGCGTCACCGCCGCCGACGCCCTTACCTGGTTCCGGACGCTGCCGGCCGAGCGCCAGGCGAAGATGCGCGCCGGCCTCACGCCGGAGCGCGAGGCGGGCCTGTTGGCCAAGCTGAAGTCCGGCGCCGCCTAGTGAGCAACACCCGGCCGCGCTAGGCTCAACGTCCTGGGGGCGCGATGCGGGTCGTCATCATCGGAGCCTATGGACTGCTCGGCGGCTATGTGACCGCGCGGCTCTTGCGGGACGGACGCGAGGTCATGGGCATCGGCCGGGACGTCGCGGCCGCGGTGCGCCGCTTCCCGTCGGCGGAGTGGGTGAAGGCCGACCTCCGCCGGATGGCTGCAGCCGACTGGCGGCCATTGCTCGCCGGCGCCGATGCCGTCGTCAATTGCGCCGGCGCCCTGCAGGACAGCCCGCGCGACGATCTGGACGCCACCCATCGTCGGACCGTCTCCGATCTGGCGCAGGCCTGCGCCGAAGCCGGCGTCGCCCGGTTCGTCCAGATCTCTGCGCTCGGCGTCGAGGAGGCTCCGGGGCGCTTCGCGGAGACCAAGCGCGCCGCCGACGCGGCGTTGAGCGCAAGCCCGCTCGACTGGGTCATCCTCCGCCCGGGGCTGGTGATCGCCCCGGCCGCCTATGGCGGCAGCGCCCTCCTGCGCGGACTGGCGGGCTTCCCGGGTGCGATTCCGGCGCTCTGGCCGGACGCCATCGTCCAGACGGTCGCGGTGGAAGACGTCGCCGAAGCCGTCGCCTGGGCGCTGGCCGCCCCCGCGCCGTTGCGACGCCGGTTCGACCTGGCGAGCCCCGAGACCACCCGGCTCGGCGACCTCCTGCGCAGGCTGCGGGCGTGGCAGGGCTTCCCACCCGCTCCGGTGCTCGCCGCGCCGGTCTGGCTGGGCCGCCTCGCCGCCCGCGCGGCGGACGGCCTGGCGTGGCTCGGTTGGCGCAGTCCCATGCGCACCACGGCGCTGCGGCAGCTCGCCCTCGGTGTGCGGGCGGACGCCTCCCAGCTCCCGCCGATCCGCATCCGTTCGCTCGCGGAGGTCCTCCAGGCGTGTCCCTCCGGCGCCCAGGAGCGGTGGTTCGCGCGGCTCTACTTCGCCAAGCCTCTGATCCTCGCGACGCTCGCCCTCTTCTGGGCGGTTTCGGGCGTGCTGGCGCTGGCGCGAACGGACACCTCTGCCGCAGTCCTTGTCCAGGGCGGGCTCGACCCGATCGCGGCGCGCGCGCTGGTGATCGGCGGGGCGGTGAGCGACGTCGGCCTGGCCGTCCTCGTCGCCGCGAGGCCGACCGCGTCGCTGGCGCTGAAGGGGATGGTGCTTCTCACCCTTGGCTATCTGGCCGGCAGCCTCGTCTGGGCGCCGGGCCTGTGGCTGGACCCGCTTGGGCCGCTGGTGAAAGCCGTTCCCGCCGCCGTCCTGGCCATGGCGGCGCTCGCCATGATGGACGAACGATGAGCCTCTATCTCGCGCTCAAGGCGCTGCACATCGTGGGCGCGACGGTGCTCCTCGGCACGGGCGCCGGCATCGCCTTCTTCATGCTGATGGCCCATCGCACCGCCGACGCGCGGCTCATCGCCCACACCGCCGGCGCGGTCGTCGTCGCCGACGCGCTGTTCACCGCCACGGCCGTGGTGCTGCAGCCGATGAGCGGCGCCGCGCTCGCCGCGATGGCCGGCTATCCGCTGCTCCACGGCTGGGTGGCGCTCAGCCTGGCGCTCTACGTATTGGTCGGGGTCTTCTGGCTGCCGGTGGTCTGGATGCAGCTTCGGATGCGCGATCTCGCCCGCGCGGCCGCGGCGCAGAGCGCGGCCCTGCCGGCCGCCTATCATCGGCTGTGGCGTCTCTGGTTCGCCTGCGGGATCCCGGCATTCACGGGCGTGCTGGCGATCATCTGGCTGATGACCGCCAAGCCTTCCCTCTAGGCGGCGAGCTCGGCGGTCAGCCGGTCCAGCACCAGCCGGCCGGCCGGGGTGGCGCGCAGCCGGGCAGGGTCGGCCGCCAGCAGGCCGAGCGTGGTCAGCTCGGCGATCCGCTGCGGGGGGATCACCAGCGCCGCCAGGGCCCCGAGCGGCACGCCCTCGGTGATCCGCAGGCCGGTGAGCAGGCGCTCCTCCGCCGCTTCCCGAAGCGACAGCGTCAGGCGGCTCGCCAAGCCCGCGCCGCGCTCGGCCACGCGGCGGATGTAGTCGGCCGGGCGGGCCTCGGTCAGGGTCGCCTGGCGGACGCCCTCGATCGTGATCCGCCCATGCGCGCCGGGGCCGACGCCGAGATAGTCCCCGCCACGCCAGTAGACGAGGTTGTGGCGCGACTGCGCAGCCGCCCCGCGGGCGTGGTTGGAGACCTCGTAGGCGTCGAAGCCGGCTGTCCCGAGCACGGCCTGGGTGGTCTCGAACAGGTGGGCCGCCGTCTCCGGATCGGGCGGCGCCCAGCGGCCGCGGCGCACCGCACGCTCGAACGCCGTGCCGGCCTCGATGGTGAGCTGGTAGGGCGAGACGTGCTCGGGTCCCAGCGCCAGCGCCCGGCCGAGCTCGGCGGCCCAGGCGGCGGGCGTCTGTCCCGGCCGGGCGTAGATCAGATCGATCGAGAGCCTGCGGAAGACGCCCCGAGCCGCCTCAGCCGCCCGGATGCCGGCCGCCGCGTCGTGATTGCGGCCGAGGAAGGCCAGCGCCCGATCGTCCAGCGACTGCAAGCCGAGCGACAGGCGGTTGACGCCAGCCTCGGCGAAGGCCCGGAAGGCGGCGGCCTCGGCATCCGTCGGATTGGCCTCCAGGGTGACCTCCAGCTCGGCCGCCGGGCGCCATAGCCGACGGGCGGCGTCTATGATCTGCGCCGTCCACGCCGGGTCCATCAGCGAGGGCGTGCCGCCGCCGAAGAAGATCGAGACCAGCGTGCGCGGCCCGGCGAGCGCCGCCTGCGCCTCCAGGTCGGCGACGATGGCGCGGGCCAGCGCGGCCGCCTCGGGGCCGCCGCGCGCGCGGACCACGTTGAAATCACAGTAGGGGCAGATCCGCGCGCAGTAGGGCCAGTGGACATAGATCGCGAGCGGCGCGGGCGCGCTCAAATCAGCGCGGCCTTCAGCTTGGCGAACGCCCGCGACCGATGGCTCATCTGCTCCTTCTCGGCCGGGTCCATCTCACCGAAGGTCTCGCGGCGGCCCTCGGGCACGAAGATCGGGTCGTAGCCGAAGCCGCGGCCGCCGCGCGGCGGGAAGGTCAGGCTCCCGTCCACCCGGCCCTCGACGACCACCACCGGTCCGTCCGGCCAGGCGAGCGCCAGCGCGCAGGTGAACCAGGCGGCGAGGTCGTCGCTTTCGGCCGCGCCCAGCCGCTCTTCGACCTTCGCCATGGCGAGCGGGAAGTCACGGCCCGGCCCCGCCCAGCGTGCGGAATAGACGCCCGGCTGGCCGTCCAGCGCCCTGACCGACAGGCCGGAGTCGTCGGCGAGCGCGATCCTCCCGCTGGCGTCGGCCGCCAGGCGCGCCTTCAGCAGCGCATTGCCGGCGAACGTCGATTCGGTCTCCTCCGGCTCGCGGAGGCCCAGCTCGCCGGCCGTGGCGATCTGGAAACCGCCGCCGAGGATCTCCGCCAGCTCGCGCGCCTTGCCCGGATTGTGGGTCGCCACGACCAGCCGCGCACCGGGCTCGAGCTTCAGGGCCATGTGTTCGCGCCTCCTTCGGGCCGCGGACCATAGCGCCGCCGACGACCGTTGCATTGCGAAAGTTTAATATTGTTAATCGATATTCATTTGATCGAGTTTCGATGCGGACCTATCCCTCTGGCCCAGCAGGACGGCATGGCCGTCCAGGAACATCGCTGCGCTGCAGCAACAGACATCGAAGGGGCTATCGCCATGACCAAGTCGCTCACCCGCACGTTCGACCGCGCCGCCCTGGGGCTGGTTTTCGCGCTCGCCGCGCTGCCGATCATCGGCCTGCCGCTGCTCGCCATCGCGGCCGCCGGCGTGATCCAGTAGGGTTCCGCGTCGCATGGGCCTGGTCGGGTCCGTCGGCGGTCGCGGAGGGGCCGGGATCATGATGCGTGCGCTGGGTCCGGGATCGGTCTCGAGCTTCCTCAAGGTGATCCTGGACGTCGTCTACGCGGCCCTGATGATCGGCGTGGCCGCCGTCGGCCTGATGGTGATCAGCGCTCTGGTGTTCAGCTTCAATCCCGGCCTGCTGCAGGGCGTGACGCTTCCGGCCGCCGGCGCCTCGCTCGCCAGCCGTTGGCCGACCGTCACCGGCGGTCTGTTGGCGGCGGGCCTCTACATCGCCGGCGTGCTGGTGATCGTCGGACGCCTGCGGCGCATCTTCGTGACGCTCACCGCGGGCGATCCCTTCCATCCGGACAACGTCAGCCGCCTGCGGCTGATCGGCGCCATGCTGGCGGCCCTCGAGCTCGGCCGCTATGTCGTCTGGGCGGCCGGCGCGTGGCTCGCGCCGGAACTCGCCAAGCAGCGGCCCGGCCTCAGCCTGACCGCCTGGTTCTCCGTGCTGGTGGTGTTCGTGCTCGCCGAGGTGTTCCGCGAGGGCGCGCGGCTCCGGCGCGAGGCGGAGCTGACGATCTAGCCATGCCGATCCGCGTGCAACTCGACCGCGTGCTGTTCGAACGCCGCATGTCGCTCACCGAACTGGCCGATCGGGTCGGCGTGACCATCGCCAACCTCTCCATCCTGAAGACCGGCAAGGCGCGGGCGGTGCGCTTCACGACCTTGGCGGCGCTGTGCCGCGAGTTGGACTGCCAGCCCGGCGACCTCCTCACCTATGAGGCGGGCCCGTCCGAGGCTCCTGACGAGGCGGGCGACTCCTAACCGATGGGTGCGCTGCAGCGCACCGACTGTGGCGTTGCGGCAACAACTCACGGCTAGACAGCCAGAAATCTTGCACTTTCAATCTCTCGATCTTATGTGCGATGCAGCAATAATGCGCTGCACAAAGGAGAGTGAGATGGTCGCTGCTATCGAGCGTTTCCTCGACGCCTTGTTCGCCCCGCTTGCGCGCGAACTCGCCCGTATGCCGGCTTCGGCGTTCCGCCACCTGCTGCCGGGGATCTGACGTCGAACGTCCCTCCCTGCGGGAGGGACAGCTCGCCCGAGCGAGCAGGGCCTTCCGGCTAGGGGAGGGCCGCCGCCGCCCGCTGCAGGATGCAGAGCTCGCCGATGCCCTTGCGCGCGAGCGCGAACAGGGCCTCGAACTCGGCCTCAGAGAAGCCGCGCTTCTCCCCTGTCGCCTGGATTTCGACGATGTCGCCGGTCCCGGTCAGCACGAAGTTGGCGTCGGCCTCGGCGGTGGAGTCCTCCTCGTAGTCGAGGTCCAGCACCGGGATTCCCGAGAACACCCCGCAGCTGATCGCCGCCACCTGGTCGAGGATCGGGTCCCTGGCCATCACCCCCTCCGCGACGAGGTAGCGGGTCGCCTGGCGCAGCGCGACCCAGGCGCCGGTCACCGAGGCGGTGCGCGTGCCGCCGTCCGCCTGGATCACGTCGCAGTCGAGGGTGATCTGGCGCTCGCCCAGCGCCTTCAGGTCGACCACCGCGCGCAGCGAGCGGCCGATCAGCCGCTGGATCTCCTGCGTGCGGCCGGACTGCTTGCCCTGGGCGGCCTCGCGCCGGCCGCGCGTGTGGGTGGCGCGCGGCAGCATGCCGTACTCCGCCGTGACCCAGCCTTGCCCCGTGCCGCGCAGGAACCCCGGTACGCCTTCCTCCAGGCTCGCCGTCACCAGCACCCGCGTATGGCCGAAGCTCGCCAGGCACGAGCCCTCCGCATAGCGGTTCACGCCGGTCTCCAGGGTTACAGATCGCAGCGCGTCTGGCGCGCGTTCGGAGGGTCGCATGATGGAAGGAACTCCGAGACCGGATCGGGCGTCTTGCACGTGGTGAGGCGGCGCTTATCCTAGATCGACAAGGTCCAGTCCATGGGCGCGCTCGAAAGACTGCCGCAGGCAGACGTGAACAATTCCCTCCTAGGCCGCGGGCCGTCGCTCGCCGAACTCGACGAACGCGCCCGCGACATCTTCCGGCGGATCGTGGAGAGCTATCTCGAAAGCGGGGAGCCGGTGGGCTCGCGCACGCTGTCCAAGGCCGGCATCGCGCTGTCGCCGGCCTCGATCCGCAACACCATGCAGGACCTGACGCAGCTCGGGCTGCTGGGCGCGCCGCACGTCAGCGCCGGGCGGCTGCCGACCCATGCGGGCCTGCGCCTGTTCGTCGACGGCCTGCTGGAGGTGGGCGACATCGCCGAGGAGGAGCGCCGGTCCATCGAGGCCCGGCTGCGCGCCCACGGCCGCAACTACGAGGACGCGCTCAACGAGGCCTCCTCGATCCTCTCGGGCCTGGCCGGCGCGGCCAGCGTGGTGGTCACCCCGATCCGCGACGCGGGCGTCAAGCACGTCGAGTTCGTGCCGCTCGGCGTCGAGCGGACGCTCGCGATCATGGTGTTCGAGGACGGCACGGTGGAGAACCGGCTGATCCGTCTACCGGCCGGCGTCACGCCCTCGGCCCTGCAGGAGGCCTCGAACTTCCTCAATGCGCGGCTGCGCGGCCGCACCCTGCTGGAGGCCGGCGCGGACCTCAAGGCCGAGCTCGACAATGCCCGGCGCCAGCTCGACGCGAGCGCCGCGCGGCTGGTGGAGGACGGCCTCGCCGCCTGGACCGGCGAAGGCGAGGAGCGCGCGCTGATCGTCCGCGGCCGCGCCAACCTGCTGGAGGACCGCGAGGCGCTGGAGGATCTGGAACGGGTCCGCTCCCTGTTCGCGGACCTCGAAGAGAAGGAGCATCTCATCCAGCTGCTGGACGGCGTCCGCGACGGCCAGGGCGTGCGCATCTTCATCGGAGCGGAGACCCGGCTCTTCTCGCTGTCGGGTTCCGCCGTGATCGCCGCGCCCTATATGACGGGCTCGCAACGGGTGGTCGGCGCGATCGGCGTGATCGGCCCCGCCCGGCTGAACTACGCCCGGGTCATCCCGCTGGTGGACTACACCGCCCGCGTGCTTGGCCAGGTGATGAACGCCTGAGACAACAGAAACCAGGAAAGCCATGTCCGAAGACAAGACCCCGGCCGATCCCGCCGAGGCGCCGGCCAACGACCTCGACGCCGACGAGATCGAGGCGCTGAAGGCCGAGGCCGCGGCCCTGAAGGAGCAGGTGCTCCGCTACGCCGCCGAGGCGGAGAACACTCGTCGGCGCGCCGAGCGCGAGGCCAACGACGCCCGCGCCTACGCGATCCAGAAGTTCGCGCGCGACCTGCTGGGCGTGGCCGACAACCTCGCCCGGGCGTTGTCGCACCTGCCCACCGATCTCGCCGATCCGGCGACCAAGACCTTCGTCGTCGGCGTCGAGATGACCGAGAAGGAGCTGCAGACCGCCTTCGAACGCAACGGCCTGAAGAAGATCCACCCCGCCAAGGGCGAGAAGTTCGATCCGCACAAGCACCAGGCCATGATGGAGCTCGCCGAAGCCGACGCTCCGCCGGGCGCGATCGTCGAGGTCATGCAGTCCGGCTATGAGCTCCTGGGCCGGCTGGTGCGCCCGGCCATGGTGGTGGTGGCCGGCAAGGGCGCCGGCGCGCGCGGCAAGGCCAACAAGGGCGACGGCAATCCCTACGCCGGCGGCGAGGACGACGGCGCCGGCGGGTCGGTGGACACGCGGGCCTGAGCTTCCCGCTGCAGCGCCGCCGCGCCTCGGTCAAGGAGGCGCTTCCGCGGCCCTCAGAATCCGCTAATGTGCGAAGTCCCTTCCAGTCGGGAAGCGCGGCCTTGCGATCGGCTGCGCGGGTGAGGTTCGGGACACACGCATGAAGCTGACGATCGAGCGCGCGGCGCTGCTGAAGGCTCTAGGCCACGTTCAGAGCGCGGTGGAGCGGCGCAACACCATCCCGATCCTCTCCAACGTCCTGCTCTCGGCCGAGCGGAACGGCCTCGCCTTCTCGGCGACCGACCTCGACATGGAGATCGTCGATGGGGCGGCGGCCCACGTCGACCAGCCCGGCCAGATCACCGCGCCCGCCCACACCCTCTATGAAATCGTCCGCAAGCTGCCGGAAGGCGCCGACGTGTCGCTGAGCTTCACCGGCGAGGACCCGAGGCTCGCCGTGCAGGCCGGCCGCTCGCGCTTCAACCTGCCCGTGCTGCCGGCTGGCGACTTTCCCGTGATGTCCTCCGACGGGCTCTCGGGCGCCATGTCGCTGGACGCCGCAGACCTCATCCGCCTGATCGACAAGACGCGCTTCGCCATCTCTGCGGAGGAGACCCGCTATTACCTGAACGGCATGTACCTGCACACGGTGATGGAGGACGGCTCGCCGAAGCTGCGGGCCGTGGCGACGGACGGCTCGCGCCTGGCGCTCGCCGAGATGCCGGCGCCGGAGGGCGCGAGCGGCCTTCCGGGCGTCATCGTACCCCGCAAGACCGTCGGCGAGGCGCGCCGTCTGTTGGAGGACGCCGGCGAGAGCGTCGAGCTGCAGATCAGCCCGCAAAAGGTGCGCTTCGCCTTCGACGGCGCGGCGCTCACCTCGAAGGTCATCGACGGCAATTTCCCCGACTACGGCCGGGTGATCCCGAAGGACAACACCCGCACGGTCAGCGTCGACGCCAAGCTGTTCGCCCAGGCGATCGACCGGGTGGCGACCATCTCGGCGGAGAAGTCCCGTTCCGTGCGTCTCGCCTTCGAGGCCGGCAAGGTGGTGCTCACCGTGCGCAACATGGAGGCCGGGCAGGCGGTCGAGGAGTTGGAGGTCGACTACGACGGCGACGCCTTCGAGCTCTCGTTCAACGCCCGCTTCCTCATGGACATCACCGACCAGATCGGCGGCGAGACGGCCGAGCTGCGCTTCGGCGGCCCCAACGATCCGGCCCTGGTGCTCGATCCCGGCGATGCGCTCGTCCAGTACATCCTGATGCCGCTCAGGGTGTAGCCCTCCCCAGAAGAGGGGCCTGAGCCTAGTGCCCGTGCGAGCCTTCGTAGACGCCGGGGGCCAGGCGCTCGTCCTCGGCGCCTTCCGAGCCCTTGGCGAGCACGAAGCGGCGGTCGCAGTAGGGACACTCGACGAAGTCGGCTTCGCCCATCTCCAGCCAGACGCGCGGGTGGCCCAGGGCGCCGCCGACGCCGTCGCAGGAGATCCGGCCGGAGCGCACCTCGATCACCTCGGGCGCGGGCAGGCCCGGCGTCAGCGCCGGCTGGGCCGGCGCGGGCTCAGGCCGCTTCTGCGCCTTGGCGCCCAGGTCTCGGACTCGACGGGCCATCTCACCATCCTTGCGCCGACCGGGCTGCTTGGCGGCGGCTTGCGGCGCGCCTAGGTATGCGAGGCGGCTTTGCGCCGTCAACGATCCCGGAGACGGCATGCAGCTTCCCGACTACGCCATCGAGGCCCGCGGCCTGGTCAAGACCTATGCGGCGACCAAGACCACGCCGGAGATGCAGGCTCTGCGCGGCGTCGACCTGGCGATCCCGAGGGGCTCGATCTTCGGCCTGCTGGGTCCAAACGGGGCGGGGAAGTCAACCTTCATCAACATCCTGGCGGGGCTTTGCCGCAAGACTTCCGGGACGGTGGCCATCTGGGGCCGCGACATCGACGAGCGGCCGCGTGACGCCCGCGCCGCGATCGGCGTGGTGCCGCAGGAGATCGCGGCCGATCCCTTCTTCACCCCGCGCGAAAGCCTGGAGGTCGCCGCCGGCATGTACGCCGTGCCGCCCGGCCAGCGGCGGACCATGGAGCTCCTGACCGCGCTCGGCCTCGCCGACAAGGCGGAGGCCTATGTGCGCCAGCTCTCCGGCGGCATGAAGCGGCGGCTGATGGTCGCCAAGGCCATGGTGCACAACCCGCCGGTGCTGATCCTCGACGAGCCCACGGCCGGCGTCGACGTCGAGCTGCGCCGGCAGCTGTGGAACTACGTCCTGGAGCTGAACCGCAGGGGCGTGACCATCGTGCTGACCACCCACTACCTCGAGGAGGCCCAGGAGCTCTGCGACCAGATCGCGATCATCAACAAGGGCCAGCTGGTCGCCTGCGAGCCCACCACGACGCTGCTGCGGCGGATCGACACCCGCAAGGTCCTCGTCACGCCGGAGGAGCCGATGACCGCGGCGCCGGCGCTCCCCGGCTTCGAAACCCACCTCCTGAGCTCCGGCGGCTTCTCGGTCGGCTACCGCACCGGCCACTCGAGCGTCGAGCAGGTGCTGGCCGCGATCCGCAAGGCGGGCTTGCACATCAAGGACATCTCCACCGAAGACCCCGACCTCGAGGACGTCTTCGTCTCGCTCACCTACGCGGCCGAGCCGGCGCAGGCCTGACGTCAACCGCATCGTGAAACGATGTTTCCGATTCGGCGTTCAACGGGCCTGACACCCAGAGGAGTTTGGAGATGAAGAAGACCGTTCTGACGGCCGTCGCCGCCCTGAGCCTCGCCGGCGCCGCCGCGCCCGTGCTGGCCCAGCCGGTGACGCCCGGCGGCTGGGACCTCGCGCGCCGCGAGTCCTGGCTGCAGGACCGTATCGACCGCGGCCGCGCCGACGGCTCACTTGCCCGCATGGAGGCTCGCCGGGCCGAGCGCCAGCTCGCCAGCGTCCGTCGCCAGGAGCGGCATCTGCGGCGGATGGACGGCGGCGTGCTGCGCCCCTCCGACGTCACCACCCTGCAGGCCCGGCTCGACAACGTGGCCGACCACATCCGCTGGCTGCGCCACAACGACGTCCGCCGGCCCTGGGCCTAAGCCGGCGTCGGCTCCGCGCCGAACGCCGCGACGTCGTCGATCAGCGCCTGGGCGGCGGCGGCGACCAGCTCGCCGCCTTTCTCGGGCGTGGCCTGGCCCGGATCGGAGCCCATCCGGCCGTCCGGATAGCGGGCCCGGAAGTCGCGCGCCTCGCGGATCGGCCCGGTGGGGGCGATCTGCGGGGCGTAGTTCGCCGCCTTGATGGCGTCGGGATAACCCCACTGGGTGACCGCGATCTCCGAGGGCGTCGCGTGGCTCCCGTGGCCGGTCGGGAACTGCCGCTGGGCGATCGCCATGACGCCCTTCAGGTCCCACCAGTTCTTCAGCTTGCAGGCGAAGCCGCGGTTGGAGTCGCGGAACGTCGCCTCCGCGTAGAGCTCCGAGAACGCCGCCTCGATGGTCGCCACGTTGCCGCCGTGGCCGTTGAGGAAATACATCCGCTCGAACCCGGCCAGGCTCAGCGAGCGGCACCAGTCGCCGATCGCGGCCATGAAGGTCGAGGGGCGCAGCGCGATGGTGCCGGGGAAGCCCAGATGATGCTGCGCCATGCCGATGTTGAAGGTCGGCGCGACCAGGAGCTCGGGGTTCGTCTTCTGCGCCTGGTGGGCGATGATCTCCGGGCACAGCCAGTCGGTGCCCAAGAGCCCGGTCGGGCCGTGCTGCTCGTTGGAGCCGATCGGGATCACCACCGTCTTCGAGCGTTTCAGGTAGTCGTCGATCTCCATCCAGGTGGAGAGATGCAGGAGCATGGCGGGAAGACCCTCATTCGGCCGTGCGGAGCCGCATCCGGCTTACTATCTTTGGCGCTGGGCCGATAAGCGTAAACCAGCCAGGAGATCTCCATGAGCCTCCGTTTGGGCGACACCGCCCCCGATTTCACCCAGGACTCCACCGAGGGCCCGCTGCACTTCTACGAATGGGCCGGGAACAGCTGGGTCGTGCTGTTCTCGCACCCCAAGGACTACACCCCGGTCTGCACGACAGAGCTCGGCCTTGTGGCCAAGATGAAGCCGGAATTCGCCAAGCGCGGCGTCAAGGTCATCGGCCTCTCCGTCGATCCCGCCGACAGCCACCGCGGCTGGTCGAAGGACATCGAGGAGACGCAGGGCGCGAAGCTGAACTTCCCGCTGATCGCGGACCACGACCGCAAGGTCTCCGACCTCTACGGGATGATCCATCCGAACGCCAACGACACGCTCACCGTCCGCTCGGTGTTCGTGATCGACCCCAACAAGAAGGTGCGGCTCACCCTCACCTATCCGGCTTCCACCGGGCGCAACTTCGACGAGCTGCTGCGGGTGATCGACAGCCTGCAGCTGACCGACAAGCACAAGGTGGCGACGCCCGGCAACTGGAGGCATGGCGAGGACGTGATCATCGTCCCCTCGATCTCCAACGAGGAGGCGAAGCAGCTCTTCCCGAAGGGCTTCAAGGAGCAGAAGCCCTACCTGCGCACTACGCCGCATCCGGTGTGACCGCGTTGCTCCGCGTCAGGGGGAGCTGTCCCGAAGGGACTGGAGGGGGCTTCATCCCGACGCTTCGTCGGAAACCCCCTCCGGTCCTCGGGACCACCGTCTCCTGAGGGCGAGGACCAGGGGCTACTTCGCGGGCTCCGGCCCGACCTCGATGCGGCTGCCGGGCTGGGCCGGCATGGCGGTGAGCCGCCAGCCGGGCGTCTCGCGGGCGAAGGTCAGCAGGCAATGCTGCGCCGGATCGCGCACGCAGACGTGGTCGCGATCGATGGGTTTCAGCAGCGCCGCCGTCTGGCCGGGCGAGGGCGCGGCGGCGAGCGGCTGGTCGGTGCCCTGCCGCACCAGCCGAAGCGCCGCTGGGTCGATCCGCCGGTCGAGGGCCGGTTCCGAGGGCCCGCCCTCCACGTCCAGGCCGTTGGCGCGGCCGACGCCGGCGATCTGGGCGCGGAGGTCGGCGCGGAGCGCCGGGCGGTCGAGGCGCGCCTCGAAGGCTTTGGCGTCGCCCGCCTGGACGGCGGCGAGCAGCGCCTGCACGTCCGGCGTCGCCGCCTTGACCGGATCGCGCCGCGCGCAGGCGCAAAGCAGGAGGAGCGCCGCCGCGGCGGCGAGGCGAGCCGGCATTCGAAGCATGGCCGGACCATGGCCGCGCCGCGGCGCGCCCGCAAGCCGCAGCGCAAGGCGAATGTTGCGCTGAATGGCCCATCCGCATACTCGTCGGCGCGTATCTCGCCCAGCGTCCCTGGGCGGCAGCTGGAGTGCGGACCGTGTCGGAAGAGGTTTTCCCCGTCCCCAAGGAATGGGCCGAGAAGGCCCTGATGAACGCCCAGGCCTATGAGGCGGCCTGCAAGCGCGTCGCGGCCGAGCCCCAGGCCTACTGGGCCGATCTCGCCAGACGCCTCGACTGGATCAAGCTCCCCACCGAGATCAAGGACGTCTCCTTCGACCGCGAGGACTTCCGGATCCGCTGGTACTCCGACGGGATCCTCAACGTCTCGGTCAACTGCCTCGACCGGCATCTCGCCACGCGCGGCGACCAGGTGGCGCTGATCTGGGAGAGCGACGGCGGCGACAGCTACGACGCGCTCACCTACAGGCAGCTGCACGTCGAAGTCTGTCGAATGGCCAACGTGCTGAAGGCCAAGGGCGTCAGGAAGGGCGACCGGGTCACCATCTACCTGCCGATGATCCCGGCGGCGGCGGTCGCGATGCTCGCCTGCGCCCGCATCGGCGCGATCCATTCGGTGGTGTTCGGCGGCTTCTCGCCCGACAGCCTGGCGGGACGCATCCAGGACTGCGACTCGAAGATCGTCATCACCGCCGACGAGGGGATGAGGGGCGGCAAGCCCGTGCCGCTGAAGCGCAACGTCGACGAGGCGCTGGCGTCCTGCCCGATGGTCACCGACGTGATCGTCATCCGTCGCACGCGCGCCGACGTGCCGATGACCGCCGGCCGCGACGCCTACTATTCCGATCTTAAGCAGGGCGTCTCCGACAGTTGCGATCCGGAGCCGATGGAGGCCGAGGATCCGCTGTTCATCCTCTACACGTCGGGCTCGACGGGTAAGCCCAAGGGCGTGCTCCACACCACCGGCGGCTATCTCGTCTGGGCCGCCTACACCCATGAGGTCATCTTCGACTACCGGCCGGGCGAAGTGTTCTGGTGCACCGCCGACGTGGGCTGGGTCACCGGCCACTCCTATGTGGTCTACGGGCCGCTCGCCAACGCCGCCACCAGCGTGATGTTCGAAGGCGTCCCCAATTACCCGACCTCCTCACGGTTCTGGGAAGTCTGCGACAAGCACAAGGTGGAGATCTTCTACACCGCGCCCACCGCCATCCGCGCGCTGATGCGCGAGGGCGACGCGCCGGTGAAGCGCACCTCGCGCGCCTCGATCCGGCTCCTCGGCACGGTCGGCGAGCCGATCAATCCGGAAGCCTGGCTCTGGTATCACCGCGTGGTCGGCGAGGAGCGCTGCCCGATCGTCGACACCTGGTGGCAGACCGAGACGGGCGCGGCGCTGATGAGCCCGCTTCCCGGCGCCACACCGCTCAAGCCCGGTTCCTGCACCAGGCCGCTGCCGGGCGTGAAGCCGCAGCTGGTCGACGCCGACGGCAAGGTGCTGGAGGGGGCGGTGACCGGCAACCTCTGCCTGATCGACTCCTGGCCCGGCCAGATGCGCACGGTCTACGGCGACCACCAGCGCTTCATCGAGACCTACTTCTCGACCTACCCCGGCAAGTACTTCACCGGCGACGGCGCGCGACGCGACGAGGACGGCTACTACTGGATCACCGGCCGCGTGGACGACGTGATCAACGTTTCCGGCCACCGCCTGGGGACCGCCGAGATCGAATCCGCCCTGGTCGGCCATCACGACGTCGCCGAGGCCGCGGTGGTCGGCTACCCGCACGAAATCAAGGGCCAGGGCATCTACTGCTTCGTCACGCCGAAGGCCGACGTGCCGCCTTCCGATGCGCTGCTGGCCGACCTGCGCGGCTGGGTGAGGCGCGACATCGGCCCGTTCGCCGCCCCGGACGTGATCCAGTTCGCGCCGGCCCTGCCGAAGACCCGCTCCGGCAAGATCATGCGCCGCATCCTGCGGAAGATCGCCGAGGACGACCTGGGCAATCTCGGTGACACCTCGACGCTGGCGGATCCCTCGGTGGTCGACGACCTGGTGAAGAACCGCGCCGCCCGGGGCGGCGAGGAGCATCTGCAGGTGGCCGGAGAGAAGCTGCAGGCGGCGGACCTCGAGGCCGTGCTCCGCGCCCACGACGCCATCGCCGACGCCGCGGTCGTGGGCGTGCCGGCCGGCTCGTCGGGCGACGAGGCCCTGCACGCCTTCGTCCGCCTCGAGGCGGACGTGGCGCCCACCGATGTGCTGCAGGCCGACATCAAGGGCTGGATGCGCCGCGAGGTCGGTCCCCATGCGGTGCCGGCGGAGGTTCGCTTCGTGCGTGGCCTGCCCCGCGCCCGCTCCGGCGAGGTGGTCCGCTCGATCCTGCGCAAGGTGGCGGCCGGCGACGTCAAGGACCTCGGCGATCTGTCGGCGCTCGCCGATCCGTCGCTCGTGGACGACCTGGTCAACAACCGGGCGCCCGCCGAAGCTTGAGATTGCTAGGCTGGAGGGGATGATCCGTCCCCTCCTGTTCGCCGTTCTCGCCCTCGCCGGCTCCGCCGCCCGCGCCGCCGACCTCGATCCCAGCGTGCAGGCGCAGCTCGCCCGCGGTCGGCCCTACGTGCAGGTGCGCGCCGATGCGGACGGCGAGTCCGGGCTGATCCAGGCGGCCATCGATATCGCCGCCCCGCCGCAGGTGGTCTGGAACGTGGTCACCGACTGCGACCTCGCGCCCAGGATGGTGGCCAGCCTGAAGAGCTGCCGCATCCTGGAGAAGGACCCGGCCGGCGCCTGGGACGTGCGCGAGGACATCTCGAAGATGGGTTTCCTGCCCTCCGTGCGGAACGTCTTCCGCTCCGACTACGACCCGCCGAGGAGCGTCCGCTTCCATCGCGTGGCCGGCGATCTCAAGGTCTACGAAGGCGAGTGGCGGATCGAGCCGCGCGGCGGCGAGACGCGGGTGTTCTACGAAAGCCGGGTCTCCGCGCCCTTCCGGGTGCCCGGGCCGATCGCGCGCATCGCGCTCCGTTACGAGGTGCCGCAAGCGCTCATGGCGCTCCGCCGCGAGTGCCTCGCGCGGGCGAAGTGAGAGCTCGATCTGGCCTACCGCCCACGCCCGCGGAGCACCTGATCCAGCGCGTCCAGGGCGCCAGGATTCATCACCGGCCGGGCGCGCGGCGGCAGGTCGAGATCGAGCATTTGTTCGCTCCTGGCGTCGTACTTCGGCCACGCCGACAGGCCCGGGCCATTAGGATCGCCGGTCTTGGCGAAGTTCACCCAGTAGTCGGCGGTGATGCGGGCCATCAGCCCGTCGGCCGCATCCCACTGCAGGTCGGCGTAGCGCAGGTTGTCGAAGGCGTAGGCGACGTCCGAGCCATGCGGCGCCCCGGCCTGCCGCGTCGCGCGGCCGTCCGGCCCGTAGGCCGGCGGGGCGTGGCTGAAGAGGTAGAGCCAGACCGGCGCCTTTCCCGTCTTCGTCTGCAGGCGCGCCCAGGTGCGGTGTCCGGCGAAGTTCGCATCGCGCAGCAGCGCGTGGTAGCTCGCCTGGGCCTGGGCGTCGCTGGCCGCCGGATAGACCGCGAGCAGCCGCTCGGCGACAGGACCGTAGGCGTCTTTCAGCCACGCGACGTAGTCGGCCGCGGTCTTCGGCGGGCCGCCCGGGTGGGTCCGCCCGCCCGGTTCGTCGGCGGTGCCGCCGGTGATCAGGGCGACGTCGTTCTGCCGGCCCTTCTCGAAGATCGTGCGGATGTCGGCGGGCAGGAAGGCGCCGTCGACGATGGCGGCGTTCATCCCTGGATTGGGCATTTTCAGATAGGCCGCCATCAGCGCCTCGGCCGGCATGGCGCGCAGCGCTTCCAGGCTCGGCGCGCCGGCCGCGGCGGCGAAGGCGGCGCCGCGCGCCT
Organism: Phenylobacterium sp.; assembly: GCF_025934275.1. Lineage (GTDB taxonomy): Bacteria > Pseudomonadota > Alphaproteobacteria > Caulobacterales > Caulobacteraceae > Phenylobacterium. The sequence continues at coordinate 122,628 of NZ_JAICYI010000001.1, forward strand.
CGGCCTCCTTCAGGGTCTCCATGCGGTCGAACACCGTGTGCGACTGGGCGATGGCGCCGCGGAACAGCCCGCGCGCCATCGGCGAGGCCATCAGCCAGTTGACGCTGCGGCTGCCGCCCGACTCGCCGAAGATGGTGACCTTGTCCGGATCGCCGCCGAACGCGGCGATGTTGGCCTTCACCCACCTGAGCGCCGCCACCTGGTCGAGCGCGCCGTAATCGCCGGAAGCGTGGTCGGGACTCTCGGCGCTCAGCGCCGGATGCGCCATCCAGCCGAACAGGTTGACCCGGTAGTTGAAGCTCACCACCACCACGCCGCGCTTGGCGAGATTGTCGGGGGCGTAGAGCGCTTCGGCGCCCGAGCCCTCGCGCCCGCCGCCGCCATAGATCCAGACCATCACCGGCAGCCGGTCGCCTGCGGATTTCGCGGGCGTCCAGACGTTCAGGTAGAGGCAGTCTTCGGATATCCCGTTCTCGCCGGTCGCCCAGGGCGCGACGCCCTTCGGCCGGGCTTGCTGCATGCAGGCGGGCGAGAACTTCGTCGCGGCGAGCACGCCGGACCAGGGCGCCGCCGGCTGCGGCGGCCGCCAGCGCAAGGGCCCGATAGGCGGCGCCGCGAACGGGATGCCCTTGAACACGCGGACCCCATGGCCCCAGGCAGGCATGCCGATGACCGGACCGCCGGCGGTGTTCACCGGCTCCGGGATCGCGGCGTGGGCCGTGGCGGCCAGGCTCAGCGCCGCCGCCAAGGCCAAGGTCAGGCCTCGCACCATCATCATCCCCCTTCGCCATGTAGCCGCGCTAACGGTAGTCGCGCGGCGCCCGGATGCAGCGGCACGCCGTCGGCCTTCCACACCATGTGGACGTTGTAGCTCAGGTTGGTGCGGCTCCGCTGGAAAGCACGAACCTGAGCCACCCGGCCATCGCCCGCCCCCATCTGACGCCGGGTCATCGTAGGACCGGATCGCGGCGCGAGCCAAGCGCGCATGAACCAGGCTTGAGCTTCCCACACGCCGCGGCGGTGCTAAGGGTTCTGCGCCCTTCGAGTTTCGGGAACGCGCATGCCCCGCCAAGCCTTCGCCGCCTTCGGTTTTGTCCTCGCCCTCGCCGTCTCCGCGGCCGCCCAGGCGGCCACCGTGCCGCCGATCCCGTTCACCAAGCGGGTGCTGCCGAACGGCCTGACGGTCCTGGAATCCCTCGACAAGGCCACGCCCAACGTATCGGTGCAGGTCTGGTACGGGGTGGGCTCGAAGAACGACCCGTCCGGGCGCTCCGGCTTCGCGCACCTTTTCGAGCACCTGATGTTCAAGGCGACGAAGGACCTGCCGCCGGAGAGCTTCGACCGGCTGACCGAGGACGTCGGCGGCCTGAACAACGCCTCCACCTACGACGACTTCACCAACTATTACGAGGTCGTCCCGGCCAACCACCTGCAGCGGCTCTTGTGGGCCGAGTCCGAGCGCATGGGCTCGCTGGTGGTGGACAAGGCGGACTTCACCTCCGAGCGGCAGGTGGTCGAGGAAGAGCTCCGCCAGCGCGTGCTGGCCGCGCCCTACGGCCGTCTGTTCGCGCTCTACGTGCCGGAGGCCACCTATCGGGTTCACCCGTACCACCGGCCAGGCATCGGCTCGATCGCCGATCTCGACGCCGCCACGCTCGACGACGTCCTGGCTTTCCACCGGACCTATTATCGCCCGGCCGACGCGGTGCTGATCGTCGTCGGCAACTTCGATCCCGCGCAGCTCAACGCGTGGGTCGACAAGTACTTCGCCCCGCTCGACAATCCGAAGGCGCCGATGCCGCGGGTCACCGCGGTCGAGCCGCCCCGCAAGGGACCTGGCGTGTTCAACGGCTATGGGCCGAACGTGCCGCTGCCAGCGGTCGCCATCACCTGGCTCGCCCCCTCGGCCCGCAGTCCCGACGCCCCGGCGCTCACCGTGCTCGACGCGGTGCTCTCGGCCGGCAAGTCGTCGAGGCTCTACGACAGCCTGGTCTACCAGAAGCGGATCGCGACCGAGATCTACTCCAACGCCGATCTGCCGGAGCAGCCGGGCAATTTCATGGTCGGCGCGGTGATGGCCTCGGGCCACTCGATCGACGAGGGCGAGAAGGCGCTGCTGGCCGAAGTCCAGCGCCTGCGCACGGCTCCGCCCTCGGCGGAGGAGCTGGAGGCCGCCAAGAACCAGCTGATCGCAGGCAAGCTGCGCGAGCGCGAGACTCTCGAGGGCCGCGGCTTCGCGCTCGGCTACGCCAAGTGGATCGAGGGCGATCCGGCGAAAGCCAACACCGACCTCAGCGCGATCCAGCAGGTCAGCGCCGCCGACGTCGAGCGGGTCGCGGACAAGTACCTCGATCCGGACAAGCGGATGACCATCCGTTATCGCCCGGAGACCGCGCGCCCGAAGGGCGAGTCCGCGCCGCCCGCGCCGGCCCCGCCGAAGCGCGTGGTGAGGTACGTCGGCCCGGTCTTCACGCTCGCCCCGCCGGCCAAGCGCCAGGCGCCTCCGCCGATCGGCAAGCCGGTGCAGCCGGTGCTGCCGAGGCCGGCCGAGCGCACGCTCGCCAATGGGCTGCGGGTGATCGTCGCGCGCTCGTCCGACCTGCCGCTGGTCACCGGCGACCTCACCTTCAAGACCGGCGCCTGGGCCGATCCGCCGGGCCTCGCAGGCGACGTCGCCATGACCGCCGACATGCTGACCGAGGGCACCACCACTCGCTCGGCCCAGGAGATCGCCCGCCAGGTCGAGCGGCTGGGCGCGACCCTGGAGTCCGGCGGCGGCCTGGAATCGTCCTCCGTCACGCTCAACGTCATGCCGGACAAGCTCTCGGTCGCCATGCCGATCATGGCCGATGTGACGAAGAACCCCGCGTTCGCCGCCGAGGAGCTGGCCCGCCAACGCCAGCTCGCGCTGGATTCCCTCCGGGTCGCCTATCAGGAACCCGGCCAGCTCGCGGCCTACGCCGCGGCCCCGGTGGTGTTCGGCGGCACGCCCTTCGGCCACGTGCCCTCCGGCACGCCGGAAAGCCTGCCGAAGCTGAAGCCCGCCGACCTCGTCGCGGTGCATCAGCAATGGTTCCGGCCCGACAATGCGATCCTGGTGTTCACCGGCGACATCACGCCCGAGCAGGGCTTCGCGCTGGCGGAAAAGGCGTTCGGCGACTGGCCCGCGCCCGCCGCCGCGCTGCCGTCCCCGCCGGTCATTCGGCCGAATCCGACGCCGCGCGCCATCGCCATCGACCTGCCGGGCACGGGCCAGGCGGCGGTCACCGTGGTCAAGCCCGGCATTCCGCGCAGCAGCCCCGACTACTACACCGGCATCGTCGCCAACACCGTGCTCGGCGGCGGCTATTCGGCGAGGCTGAACGAGGAGATCCGCATCAAGCGCGGGCTCTCCTATGGCGCCTCCTCGCGGCTGGCGGCCAACCGCACCACGGGCTCCTTCCGGGCTGCGGCTCAGACCAAGAACCAGTCCGCGCCGCAGGTGCTGGAACTGATCGAGCAGGAGATGGCCAAGCTCGCCGCGGCGCCGGCCGGCGCGGAGGAGCTGAAGGCCCGCAAGTCGGTGCTGGTGGGCAGCTTCGGCCGCGATCTGGCGACCACCGGCGGCCTCGCCGACATCCTGGGCGGTCTCGCCCTCTACGGCGTGCCGCTCGACGAGATCACCCGCTACACCGCCAAGGTCGACGCCGTGACGGCGCCCGAGGTGCAGGCCTTCGCCGCCCGCGTGCTCGACCCCAGGGGCGCCAGCGTCATCGTCGCCGGCGACGCCAAGGCCTTCACCGCCGGCCTGAAGGCCAAGGCTCCTGGCCTGGAGGTGATCCCCGCCGCAGACCTGGACTTCGACAATCCGAGCCTGCGGAAGCGATGACCTCTCCCCATCAAGGCGCGGACATCGTCCACCGTCCGAGCTCCGGCTCGCGGCCGATCAGCGCCAGGCCGGAGGCGATGGATTCCAGCTCCGCGCCGGTCTCGATGCGCTCGGCCGCGAACCGCCGCTGGAAGATGGCGCGCACGGCGGGCGCCAGCGAGGAGCCGCCGGTCAGGAACACGCGGTCGATCTGCGGCGCCGTCAGCCTCGCTTCCGTGAGCGCCCGGTCCACGGCGGTCTCGATCTGGGCGAGTTCGGGGGCGATCCAGGCCTCGAACTCGGCCCGCGCCACCTCGCGCACGATCGCGATCGAACCCGCCTCGAAGCGGAACTCCGCGTGCGACTCGACCGAGAGGGCCTCCTTCAGCCGCGAAACCGCGTGGTAGAGCCGATAGCCGTAGTTCTCGTCCAGGGTCTCCACCAGCCGGGCGATCTTCGCGGGCTCGCTCGCCTCGCGCACCAGCCGGCGGATCTCGCGCATGTCGCGGCTCATCCGCATCAGCGCCAGCTGGTCCCAGCGAGCGAACGCCGCATAGTATCGATTAGGGATCGGCAATACCTTGCCGTAGCTCACATAGCTCGAACCCTTGCCGAGCGCCGGGGCGACCAGCTGGTCGATGATCCGGTAGTCGAAGGCGTCGCCGGCCACGCCCACGCCCGAGCGGCCCAAGGGCGCGGCGCGCAGCTCGCCCGCCTGCGCCTCGAAGCGGATGATCGAGAAGTCGCTCGTGCCGCCGCCGAAGTCGCCGACCAGCACGGTGGCGTCGCCGGTCAGGCCGCGCGCGAAGAAGAACGCGGCGCCCACGGGCTCGTAGGCGTAGAGGATCTCGGCGAAGCCCAGCCTGCGGAACGCCGTCTCGTAGCGCGTCAGCGCCAGCGGCTCCGATGGGGCGGCGCCGGCGAAGGTCACCGGACGACCGACGATGACGCGCTCCGGCAGCGCGGCCATCTCCGCGCCGGCGTAGTCCCGGAGCTTCAGCAGGAAGGTCGACAGCAGGTCCTCGAAGCGGTAGCGGCGGCCGAGGATCTGCGTCTCGGTGAAGCTCTCGGCGGCCGCGAACATCTTGAATGACTGAATGAAGCGGGTCTCGACCGGATCCTCGACATAGGCCTCGATGGCCCAGGGGCCGGCCGCGATGGTGCGCTCGGCCGGCCTCTCCGCAGGCGCGTGGAAGGACAGGCAGCTGCGGAACGCGAACAGCTCCCCCTCAGGCGCCTGAAACCGCGCCAGCTGCGCCGGCCCGGCCTCTTCGGCCAGGGCGACGACGGTGTTCGTGGTGCCGAAGTCGATGCCAAGGCTCGTCGCCATGCCGTCCCCCTCCGGCGAAAGGGGCGGGGCATAGCAAACAACTCGGTGATCGCGGAAGCCCTTAGTTGCTCTCGCCGGGGGGAGCTGTCCTGGAGGGACTGAGAGGGTTTCCGCTCAGAAGGCGCAGCTGCAAGCTGGCGAGTGAAACCCCCTCCGGCGCTCTGCGCCACCTCCGCTGCGGGGGAGGAACTTCGCTACTCCGCCTCCGCCAGCGGGCGCTCGTGGGCGCAGACGGTGGCCATCTGCAGGATCTTGGAGACCGAGGCCGATAGCGGACAGATCTGCACCGGCCGCTCCAGGCCGAGCAGGATCGGGCCGATCACCATCGCCCCGCCCAGCGACTGGATGAGCTGCGTCGAGATCGTCGCCGAATGGATGGCCGGCATGATCAGCACATTGGCGGGGCCGGAGAGCCGCATGAACGGGTAGTTGCCGCGCCGCTCCGGCTCCAGGGCCAGCTCCGGCGGCATCTCGCCCTCGTACTCGAAGTCGACGCCCTCGGCATGGTCGAGGATCGCCACCGCCTCGCGCACCCGCTCCGAGCGATCGCCCATCGGGTTGCCGAACGCCGAGTAGCTCATGAACGCGAGCCGTGGCGTGTAGCCCAGGGTGCGCACAGCGCGCGCCGCTTCGCAGGCGATCTCCACCAGGTCGGAAGCTTCCGGCATCTCGGTGACGTTGGTGTCGGCGATGAAGATGGTCCGCCCGCGCGCCAGCACCACGCTCATCCCGAGCACCCGTCCGCCCGGCGCCGGATCGATGACCCGCAGGACCTCCTCGAGGGCCTGGTCGAAGGCGCGGGTGACGCCGGTCACCATGCCGTCGGCGTGGCCTAGCGCCACCATCGAGGCGCCGAACGAGTTGCGGTCCTGGTTGATCAGCCGCTGCACGTCGCGCTTGAGATATCCCTCCCGCTGCAGGCGCTCGTAGAGGTAGTCCACGAAGGCGGCGTTCCAGGGCGACAGCCGGGCGTTGATGATCTCCAGCCTCACCTCGACGGGATCGAGCCCCACGAGCCGCATGTTCTCGTGCACCAGCTCCTCGCGGCCGACGAGGATGGCGTCTCCCAGCCCGCCCGACTGGAAGGCGTAGGCCGCACGGATCACCGACGGCTCTTCACCCTCGGCGAAGACGATGCGCTTCTTGGGCGCGGCCAGCACCGCGCCCTGCAGCTTCTGCAGGAAGGCCGCGGTCGGATCGAGCCGCTGCGCCAGCGACGCCCGGTAGGCGTCCATGTCCTCGATCGGCTTGCGGGCGACGCCGGTGTCCATCGCCGCCTTCGCGACGTAGGGCGGGATGTACCAGATCAGCCTGGGGTCGAACGGCGTCGGGATGATGTATTCGGGGCCGAACTTGAGCTGCGCCCCGTGGTAGGCGGCGGCCACCTCGTCGGGCACATCCTCGCGGGCGAGCTGGGCGAGCGCCTGGGCGCAGGCGATCTTCATCTCCATGTTCACCCGCCGAGCCCGCACGTCGAGCGCGCCGCGGAAGATGTAGGGAAAGCCCAGGACGTTGTTCACCTGGTTCGGGTAGTCGCTGCGGCCGGTGGCGACGATCGCGTCCGGTCGGACGGCGAAGACCTCCTCCGGGGTGATCTCCGGATCCGGATTGGCCATGGCGAAGATGATCGGCTTCTTGGCCATCTTCTTCACCAGCTCGCCGGTCAGGGCGCCCTTCACGGACAGGCCGATGAACACGTCGGCGCCTACCAGCGCCTCCGCGAGCGTGCGCTTGTCGGTCGGCGCCGCGTGCGCGCTCTTCCACTGGTTCATGGATTCCGTGCGGCCCTGGTAGAGCACGCCTTTGGAGTCGACCGCGATCACGGCGCCGTGCGGCACGCCCATGGCCTTGATCAGCTCGAGCGTGGCGATGCCGGCCGCGCCCGGGCCGTTGAGGACGACCTTGATGTCCTGCAGCTTCCGCCCGGTGATCTCGCACGCATTGATCAGGCCGGCCGCCGAGATGATCGCGGTGCCGTGCTGGTCGTCGTGGAACACCGGGATGTCCAGCAGCTCCTGCAGCTCGGTCTCGATCCGGAAGCACTCGGGGCTCTTGATGTCCTCGAGGTTGATGCCGCCGAAGGTGAGCCCGATGTTCTTGACCACGGTGATGATCTCGTCCGGGTCCGTGGCGGTCACCTCGATGTCCATCGCATCCACGTCGGCGAACCGCTTGAACAGCACGCCCTTGCCTTCCATCACCGGCTTGGCGGCGAGCGCGCCCAGGTTGCCAAGCCCGAGGATGGCGGTGCCGTTGGAGATCACCGCCACCAGGTTGCCCTTGGAGGTGTAGTCGTAGGCCTCGTCGGGATTCTTCGCGATGGCCAGCACCGGCGCGGCGACGCCCGGCGAATAGGCGAGGCTCAGGTCGCGCTGCGTCGCCATCGGCTTGGTCGGCGCGATCGCGATCTTCCCCGGCGTGGGATACCGATGGAAGGCGAGGGCCTCCTCGTCGGTGAAGGTGCGTTTTTCGGCGTCGCTCATCCGGCGGCGGCATCCTCGAGCGCAAGACTGCGGTGGGGCGCCACCTATAGAGAGCCGCGCCGCATCGAACAACCTTCGGCGCAGCCCTCTCCTGGACGCAGGCGCCGCGCCCATAGGCTCTAGGCGTCGGCCTGGGCCGGGCCGTCGTCCGTCGTGGGTCGCCCCGAGGCGAGGAGCGCGAACAGAACGCCCAGCACCGGCAGCACGTCCGCCTCGGGCTCGATCGCCTTGCGCACTTCGCTGCCGATCGCCACTGCGGCGATCAGTTCCGCCAGCAATCCGGGATCGACGCCGCGCCTGGCCGCCAGCGGCTGGGCGATGTCTCCGAGCGCCTCGATCAGCTGGGCGCGACTGCGCAGATAGATCGACCTCAGGCCCGCATTGCCGATGGCTTCGGCCCAGATGCGGAGGTCGTACTGATTGACCTGGGCCGCCTCGGGCCGGCTGAATTCGCTCAGGAACATGCGAAGCCTAGTCAACGGGTCGAGCCCGCTTCGGGCGGCGTCCATGCGCGCCGCCGACTGCTGAGCTCCCAGCTCGGCCATGGCGGCGATGATCGCCTCCTTGCTGTCGAAGTAGGTGTAGACCGCGCCGGGGCTGAGGCCGGCCTCGCGGCAGATGTCCAGGATGGTGGTCTCCGCGAAGCCCTGGCGGGCGAACCTGCGGGCGGAGGCGAGCAGGATCTGACGTTTTCGCTCAGACTTGCGAGCTTCCGAGATCTTCGGCATCGCGAAATCGAACAGCCGTTCGCGTTGCCCGTCAATCCTCCGACCTTGACGACTTAAAACAAAACGTCTATTCGTTTTTTAAATAGGAGGGTGACGATATGACGGAACGAGCGGCGCAAGGCGGGCGGCGGGCGGCGGGCGGCGTACTTCTATCTCCTGGCGACGGCGCTCGGCCTCGCGGGTTGGGTTCCGTACGGCGCGCAACAGGCCGGAATCCTCCGCACGCACCTGTCGGCGGACCTGCCGCTGATCGCCCAGTACAGCCCGACCGTGGCGGCGCTCGTCCTGGTGGGCCTTGAAGGCGGCTGGGACGGCCTCGCGCGCTTCCTTCGTCGATCGTTGAACCCGAGGGTGGGCTGGCGCTGGTTCGCGATCGCGGCGCTGATTCCGCCGGCGATGGCCTTGACCCTGGTGGGGCTTCAGGCGGCCGCCGGCCACGCGCCGCCGCTGGCGGCGCTGGGGGCCTGGCACACCCATGTCGCGGCCTTCGTGGTCGGGACTTCGGGGGGCCTCGCCTCGTCGGGCGCTCTGCAAGGCCTGGCGCATCTGTCTTCGCAGGGACCGGCGTCGGCCGCGCTGGTGGTGATCGGCCTTGCCCTCGCCAACGGCGGCGTCTCCGAGGAGGCGGGCTGGCGCGGCTACGCTATGGCCGCGCTGGCGCCCGGCCGCCGCGCGCTCACGGCGGCCCTGATCGTCGGGGTCATGTGGGGACTGTGGCACACCGGACCGGTGTTCTGGACCGGAGTGTTCAGGTCGGATTGGCGGGTGCTGGCGATTCCGGTCGAATACACCCTTGGCGCGATCCCCCTGGCGGTGATGATCGGTTGGGTGTTCCTGCGGGCGAACGGCAGCCTTCTGCCGGGCATGGTCTTCCACGCCTCCTACAACTCCACCTGCCTCTTCCTCACCGCCTTGTCGACCCCGGGCCGGCCCGTGGTTTCGGTCCTGGCCTGGCTGGCCGCCACCTATGTGGCTGCGGCCCTGGTGGCGGCGATCGGCCGGCGGACGCTTCTGGGCCGTGCGAGCGCCGCCGAGTCCCGACCCCTCGTCCAGGTCGCCTGATCGCGGCCGCCTTCGCCGCTGGCCCGGCTCGCGTGACTCAGGCGGTGACCGCCGGGCCGCACGGGCCGCGCGGCGGCCGCCAGAGCTTCGCGGTGAGGTGAGATCGCTTGACAGATTCGTAAGTTAGTACTTACTGTAAGCAATGGCTAACGCGAACGCCTTCGCCGCCCTGGCCGATCCCACCCGCCGCGAGGTGTTCGAGCGCCTCGCCCGGGGACCGCGCTCGGTGGGCGAACTGGCGCAGGGCCTGCCGGTCTCGCGGCCGGCGGTCTCGCAGCACCTGAAGGTGCTTAAGGAGGCGGGGCTCGTGACCGACCGCCCGGAAGGCGCCCGCCGCGTCTATCAGATCGATCCCCAGGGCCTCGGCCAGATCCGCGCCTGGCTGGACCGTTTCTGGGAAGCCGCCCTGGAGGCCTTCAAGGCCGAGGTCGAGCGCGAGGATCCGGAGGGGACGAACCCATGAGCCAGACCATCAGGCCCGCGGACATCCGCAAAAGCTTCGTGGTCCGCGCGACACCGGAGAAGGCCTGGGCGGTGTTCACCTCAGGCTTCGGCCGGTGGTGGCCCAAGACCCATTACATCGGGCCCTCGCCGCTCACTGACGCGGTGGTCGAGCCGCGGGCCGGCGGCCGCTGGTACGGCGTCCACGCGGACGGCGTCGAGCGGCCGTGGGGTGCGGTGCTGGCGTGGGAGCCGCCCCGCCGTCTCCTGCTCGACTGGCAGATCTCCCACGAGTGGGGCTATCAGCCCGACCTCCACACCGACGTCGAGGTGCTGTTCGTCCCGGTGGGCGACGGCGAGACCCGCATCGACTTCACGCACCGCGACCTCGAGCGCTTCGGCGACAGCGAGGCGGCCGCGGCGACCCGCGCAGGAATGGACCGCGGCTGGGGTCTCATCCTGGAAGCCTTCAAGGTCGCCGCCGAATCCTGAGTTCCACCCCCGGACAAGAGGAGAAAGCCATGTCCGAAGTGATCGTCTACGGCATCCCCGGAAGCCCCTATGTGCGCATGCCGCTGCTCGCCTGCGAGGAGAAGGGCGTCCCTTACACCCTCTCGGCCATGGAGTTCGGCAAGACCAAGACGCCCGAGCATCTGGCGCGCATGCCGTTCGGCCGCATTCCCTACATCCAGCACGACGGCTTCTGGCTTTACGAAGCCGACGCCATCATCCGCTACATCGACCAGGCCTTCGAAGGCCCGAGTCTCACCCCCTCGGCGCCCAAGGCCCAGGCCCGCATGAATCAGGTGATGGGCATCGTCGACTGGTACGTCATGCCCGCGATCAGTTCGGCCATCGGCTTCAATCGCATCGTCAAGCCGATCTTCGGCCTGCCGGTCGACGAGGCGGCGGTGGCCGCGGCCCTTCCCCAAGCGCGGGTCTGCATCCGGGCGCTGGAGGAGATCCTGGACGACAAGCCCTATTTCGCGGGCGACGCGGTTTCGCTGGCCGACTTGATGGCCGTCGCTCACCTCGATCTCCTCCCGCAGTCTCCGGAGGGCGCCAACATCATGGCGGGCTCGCCCCTCCTCGCCTGGCTGGAGCGCATGGCCGCGCGGCCCAGCGTGGCCAAGACCACCCTGCACAAGTTGATGAACCTCCGCGAGCCCGAGGCGGCCTAGGCTCGGCTTGACCCTGGCGCCTCCCCCGGGCGACACACGGCGATCAGCCGCTCGCCGGGGGAGGCGCACCTGCCGCAACCGCTGAAGATCGCCGTGGCCGGCGCGCTGGGCCGCATGGGCCGGACTGTCGCCGACATGGTCGGGGCCGATCCGGACCTGACGCTCGTCGCCCGCTTTGACCGGCCCGACGCAGCCGGCGACGGCCTGGTCAGCCAGGCAGAGGCGCTCGCCGCCTGCGACGTGGTCGTCGACTTCTCCACCGCCGCGGCCTCCGCCGACCTCGCGGCCGCCGCCGCCGCCCGCGGCGGGCCGGCGCTGGTGATCGGCTCGACCGGCTTCCGGGACGCCCAGCTCGCCGCCATCGCCCGGGCCGCGCAGAAGGTCGCCATCGTCAGCGCCGGCAACTTCGCCCTCGGCGTCAATGTGCTGTTGGGGCTGGTCCGCCAGGCCGCCGCGACCCTGCCGGCGGACTCGTTCGATATCGAGGTCCTGGAGGCGCATCATGCGCGCAAGATCGATGCGCCCTCCGGCACGGCGCTCATGCTGGGCGAAGCGGCCGCGGAGGGGCGCGGCGCCGATCTGCAGAAGGTCGCCAAACGCGGCCGCGACGGGATCACTGGCGCGAGGCCCAGGGGCGAGATCGGCTTTGCGGCGATCCGCGGCGGCGGGCTCGTCGGCGAGCACGCGGTGATCTTCGCCGGCGAGGAGGAGATCCTCACGCTCGCCCACTCCGCCCGCGACCGCGGCCTCTTCGCCCGGGGCGCGCTCGCCGCCGCTCGCTGGGCGTCCAAACAGCCGCCCGGCCAGTATGACATGCAAGACGTCCTGGGCTTCTCCAAGAAGGCTTGAGCCATGGCCGACATCCTCGACCTCGACGCCACCGGCCAGCTTGCGGCGCTGGCTCAGAAGCGGGTCTCGGCCACCGAGCTCCTGAAGGCGGCGCTGGCCCGCCACGACCAGCTTCACGCCGGGCTCAACGCCGTGGTCATGGCCGATCCGGAGCGCGCGCTGGAGCGGGCCCGGGCGATCGACGACCTGCGCCTCAAGGGCGAGACGCAAGGTCCGCTCGCCGGGCTGCCGATGACCGTCAAGGACACCTTCGACGTGGTCGGGATGGCGGCCTCCTCAGGCCTCGAGATGCTGCGCCGCCGGCAGGCCGAGGACGCGACCTCGGTGGCCCACGCCAAGGCGGCGGGCGCGGTGATCTGGGGCAAGACCAACACGCCCGTGATGGCCGGCGATTGGCAGACCTTCAACGCGCTCTATGGCGTGACCAACAATCCGTGGGACCCGTCGCGCACGCCCGGCGGCTCGTCCGGCGGGGCGGCCGCGGCGCTCGCCGCCCAGGTCACGTCGCTGGAGATCGGCTCCGACATCGGCGGCTCGCTGCGCGTGCCGGCGAACTTCTGCGGCGTCTTCTCGCACAAGCCGACCTGGGGGCTGGTTCCCCAGCACGGCCATGTGCCGCCCAAGCCCGGGTCCTGGGCCGAACGCGACCTCAACGTGGTGGGGCCGATGGCCCGCTCCGCCCGCGACCTGCGGCTGCTGCTCTCGGTGCTCGCGAGCGGTTCGGTGGCCGCCAAGGCTGCGCCGGCCGAGCTCAAGAGCGCGCGCATCGGGCTGTGGCTGGACGAGCCCTCGTTCCCGCTCGATCCCGAGGTGCGCGCCGTCCTCGAGCGGTTCGCGGGCGAACTCGCGGCCCAGGGCGCGGAGGTCACGCCGATCCCCTGTCCCGTCGACGCCCGCGCGCTGCTTGGCGCCTACCAGCTGTTGCTGGGCGCCGTGCTGTCGGAGGACCTGCCGCCGGCGATGCTGCGGCGGATGGAGTTGATGCGCCCGTTCGCGCGGATGGCCATGAAGCGCGGCGCCCACCCGCTCTCCACCTCGGCCATGGCGCTCGCCTACACCGCCACCCACCGCGAGTGGATGGAGGCCGACGCGGTGCGCTGCCGTCTGCGCCACGACATCGAGGGAAGCTTCGAGCGGGTCGACGCCATCCTCGCGCCGATCGCGCCGGTTGCGGCCTTCCCGCACGATCACCGGCCGTTCGAGAAGCGGAGCCTCAGGCTGACGACGGGCGCTGCGATCCCCTACACCTCCATGCTGTGCTGGATCTCGCTGGCCACCGCCCTGCACCTGCCGGCGACCGCGATTCCGACCGGCCGCACGCCTTCGGGCCTACCGGTCGGCGGCCAGCTGATCGGGCCGCGCGGCGGGGATTCGCGGACCATCGCGCTCGCCCAGGCGATCGACGAGGCGGTGGGCGGCTTCAGGGCGCCCCCACCGCCGGCCCTCGCCGCCGCCTAGCCCGCTCGTGCTGTTTGCGTCGCCAACCTTCCTGTTCTTCTTCCTGCCCGCCTGCCTCGCCGTCTACTTCGCGGTCCGCGGCATCCGCGCCAAGAACGCGGTCCTGATCGGCGCCTCGCTGGTCTTCTACGCCTGGGGCGAGCCGCGATTCGTGCCGCTGATCGCGGCGATGGCGCTGTTCAACTACGGCGCGGCCCTGGCGATCGATGCGCGCGAGGGCCCGGCGCGGCGGTGGGCGCTCGGCCTCGCGGCGGCGGCGAACCTCGCCGTGCTGGGAGTCTTCAAATACGCCGACTTCGTGGTCGGCAGCCTGGATCCGCTGCTCGCGCCCGCCGGCGTCGCACTCGAGCCGCCGCACATCCCGCTGCCGCTCGGCATATCGTTCTTCACCTTCCACTGCCTCTCGTACCTGATCGACACCTTCCGGCGGCGCTTTCCGGCCAATCGGCGGCTCTCGGAGGTGGCGCTCTACATCGCGCTGTTCCCACAGCTGATCGCGGGGCCGATCGTCCGCTACAAGACCATCGCGCGGCGCCTGCGCGTCCGCCGCCACAGTCTCGGGCTCGTCTCGGCGGGCCTGCGGATCTTCGTCATCGGGCTGGCGCAGAAGCTGCTGCTCGCCGATCCGCTGGCGCCGCTCGCCAACGCCTGCTTCGACCGCACGGCCCGGCCCGACCTGCTCGAGGCCTGGGCCGGCACGCTCGCCTACGCCCTGCAGATCTATTTCGACTTCGCCGGCTATTCGACCATGGCGATCGGGCTGGGCCTGGTGTTCGGCTTCCGCCTGCCGCGGAACTTCCGCACGCCCTACGCCTCGCGCTCGATCACCGAGTTCTGGCGCCGCTGGCACATCAGCCTGTCGACCTGGTTCCGCGATTACCTCTACATCCCGCTGGGCGGCAACCGGAGCGGGGCGGCCGCCACCTACCGCAACCTGGTGGTGGTCTTCCTGCTCTGCGGGCTGTGGCACGGGGCGAGCTGGACCTTCGTGCTCTGGGGCGCCTGGCACGGCCTCTTCCTGGTCCTGGAGCGGGCCGGCCTTGGGTCGATGCTGCGCCGGGCGCCGCCGCCCGCCGCCTGGGCCTACGCCCTGATCATCGTGGTCCTCGGATGGGTGCTGTTCCGGGCGCCGCACATGAGCCAGGCGGTGGAGGTCTGGCGCGGCCTCGTCGGGCTGAACGGGACCGGCGGCTTCGGTGCGACCATGGCGCTCGCCTTCCGCAAGCAGCAGCTCTGGGCGTTCGCGATCGGCGGCCTGCTTGCGGTCTTCGGCCTGCCGCGCCGGCGCCTCCCGCGCCTGCGGCTCGGGCCGGCGCTCGCCTGGGGAGACAACGCCGCGAGCCTCGTCCTGCTCGGCGCCTCCCTGTTGCGGATCGCCGCCGGCACCTACAGCCCGTTCCTCTACTTCCGGTTCTGAGCCGCGGGATGGCGCTTCTCACCCGCCCTCGCCGCGGCCTGGCGCTGGCCTTGCTGGCCATGCTGCTGGTCCCGGTGGTCGCGATCCCGCTGCGACCGCTCAAGGCGATGTCGCCGGTCGAGAACCGCCTCCTCGCGCGCGCGCCGCCCCGCCCGCAGCGCCTCGCCGACTGGGCCAGGCTGCCGCGCCGGATCGACGCCTACCTCGCCGACCACTTCGCCTTCCGTGACGGGATGATCGCCGCGAACAACCGCCTGTTCGGCCGCGCCGCCCGCGCCGCGGTCTCCGGTCAGGCCGATCTCGCGGCGGCCATCGCCGGCCACTCCGAAGCGGCCGACGCCGGTGCGACGGGCGAGCTCGCCGCCGCCGTCGAGGGCAAGGCCGGCCGCATGTTCCTGACCGAGGGTCTCCTGGAATCCACCGGCCGCGAGACCGATCGCCGGCGCGCCGCCGACTACGCGCAGTTCGTCTGCCAGGCCGTCAGGGCGCTCCGCGCGCGCGGCATCCGCCCGATCTTCGCCATCGCGCCGTCGCCGGCGGCGATCTATCCGGAATACGCGCCCGATTGGGCGCTGCCGCCGCTCTCGCCCACCGAGTACGACCTCATTCTGCGCGGCGCGGCGGCCTGCGGCGCGCCGGGGATCGACCTGCGGCCGGCGCTCCGGGCGGCGAAGGCCGGAACCATCCTCTACCGCTTCACGGACAGCCACTGGCGCGAGGTGGGCGCGCTTGCTGGCTTCAACGCACTGGTCGCGGCCGCCGGCCACCCGGAGTGGGTGCTTGATCCCAAGGGCGCGGCGTGGACGCCGGTGACGCGCACCGACGGCGATCTTCCGCGGCTCGCGGGGCTGCCCGCCCGCGCGGAACCGGATTACGACACCCGCTATGTCGTGCCGCCGGCGGACGCCTTGCGCGGCCCGATCAAGGTGCTGCCGACCAAGGAAGACACGCCGTTCGCCCTCGCGACGCCGCGCAAGGGCGCGAGCCTGCTGATCATCGGCGACTCCTACACCGAGCACTACTTCCCGGGCTTCTTCCTGAACGCCGGCCTCGCCCGCGTCGGCTGGGTGCACGAGGAGGACTGCGGCTTCGACTGGGGCGCGATCGGCGCCTTTTCGCCCGACTACGTCCTGATCATGCCGGTGGAGCGGCTGGCCCTGTGCCGCCCCCGCGGCGCCCGGCCGAAGGGGGTTCCCCGCTAAGCGGGCGCCCCATTCCGGTTGGCCGAGGCGTTGACTCGCCCGCCTTCCGCAGAGCCTAGTTCGCCGGATCGGCTGGCGATCCGGGGGAAGATCGGCGATGTCCGTTTGGTCCAAGGCGGCCGCGGGGCAGGCGAGCCTCGCCGACGCCCCCGTGCTGAGACGCAGGCACATTGCGGCCGCCACGATCGGAAACGCGCTCGAGTTCTACGACTTCCTGACCTACGCCTTCTTCGCCATCCAGATCGGTCACGCGTTCTTCCCCTCGGGCAACGCCTACGCCAGCCTGATGCTGTCGCTCGCCACCTTCGGCGCCGGGTTTGTCACCCGCCCGTTGGGAGCCCTTGTGATCGGGGCCTACGCGGACCGCGTGGGGCGCAAGCCCGCGATGTTGCTGTGCTTCACCCTGATCGGGGCCGCCATCGTCGCCATGGCGCTGATTCCCCCCTATTCGGCGATCGGGATCGCCGCCCCGATCCTGGCGGTGGTGGCCCGCATGGCCCAGGGTTTCTCCCTCGGCGGCGAAATCGGCTCCAACACCGCCTTCCTGCTCGAAGCCTCCGTTCCCGGAAAGCGCGGCCTCACCGTCTCCTGGCAAGGCGCGAGCCAGGGCCTGGCCCTGGTCGCGGCGGGCTCGGTGGGGGTGATCCTCAGCGCCGCGATGCCCGCCAGCCTGCTCGACGCCTACGGTTGGCGCATCGCCTTCCTGCTGGGCGCCGCCACCCTGCCGTTCGGCTTGTGGCTCCGCTCCAGCCTGCCGGAGACGCTGCACAGGCCCGAGGCGTCGCTGCCGACGCCTGCGGCCCGCTCGACGCGCATCGCCCAGGCGCGAAGGTCCTGGCGGGTCATCGTCCTGGGACTTGTGGTGCTCGCCGCCGGAACGATCAGTTCGTACGTGTTCACCTACATGGCCACCTTTGCGCAGGACACGCTGCGCTTGCCGGCCCTCGTTGGGTTCGTGGCCGAGACCGGCGGCAACATCACAGGGATCGTCGCGGTGCTCTTCGGCGGCTGGCTCTCCGACCGCATCGGCCGCTGGCGAGTGAACGTCTGGGGCAATCTGGCTTATCTGGTGGCGATCCTGCCGACCTTCTGGTGGATCACCGAGGCTCGCTCTGCGTTTGCGCTGATCGCGGGCGTCACCGCGCTCGGCGGATTGTCTGGGCTGATATACGGATCCTTCTACGCCGGCTTGGCCGAGAGCCTGCCCAAGTCCATCCGCGGCAGCGGCTTCGGCACGGTCTATTCGGTTTCGATCGCCGCCTTCGGCGGAACCACGCAGCTGGTCGTCACCTGGCTGATCCACGTGACCGGCAGCGCGCTGGCGCCAGCCTGGTACGTGCTCGCCGCGGCCTCGGTCGGTCAGGTCGCGCTGATGCTCATGGCCGAGAGCGCGCCGGCTCGCCTGGCGATGGGCCGCTCCCCCATTGCGGAGTCCCTGCCCGTGGTCGCCGGCTGAGGCCCAGATCCGTCTTCCGGCGTGACCACGTCCGCCGCGCCGCGACCCCTCGCGGCTGAGCCTAGCCCGCGCCGATCGGCTTCACCGGGACGTAGATGTGGCGGCCGTCGCGCTCGACCAGCAGCAGCACCTCGCCGCGGTGCTCGGCGCGCACCGCCTGCATGGCGGCGGCCACGTCGCCGCTCGAAGCGATGCGCCGGCCGTTGATCGACTGGATCACGTCGCCGGGGCGAAGGCCCTTGCGGGCGGCGTCGGAGGCCGGGTCCACCTGCTCGATGCGGGCTCCGCCGCCGGGATTGGGCGCGATCATAAGGCCGAGCGTGCCGGGGGCGGCGTGCGCGGCGCCGTCCGGCGCGGCCGCGTTCGCCAGCTCCGTCTCGGCCGGCCGCACGCCGGCGGTCACCGCCAGCGCCACGGGATGGCCGTCGCGCCGGACCTGAAGCCGCAGCACCTGGCCCGGATGGATCACCGCGACCGAACGGGTGAGCCCGGCGGCGGACTCGATCGGCCGGCCGTCGACGCGCTCGATCAGGTCGCCCATCTTCAGCCCCGCGCGGTCGCTGGGCCCGCCGGGCGTGACCTCCGCCACCAGCGCGCCGTCGTGGGCCCGCACGCCCAGGCTCTGGGCGATCTCAGGGGTGACGTCCTGCACCGTCGCGCCGATGAAGCCGCGCACGACCCTGCCCTCGGAGATCAACTGCTTGACCACCCGGTCGGCGACGTCGGCCGGGATGTCGAAGCCGATGCCAACCGAGCCGCCGGAGGGGGTGAAAATCGCCGAGTTGACGCCCACCACACGGCCATAGACGTCGAAGGTCGGGCCGCCCGAGTTGCCGCGGTTGATCGGCGCGTCGATCTGCAGGTAGTCGACGTAGCTCGAGCCCGAGATGTTCGGCCGCTTCAGCGACGAGACGATCCCCGCCGTCGCCGTGCCGGAGAGGCCGAAGGGATTGCCCACCGCCACCACCCAATCGCCGACCCGGGGCCGCGCCCGGTCCTCGAAGTTCACGTACGGAAAGCCCCGGCCCTCCACCTTCACGACCGCGAGGTCCGTGGCCGGATCGCGGCCGATCACCCGGGCGGAGAGGGTGCGGTTGTCGGCCGTGCGCACGGTGATCTTCTGCGCGCCCTCGACCACGTGGTTGTTGGTGACGATGTAGCCGTCCGGCGAGACGAAGAAGCCGGAGCCCGCGCCGTGGATCGGGCCGGGCCTGGGCATTTCGGGTAAGCCCGGCAGGCCGGGGAACATCCGCCGAAGCTCGCCCAGCGGGTCCTCGCCCTGGATCATCGCCGACTGCAGCGGCGCCTTCTGCTCGACCTCGATCGCCACCACCGCCGGGGCAACCCGCTGGATGATGTCGGCGAACGAGCCGGGGGCGACGCCCGCGGGCGGGGCCATGGGCGCGGGGTTCACCGCGTGCGCCCCTTCCTGGGCGACCGCCAGTTGCGATCCCGCGGTCGTGAGGACCGCGGCCAGAGCGCCGGCTGCGCCGGCATAAGCCAATTCCTTCCGTGTCATCTCTCTACCGTTGATCTGCGGGCGTCTGCGCGGCGGCCCCAAAAGCATCGCGATACGATATAGTTAGGGCCAGCGTTCGACGCAAACGTGGCCGTAGATTGACCGCCGTCGTCGGACAGCCCCGGCACAGGGTTCGCGCGTTAGGGGATCATCGCCACCCACCGGGGAGCCCGCCATGCGGACCATCCATTTCCTGGCCGGCCTCGCCGGCCTCGCCGCCGCCGCGCCTGCGGCGCTCGCGCAGCCCTACGGCGCGCCGCCCGGACCCTATCGCAACCAATGTCGCGACATCCGCATGAACGGCCAGTTCCTGAGCGCCGTCTGCCAAGGCCCGCACGGCTCGGGGCCCTCGTCGATCAATGTGGCGAGCTGCTCGACGCCGATCTACGTCGATGCGGGCGGCGCGCTCTCCTGCATCGGCCCGGGCGGCGGAGCTCCACCCAGGGTGGAGGCCAAGCCACCCGGCTTCTACACCGGGCCGGGCCCCGGCCCCGGCTATGCTGAAAGCCCGCGCCGCTATGAGCGCCGACGGGCCGAGGACCGCCGGGCCGCCCGCTGGTCGGCGGACATCTATCCAGGGCCGGGCTTCCGCGGCGCGCCGATCCGCGTCCAAGGCGCCACGCCCGATCTGGGCTATACGGGCCTCAACGACCGCGTCGGCTCGATCCGCCTGCCGCCCGGCTCCGGCCCCTGGCTGGTCTGCACCGACGCCGGCTACCGCGGCCGCTGCGTCACCGTCTCGCGCAGCCTCGGCGATGTCCGCGCCATCGGCATGCGGGGCGCCATCTCCTCCATGCGCCCCGCGGGCTAGCCGCGGCCGGTCGAGCCGAAACCGCCGCCGCCGCGGACGGTCTCGCCCAGGCTCTCCACCTCGCGCCAGGCGGCCTGTACGACCGGGGCGATCACCAGCTGGGCGATGCGGTCGCCGCGCCGGATGGTGAAGTCTTCCTCGCCGAGGTTGATCAGGATCACCATCACCTCGCCGCGATAATCCGCGTCGATCGTGCCGGGCGTGTTGAGCTGGGTGATCCCGTGGCGCAGCGCCAGGCCGGAGCGCGGCCTCACCTGGCCCTCGAAGCCCTCCGGCAGGGCGATGGCGAGGCCGGTGGGCACGGCGATCCGCGAGCCGGGCCGCAGCACGATGGGCTCCGCCTCCGGCACCGCGGCCCGCAGGTCCATGCCGGCCGCATGCGCGGTCTCGTAGGCGGGCAGCGGCAGGTCCGGATTGTGCGCCAGCCGGCGCACCGGGATCGGCGGCGTCACGGCAGCGCCTCGGCGATCTTCCGGGCGAGCCGGCGGGCCACCTCGGCCTTGGGCGCGCGCTCCCAGCGCTCGATCCCGGCGGCGCTGACGATCGCCACCGCGTTCGCCTCGCCGCCCATGGTCCCCTCGACGCTGACGTCGTTGGCGACGATCCAGTCGCAGCCCTTCTTCTGCAGCTTCGCCTTGGCGTTGGCCTCCACGTCGTCGGTCTCGGCCGCGAAGCCGACCACCAGCCGCGGCCGCCGCTCGGCCCTCGACAGCGTCGCCAAGATGTCGGGGTTCTCGACGAGCGCGATCGGCGGCGGGCCGGCGGCGCCCTTCTTGATCTTGCGCGTCCCGCAGCTTTCCGGGCGCCAGTCCGCCACGGCGGCCACGCAGACCGCGATCTCGGCCGGCAGCGCCGCCTCGCAGGCCTCGAGCATCTCTCGCGCGGTCTCCACCTCCACCCGGCTGACGCCCGCGGGGGCGGCCAGCGCGGTGGGTCCGCTCACCAGCACGACGTCCGCTCCCAGCGCCGCCAGAGCCCCCGCGATCGCATAGCCCTGCTTACCGGACGAGCGGTTGGTGATCACCCGCACCGGATCGATCGGCTCGGCGGTCGGCCCCGCGGTGACGATGGCCCGCTTGCCGGCCAGCGGGCGGCCGGAGGAGAGCGCCGCCGCCACGGCCTCGAAGATCGCCAGCGGCTCGGCCATGCGCCCGGGCCCGTACTCGCCGCAGGCCATGGCCCCCTCCTCGGGTCCCACGAAGGCGACGCCGTCGGCCCGCAGCCGGTCGAAATTCCGCCGCGTCGCCGGATGCCGCCACATCCGCACGTTCATCGCCGGCGCCATCACGACCGGCTTGTCGGTGGCCAGCAGCGCCGTCGAGGCGAGGTCGTCGGCCAGGCCGTTGGCGGCCTTGGCCATCAGGTCGGCCGTGGCCGGCGCGACCACCACCAGGTCGGCCTGGCGGGAGAGCTCGATGTGGCCCATCTCCGCCTCGTCGGTCAGGGAGAAGAGCTCGGCGTAGACCTTGTCCTCGCAGAGCGCCGAAAGCGACAGGGGCGTCACGAACTGCGCCCCGGCCCGGGTGAGGATCGGCCGGACGGCGATCCCCGCCTTTCTCAGCAGCCGGACGAGTTCGAGCGCCTTGTAGGCCGCGATCCCGCCGCCGACGATCAGGAGGATTCGCTTCTGGTCCAAGGCTTGCTGGCCCCTGCGTTGTCGCGCGCCCGCTTTACGCCAGAACCCCGGGCGCCGACAAATCGCCCGAGACCCCGCGAGGCCTCCTTCGAAAATTGACTCGACAAGGCCGTCGTTCTCTGTTCTTAGTTTGTTCCAAAGCTTCGCTGTATCAGGAGAAGAACACGATGGCTGGGGTGAAGACGGCGCTCGGATTGGCGCTCTCGATTTCGGCGGCGGCGCTGCTGGGCGCCTGCGACAACGGCCCGTCGGCCGTGCACGCCGCTGCGACGGCCGATCAGGCCGCGCCCGCCGCCCCCTCCGGCGGCCCGGATTACCGCCGCGCCGCCTATGCGAGCCGCGACCGGGGCGATGCCGGCGTCGACCACCGCAAGGACGAGGTCAAGCTCGTCGAGGGCAAGCCGCTGTGGGCAGCCTCGCGCCGCTATTCGGCCGAAGACAACGCCCAGCGCGCGTTCGAGCGCAACGGGGCTGCGTTCGGCGCCCGCACCGAAGCGCAGTTCATCCGCAAGGCGCACGACTTCGTCGACCATCCGCCGGCCGGCACGCTGACGCTCACCCGCGCCAACGGCGACATCCTGTTCTACGATCCGAAGGGCAACGTGTTCGCCGTCGCCAGCAAGGAGGGCGCGCCGCGCACCATGTTCAAGCCGGACGACGGCATGGCGTACTGGCAGCAGCAGAAGGACCGGGAGTCCAAGTCCCAGACCGCCCGGTCCGATCACCGCTCCCGCCGCGCCGCCGACGACGAGGCCTAGGCTGCGGCAGACTCGAAAGGCGAACCGCGGAAAACGCGGAAGGACGCGAAAAACAGGGATGATCCGAGGCGCCGAGGGGTCTTAATCGATCAAGCCCGTGGCGCGATCGTTACGGTTGGCCGCGGCCGCGCCACATTCCGCGCATTTCCGCGGTTCCGGAGCGCCTTTCGTGTGGTGCGTGGTAGCAACCGGCACGACCCGCGCCGCCTCGCGGCTCAGTGGTGCAGCAAGAGCACGCCGAGCAGGAAGGCCGCGCCGGACAGCAGGGCGCCCAGGGCGAACCAGGGCAGCGGCGAGATGTGGTGGATCTCGTGGATCACCCGCTCGGCCTTGAGGAACGGCGCCTCGGCCATCTTCGCGAGGCTGCGGGCCGCGCCCGCCAGGTCTTCGGCGAAACGCCGGACCTGCGTCACCGGCGACAGCTCGCGGGTGATCCAGCGGCGCACCACCGGCTCGGCCGCCGACCAGATGTCGTGGTCGGGATAGATCCGCCGCGCCACCCCCTCGACGGTCATCATGGTCTTCTGCAGCAGCACGAGCTCGGGCCGCAGCCGCATGTCGAAGAGCGCGGTGATCTCGAACAGCTGGGTCAGCACCCGGCTCATCGCGACCTCGCTGGCGGCGCGTCCGAACACCGGCTCGCCCACCGCCCGCAGCGCCTGGGCGAAGGCCGGGACGCTGTGGCCGGCCGGCACGTAGCCCGCCTCGAAATGCACCCGTGCGACCCGCTCGTAGTCGCGCTCCAGAAAGCCCCAGAGGATCTCCGCCAGGTAGCGCCGCTCGGACGCGCCCAGCCGGCCGATGATGCCGAAGTCCACGGCCGTCAGCTGGGCCGGCGGGGCCACGAACAGGTTGCCCTCGTGCAGGTCGGCGTGGAACACGCCGTGGTCGAGCGCCTGGGCGAGAAAGGCGCGGATCAGGTTGTCGGCCAGCGCCTTGCGGTCCAGCCCCGGCTGATCGAGCGCGCCCGCGTCCGACAGCGGGACGCCCTTGGCCCACTCCATGGTCAGCACGCGCTTGCCGACGCCCTCCCAGACGACGGCCGGCGCGCGCATGTAGCCGTCCTTGGCCATCACCTCGCAGAGCTCGTCGGCGCCCGCCGCCTCCAGCCTGAGGTCGAGCTCGAGCTCGGTCGCGCGGATGACGGTCGCGGCGAACGCCCGCGGCTCCAGGCGCCGGGCCGGCGCAGCCCAGCGCTCAACCAGCCGCGCCGCCAGCGCCAGCGCCTCGGCGTCCTCGGCCACCCGCCGGGCGATCCCGGGCCGCAGCACCTTGACCGCCACGTTGCGGCCGTCGAGCAGCACGGCCTCGTGCGCCTGCGCCAGAGATGCCGCGGCCACCGGCTCGCCGAAGCGGGCGAACAGGCTCTCGATCGGCCGCCCGAGGGCATGCTCCACCTCCGCCCGGGCGAGCGCCGTCGGGAACGGGTCGAGCCGGTCCTTCAGCCGCGAGAGATCCTCGGCGAACTGCGGTCCGAAGATGTCCGCGCGGGTGGAGAGCAGCTGGCCGAGCTTGATCGCCACCGGCCCAAGGCTCTCCAGCGCCCGCGCCAGCCGCTCGCCGGGCCGCCCCGCCTGGGCCTCCCGCCCCGCGAGCAGCCGCAGGGCGTTCGAGAGGGTGCGCACGCCGGATGAATAGAGCGGATCCAGCTCGCGGGGCAGCAGCGCGTCGCTGCGCGCCAGGGTCCAGGCCGCGCCGATCAGACGGCCGAAAGCCGCAGGCCCGCTCATCGGGCTCAGATCGCCCGCGCCGTGTGCAGGGCCGCCACGCCCCCGGAGAAGTTGGTCACGTCCACGAGCGAGAACCCGGCCTGCCGGATCATGCCGGCGAACCGCGCCTGGTCCGGGAAGCGGCGGATGCTCTCCACCAGGTACTGGTAGGCCTCGCGGTCGCCGGCGACCCGCGCGCCGATCTCGGGGATCACCTTGAAGGAATAGGCGTCATAGGCGCGCCGCAGGGCCGCGGTGACCGGCCTGGAGAACTCCAGGCACAGGAACCGGCCGCCGGGCTTCAGCACCCGTCGAGCCTCGCGCAGCGCCGCGGAGATGTCGGTGACGTTGCGGATGCCGAAGGCGATCACATAGGCCTCGGCGCAGGCCCCGGGCAGCGGCAGCGCCTGGGCGTCGCCCACCGCCCAGCAGATTTCCGGCGCGACGCCGCGCGCCCGGCCGGCGGCGATCATCTCGGCATTGTAGTCGACGACCAGCACCTTCGCGTCCGGGCCGCCGCGGCGCAGCTGCGCGCGCCTGGCCATCCGCGCCAGCCGGCGCGCGATGTCGCCGGTGCCCCCCGCGCAGTCGATGATCGTCTCGCCGGGCTGCGGGTTGAGCCGGGCCGCGACCGCATCCTTCCAGAGCCGGTGCACGCCCGCGCTCATCAGGTCGTTCATCAGGTCGTAGCGGCGCGCCACCCGGTCGAAGACGCCGCGCACCAGGCTCGGCTTGGCCTTGGGGTCGACGTCGCGGAATCCGAAGGTGGCGGGGGCTTCGGTCATGCGCGCCGTCTTAGACCGGCGGCCCTTGGCGCGCCATCCCGGCCGTGCCAAGGCTTGGCGACATGCCTGAACTGCCCGAGGTCGAAACCGTTCGGGGCGGCCTGGCCCCCGTGCTCGAGGGCCAGAGACTGGCCCACGTGGAGGCGCGCCGCCCCGACCTGCGCTTCCCGCTGCCGCAGAATTTCGTCCAGGCGCTCACCGGCGCGCGCGTCGTCCGGCTGGAGCGCCGCGCCAAATATCTGCTGGCCCGTCTCGATCGCGAGGACACGCTGGTCATGCACCTCGGCATGAGCGGCCGCTTCGAGATCGCCGGCGCGCGCGGGGCCGACCGGCCGGGCGAGTTCCACTACGCCGCCGTTCCGGATCCGAGGCACGCCCATGTCGTCTTCGAGACCGACGTCGGGACCAAGATCACCTATTACGACCCGCGCCGCTTCGGCTACATGGCGCTCGTCAACACCGCGACCATGGACCTGCATCCCTGGTTCGCGGGCCTCGGCCCGGAGCCGCTGTCTGAGGGCTTCGACGCGGCTCACCTCGTGCGGGCCTTCGCGGGGCGCCGGCAGGGCCCCAAGACCCTGCTGCTCGACCAGAGAATCGTGGCCGGGCTCGGCAACATCTATGTCTGCGAGGCGCTGCACCGGGCACGGATCTCGCCGTTCCGCGCCGCCGGCCGCATCTCGCGTCCCAGGCTGGCGCGGCTGGTCGCGGCGGTGAAGGCGGTGCTCGCCGAGGCCATCGCCGCCGGCGGCTCGAGCCTGCGCGACTACGCCCAGGCCGATGGCGCGCTGGGCTATTTCCAGCACCGTTTCCGGGTCTACGACCGGGCCGGCCGGCCATGCGCGAACCCGGGCTGCGAGGGGGTGATCGCCCGCCGCGTCCAGGCGGGCCGCTCCACCTTCCACTGCCCGGTCTGCCAGCGATGAGGCGCCGCGTCCGCGCGCTCTGGGGGGCGATCCTGCTCACCGCGGGCCTGCTGGCGGGAGCGCCGCTCGCCGCGGCCGAGCCGCCGGTCTGGGTCGTCAAGTCCCACCGCGCGCAGGTGGTGCTGTTCGGCTCCGTGCATGTCCTGCCGCCGGGCCTGATCTGGGAGCCGCCGGCCCTGAAGCGCGCCATCGCCCGGGCCGACGAGATCTGGTTCGAGCTTCCGGTCGATGCGGCGACCCAGGCGAGGACCGCCGAGCTCGCCACGCACCTGGGCGTGCTCGCGCCCGACCAGTCGTTGTTCAGGCTGGTCGGGCCGGCCGACGCGACCCGCATGTCCCGCGTGGCTGACGCCTACGGGGTCTCGACCATGCTCCTGGACCGGCTGCAGCCCTGGCTTGCGGAGATCGCGCTGGCCGGCGCGACCTATCGCAAGGCGGGCGCCGACACCAGTTCCGGCGTGGAGCAAGCGATCGAGGCCGAGGCGCCGCGCGCCGCCCGGCGGTTCGCCTTCGAGACGCCGGAGCAGCAGCTGAAGATCTTCGCCGAGACTCCGCTGCCCGAGCAGGTCGCTTCCCTCGACGAGACCGTCAAGGAGATGGAATCCGATCCCGACGAGTTCGCCAGCCTGCTCCGCGCCTGGATGGCCGGTGACGTGGCGGCCCTGGATCGCGAGGCCCTGCGGCCCTTGCGGCAAGCCTCCCCGGACCTCTTCCGGCGCATCGTGGTCGAGCGCAACGAGCGCTGGCTGAAGGTGATCCGCGGCCGCCTCAAGGGGCACGGCCGCACCGTGATCGTGGTCGGCGTCGGCCACCTGATCGGGCCTGAAGGCCTGCCGGCCCGCCTGAGGTCGCTTGGCTATTCCGTCGAGGGGCCTTAAGCGGCCGAAACGAGACCCACCCGGAGCCCGCCATGAGCTTTGAGACCCTCATCGTCGAGCGCGACGAAGCCGTGACCCTGATCCGGCTGAACCGACCGCAGGCGCTGAACGCGCTGAACGGCCGCCTCCTGCAGGAGCTCGCCCAGGCGCTGGACGAGGCGGAGGCCGACGAGGCCGTCCGTTGCCTCGTGCTCACCGGCTCCGAGCGGGCGTTCGCGGCCGGCGCGGACATCAAGGAGATGTCCGACAAGACCTACGCGCAGATGTTCGCCACCGACTTCTTCACCGCCGGCGCGCGCCGGCTGGAGCAGGTCCGCAAGCCGATCATCGCCGCGGTCGCCGGCTACGCCCTGGGCGGCGGCTGCGAGCTCGCCATGCTCTGCGACTTCATCATCGCCGCCGACACCGCCAAGTTCGGCCAGCCGGAGATCAACCTGGGCGTCATGCCCGGCATCGGCGGCACCCAGCGCCTGACCCGCTTCGTCGGCAAATCGAAGGCCATGGAAATGGTGCTCACCGCCCGCATGATGGACGCCGCCGAGGCGGAGCGCGCCGGCCTCGTCTCGCGCGTCGTGCCGGTCGATAGGCTGATCGAGGAGGCGATGGCCGCCGCCAAGAAGATCGCCGCCCAGTCGCCGCTGGCCGTGATGATGAACAAGGAGTTGGTGAACGCCGCCTACGAGACCACGCTTTCGACCGGCGTCGCCATGGAGCGGCGGCTGTTCCATTCACTGTTCGCCTTCGATGACCAGAAGGAGGGCATGGCCGCCTTCCTCGAAAAGCGGCCGCCGACGTTCACCGGGCGCTAGCCGCCCACGGGCTGCGGGGCGTCGCGGCATTGACCCGAGCCCGCCCCCCGCGTATATCCGCGCCTCCGATTTTGACGCCCGGCGCGCCGGGCGCGACGCATTTTGCAAAGAGCTGAAGTATGGCCAACACGCCCGGCGCCAAGAAGGCGGTCCGCAAGATCGCCCGCCGCACCGAAGTCAACAAATCGCGCCGCTCGCGGGTGCGGACCTACCTGCGGATGTTCGAGGAAGCGATCAGCGCCGGCGACGCGGGGAAGGCCCGGGCGGCGTTCATCGAGGCCCAGTCGGAGGTGATGCGCGCCGTGTCCCGGGGCGTGATCCACAAGAACACCGGCTCGCGGAAGGTCTCGCGGCTGGCGGCCCAGTTGAAGAAGCTCTCGGCCGCGTGAGCGCGTCTGCCGGGCGGAGCTCACCCCGGCTGATCCCATAGGAATTGGACCCACCGAAAAGCGCCCGCCCGGGCGCTTTTTTATGCCCTCCCCGGGCCAGCCTGGTGCGACTCATGCGGCGAAAGTTCCCACCTTCGGCGGCCCAAAAGCAGAGTTTCCCTTTGCGCAAAAAGGGCTGGCGGCGAGTCAACGAAAATATCAAGCAGGGCCGCTAAGAATCCCCGTTGACCGGCCTTTCCCCCCGACTAGTCTCACAGGTCTTACAGGCGTCTTGAACTGATCCCGGATCAAAAAACGGGGCGCCGGCGGAGCTCATGCGTTCGCCGGATAAGAGCTTGTGCGTGCTGAGAAAAAGCCGACTGGGGCGTGGGGTCTCGGGGGTCGGCCGGCGGGTGGATGGGGTTGGCAGGGATGATCAGCGGGGGGGCTGCGGGAGCTATGGCGAACGCGCCGGCTTCGGCCGTGTGGACAAGGACAAGCCAGGTTCTCAAGCATGAGTTGGGCGAAGCCACGTTCGGCTCCTGGCTCGGCCAGGCGTCGCTGCGTGAGATGGGCGACGAGGTGTGCCTGGTGGCGGCCACGGGGGTGGCGCGCGACTGGATCCGCCGGTATGCCTGGCGGCGCATCGGCGAGCTGTGGACGCAGCACGACCCGATGGGCCGTCGCCTGGACCTGAAGAGTCGCTTGGAGGTGGATTCCGTGGGCGCGTTCTCGGCGGCCATGCCGCCCGCCGCGGCCAATGCGCTTGCCGTGGCGCCGACCATTTTCGAGGTGGAGGCCGAGGTGGCGCCGGTGGCCGCCCGGCAGGGCCGGCTGCTCGGCCTGCAGGAGCGCTTCACCTTCGACACCTTCGTGGCTGGGCCGGCCAACGAGTTCGCCTATTCCGTGGCCCAGCGCGTCGCTTCCTGGGCCGACGGCTACTTCAATCCGGTGCTGTTCCATGGCCCGTATGGATTCGGCAAGACCCACCTGCTGAACGCGCTGGCTTGGGCCGCCATCCGTCAGGAGCCCAGCCGGCGCGTGGTCTATCTGACCGCCGAGCGGTTCACGAGCACCTTCGTCAAGGCCCTGCAGGATCGCCAGACGGCGGCGTTCAAGGACGAGCTGCGCAACGCCGACCTGCTGCTCATCGACGACGTCCACTTCGTGGCCGGCAAGCCCACCACCCAGGAGGAGCTGTTCCACACGCTGATCGCGCTGGTGGAGGACGGCCGCCGCGTGGTGATGACCGCCGACCGCTCGCCGACCGAGATCTCCGAGATGGAGCCCAGGCTGCGCTCGCACCTGCAGGCGGGACTGGTCTGCGGCATCGAGCCCGCCGACCGCAACCTGCGGCTGGGCATCCTTCAGCGCAAGCTCGCCACGCTCGCCGGCCAGGGGGGCTTCCGGGCCGAGGCCCGGCCGGAGGTGCTGCAGTTCCTCGCCGACCGCTTTACCGACAGCGTTCGCGAGCTCGAGGGCGCGTTGAACACCCTCGTCGCCCGGGTCGGCAGCCAGCTGGCCGCGCTCACGCTCGATGACGCGCAATCGATCCTGCGGCCGCACCTCTCCTGCAACGAGCGGCGCGTCACGGTCGACATGATCCAGAAGCTGGTCGCCGAGCACTACAGCCTGAAACAGGCGGACCTGATCTCCGAGCGCCGGGCGCGCGCGGTCGCGCGTCCGCGGCAGGTCGCCATGTGGATCGCCAAGCAGGTGACGACGCGTTCGCTGCCCGATATCGGCCGCCGCTTCGGCGGCCGCGACCACACCACCGTGCTGCATGCGGTACGCCGCATCGAGTCGCTGAAGAGCGAGGACGCCGGCATCGCCCGCGACCTGGATGTCCTCTTGCGCAAGCTGCGCGGCTGAGCCGAGTTACCCTGGAGAGAGACGGGAGGCCCGCCGCGAGGCGGGCCTTTTGCTTGCCGCTCAAAGGAAAGGGGCGGCTGCATCACTGCAGCCGCCCCGATCCGTTCCGCCGATGGGCTGAGGCGTCCTACGCCTCCGCCGGCTCCGGCTGCTCCTGCTTCTTGGAGAGATCCTCGCCGGTCTCCTGGTCGACGATCTTCATGGAGAGCCGGGTCTTGCCGCGATCGTCGAAGCCGAGGAGCTTGACCTTCACGGACTGGCCCTCGCGCAGCACGTCGGAGACCTTGTCGACCCGGTGATTGGCGATCTGGCTCACGTGCACCAGGCCGTCCTTCGAGCCGAAGAAGTTCACGAAGGCGCCGAAGTCGACGATCTTGACCACCTTGCCGGTGTAGATCTGGCCCACCTCGGGTTCCGAGGTGATGCCCTTGATCCACTCCCGCGCGGCGTCGATCTTCGCCTGCTCGGCGGCCGCGATCTTGATCGTACCGTCTTCGCCGATGTCGATCTTCGCGCCGGTCTTCTCGACGATCTCGCGGATCACCTTGCCGCCGGAGCCGATCACCTCGCGGATCTTGTCGACCGGGATCTTCATGGTCTCGATCTTCGGCGCGTACTCGCCGAGGTGGGCGCGCGGCGCCTCCATGGCCTTGCCCATCTCGCCAAGGATGTGCTCGCGCCCATCCTTCGCCTGGGCCAGCGCCTGGCGCATGATCGCCTCGGTGATGCCGGGGATCTTGATGTCCATCTGCAGGGAGGTGATCCCCTCGTGCGTGCCGGCCACCTTGAAGTCCATGTCGCCCAGGTGGTCCTCGTCGCCCAGGATATCGGAGAGCACCGCGAACCCGTCCTTCTCGAGGATCAGGCCCATGGCGATGCCGGAGACCGGCTTCTTGAGCGGCACGCCCGCATCCATCAGCGCCAGCGACGAGCCGCAGACCGAGGCCATCGACGACGAGCCGTTGGACTCGAAGATCTCAGAGACCAGGCGCAGCGTGTAGGGGAACTCCTCGGCCGAGGGCAGCATCGGCCGGATCGCCCGCCACGCGAGCTTGCCGTGGCCGACCTCGCGCCGCCCGGGCGCGCCCATGCGGCCCGTCTCCCCCACCGAGAACGGCGGGAAGTTGTAGTGCAGCATGAAGTTCTCGTAGCGCTTGCCTTCGAGGGCGTCGATCAGCTGCTCGTCCTCGCCGGTGCCCAGGGTCGCCACGACCAGCGCCTGGGTCTCGCCGCGGGTGAACAGCGCCGAGCCGTGGGCCCGGGACAGCACGCCCACTTCGCACACGATGGGGCGGACCTGGTCCACCCGCCGGCCGTCGATGCGCACGCCGCGCTCCAGGATGTCGCGGCGGACGATGTCGGCTTCGAGGTCCTTGAACACGCCGGCGAGCTTCTGCGGATCGGCGCCGTCGGGTTTGGACTCCGACTTGGCGAGCGCGGCTGCGCCCTTGTCCTTGGCCGCGCCGATCGCCGCATGGCGCTCGGCCTTGCCCTTGATCTCGTAGGCGGCTCGAAGGTCCTTGCCGATGAGCTTCTTGAGCTCGGCCTTCAGCTTGTCGGTGTCCTCCGCCTCGAAGTCGAAGGGCTCCTTGGCGGCGTGCTCGGCCAGCTCGATGATCGCATCGATCACCGGCTGCATCTCTTTGTGCGCGAAGGTGACCCCGCCCAGGACCTCATCCTCGGAGAGCTCCTGGATCTCGGATTCCACCATCATCACGGCTTCGGCGGTGCCGGCCACGACCAGGTCCATCCGATTGCCCTCTTTCATCTGGTCGAGGGTCGGGTTGAGCACGTACTGGCGGTCGATGAAGCCCACGCGGGCTGCGCCGATCGGGCCCATGAACGGCACGCCCGACAGCACCAGCGCCGCGGAGGAGGCGACCAGGGCCACGATGTCGGGATCGTTCTCCAGGTCGTGGGCGAGCACCGTCGCCACCACCTGCACCTCGTTCTTGAACCCCTTCACGAACAGCGGCCGGATCGGCCGGTCGATCAGCCGGGAGGTCAGCGTCTCCTTCTGGGAGGGGGCGCCTTCGCGGCGGGGGAAGGAGCCGGGGATCTTGCCGGCGGCGTAGAATTTCTCCTGGTAGTTGACGGTCAGGGGGAAGAAATCCTGACCGGCCTTGGCCTGCTTGGCGAACACCGCCGTCGCCAGCACCATGGTCTCACCGTAGGTGGCGAGCACCGCGCCGTCGGCCTGGCGGGCCATGCGGCCGGTTTCCAGGGTGAGCTTGCGCCCGCCCCAGTCGATCGTCTTGCGTTTGATGTCGAACATTTCTGCTTCTTTCTCATCCCGCGGGCGGATTCCCGGCGGGGGCGGACAGGGCGTCGGTTTTCCGAAATCCTCTCCATTCGAACAGGCCCGTGAGGATTTCGATTGAACCCTCGGCGTACGGATCGAAGGCCTTCGCCCTCGGGGCCGCCGCTTTCATCTTCCGGCCTGTCGCGGAAGAGCGGCGGAACTGGATGGGCCTACCTGCGCAGGCCCAGCTTCTCGATCAGCGTCTGGTAGCGGCTTTCGTCCGACGTCTTCAGGTGATCGAGCAGTGAGCGCCGCTGGGACACAAGCTTCAGCAGGCCCCGGCGCGAGTGGTTGTCCTTCTTGTGGGTCTTGAAGTGCTCGGTGAGGTTGGCGATCCGTTCGGACAGGATGGCCACCTGGACTTCCGCACTTCCCGTGTCCGCGTCGCCGCGGGCATGGGTCTTGATGAGTTCAGCCTTGCGTTCGGCCGTAATCGACATCGGGTCTGTCTCCGCTCTTTTCAAGGTGGAAGACGCGCGAGGGTTCGAGCCGGCCCGCGCGCATCTCGCAGAGCGCGACCACCGAAC
The DNA here is from genome assembly GCF_025934275.1 of Phenylobacterium sp. Taxonomy (GTDB): domain Bacteria; phylum Pseudomonadota; class Alphaproteobacteria; order Caulobacterales; family Caulobacteraceae; genus Phenylobacterium. The sequence continues at coordinate 154,982 of NZ_JAICYI010000001.1, forward strand.
CGCCCGCCGTGGCTGAAACGGTGCGCGAGCCGGGCTTGAGCCTGGCCTTCACCGCGTCGACCTGTCGGGGAACGAGAACGATCGATCGTCCCTGCTTCAGTCGGAAAGCGTCTTCGTCGGTCACGGCCAGCGCCGGGATGTCGTCCAGCGCGGTCTCGACCGGAAGCAGGGCCTCCGACTGGCGGGCCTTATGCCCCAAATCCTCAAGATATTCCAGCGTCACCGCCGAGGCTTCGGTGAACGCGCCCACGCGGGTGCGGCGGAGCTCGGCCACATGGCCGCAGGCGCCCAACGCCGCGGCCAGGTCGCGGACCAGGGCGCGGACGTAGGTTCCCTTGCCGCACTCGATCTCCAGCACGATGCGGTCGGCGCCCGGCGCATCCGCCACGCGGGCGGCGTGGATCACCACGGTGCGCGCTTCGAGCTGGACGGTCTCGCCGGCGCGCGCCAGGTCGTAGGCGCGCGCTCCAGCCACCTTGATCGCGGAATAAGCCGGCGGGACCTGGCGGATATCGCCCACGAACTGCGGCAGCGCGGCTGCGACCTGCTCAGGGCTCGGCCGGACCGCGGATTCCGCCAGGACAGGGCCCTCGCGATCGAGGGTCGCGGTGGTTCGGCCCCAGGCGATCTCAAAGCGGTAGGCCTTGTCGGCGTCCATCAGGAAGGGGACCGTCTTGGTCGCCTCGCCGAGCGCGATCGGCAGGATGCCCGTGGCCAGCGGATCGAGGGTTCCGGCGTGGCCCGCCTTCCGGGCGTTGAAGATCCGCCGCACGCGGCTGACCGCATGGGTGGAGGTGAGGTCGGAGGGCTTGTCGAGGTTGATCCAGCCCGAGACCGGATCGCCCTTCCGCCGCCGCCCCATCAGTGATGCTCCCCTTCAGGGGGAGCGCCGCCAAGCGGTGAGGCGAGTTCATCCGTAGCGTCCGGGGCGTCCCCCTCCGCCCTGCGGCCATCTTCGCCTGAAGGGGAGGACAGGTCGCGTTTCACGCGCGGATCGGCGAACAGCCGGTCCATCCGCGCCGCTTCGTCGAAGCTCTGGTCGTGGACAAACTTCAGGTCCGGCGTGAACTTCAGTTCGATGGCGTGCCCCAGCCGCCCGCGCAGGAAGCGCGCATGCCGGTTCAGGCCCTCGACCACCTCCGCGGCATGGCCGCCGCCCAGCGGCTCGACGAACACGGTGGCGTGCCGCAGGTCCGGGCTGACGCGGACCTCGGTGACGGTGACCGAGACGCCCTCCAGCGCCGGGTCGGCGATGTCCGCCTCGCGCAGGATCTCCACCAGGGCGTGGCGCACCAGCTCGCCGGCGCGAAGCTGCCGCTGCGAAGGCCCCTGCGCCTGGCTGCGCGAACGGGCCCGCGAGGAATGGGAGTGACGCGACATGTCTCGAGCCTCTTGCCTGGAGCGCGGATCGGACGCGGCCCTCAGGGGAAGCGCGGGGCTCTAGCGCCTTACCCGCGCCCTGTCATCCCGCATTCCGCTTGGCGCCTCAGGCCCCCGTCCGCTCGCGGAAGAAGGCGATCACCCTCTGCTCGGCGGCCTTGGTGGGGCCGGTCTCCGCCAGGTTGACGGTCAGCACCGAGTGCGGATGGGCCAAAGGTCCGGGCGCGGCGTCCTGCGGGTCGAGCTCGATGGCCTCGAACGCATCGCCCAGCTCGCGCTTGAGGGTGTCGAATCGGCCATCGCCGACGAACGGGTCGCCGCGGAAGCGGAGCCCAAGGACCGTGAGCCCTTCCTCGGCGTGACGGCGCCGGGCGCAGGCGACTTCGGCCGGCGAGGCGTCGATCGCCGCCTCGCGGCTCGCCTTGCCCGGCCCCATCGGCAGCGGCAGCGAGGGCTGCGATAGCACCGGGGCTACCACCGCCGGCTCGGTCACCATGGCGAGCGCGAAGCCCCCGGTGAAGCACATCCCGACCGCGCCCACGCCCTTGCCGCCGCATTCGGCGTGCGCCTTGCGCGCCAGGGCCCGGAGCCAGTCCACGATCGGCGACGACTTGCCGCCCGCCCAGGCGTTGAACTCGCGCCGCACGCACATGCCGCCCAGCATGGTGAGCACGCTGCCCGGATGGGTCGCCGGGCGGCCCGGCACGCCGAACAACACCGGGCAGAACACCGTCATCCCCGCCTCCGCCACCCGGTCGGCGAACCGGATCACCAGCGGATGCAGCCCGGGCATCTCGTGGATCACGATCACCGCGGGGCCCGCGCCGCGCCGATAGACCTCGCGGGTCCAGCGGCCGTCGTCGAACCGGAACTTCTCGTAATCCGACAACGCGGCTTCGTGGCTCATCATCGCCTCCCGTCCGGACGGCGAGCTTAGAGCCTCACAGCTTCAGGCGCAGGTCGGAAATCTGGCCCTCGAAGCCGGTGAGCTTCCAGACGCCCTGCTCCTTGGTGAACACCAGCACGCAGGGTCCGTCCTTCTTCTTGACCGCGCAGACGCGGCCGTCGGGCAGGGGCTTCAAGGCGCCGGCGATGGCCATCGGGCCGGGGATCCGGGCCTGGTCGGAATAGCCGTACTGCCGCGCCACCAGCTTGAAGACGCCGGGCTGGACGAGCGTGTCGCCCGCGAACTCCGCAAGCCCCGGGGCCAGCAGGCTCGCGATGTCGCCGTAGCGCTTCGACGCCCGTTGCTCGATCGTGGCCTCGATGGCCCGCTTCAGCGCCGGCCGGTCGACATGGGCGTCGAACGCCTGCTGGTCATCGTCGCGGATCGCCAGCAGCAACGCATGCACGTCGTTCGCCGCATCCAGCCGCTGCATCGAGGCGCACGCCGCGAGACTCGCGGCGGCCAGGGCGATCAGGATCGGGCGGCGCATCGCATCATCCCAGCAGGGCCCGAACTCTACCGCAAGATCGCGGCCAGATCACGACCGGCATCGCCCTCTCCGCGCATCGCGCTTCGCAGTCAACCTGCGCCCTGCTAGCGTCGGAGCCGCGACTCACGGGGGCGCGCCGGAGCAGGACTTTGACGGCGGTTGCGATCGCGGCGGACCTGGACGAGGCCAAGCTCGCGGCGGCGCACCGCGCCCTGCTGGCGACGCGCGGCCTGCAATTCGATTTCGCCGCCGTGCCGATCCCGGAGCCGCCCGGCTGGCTCGAGCCGCTGCTGCGTGCGTTGGCGGTGGCCGTCCCGGTCCTGAAGTACGTCTTCTGGGGCGGGGTGATCGTCGGCGTCGTCTGGCTCCTGTGGATCGCGCTCAGGGACCTGGTCCCGGTGCGCTATCGCCGCCGGAAGGCCGCCACCTCGCCGGCCGACTGGCGGCCGGAGGCTGCGCAGGCCCGCGCGCTGCTGGAAGACGCCGACGCGCTGGCCCGCGCCGGCGAGTTCGCCGAAGCCATCCACCTGCTGCTGTTCCGCTCGATCGAGGACATCGCCGCCAAGCGCGCGGGCGCGGTCCCTTCGGCGCTCACCAGCCGCGAGATCGTGGTCCGCACGCCGATGCCGGAGACCGCGCGCGCCGCGTTCGCGCGCATCGCCGAGGTCGTCGAGCGCACTTTCTTCGGCGGACGCGCCGCCGGCGAGGCCGACTTCCGGCAGGCGCGCGGCGACTACGAGGCCTTCGCCTTCGCCGAGGACTGGCAGTGACCGCCGGGACACAGTCGCCAGCGTCTGTCGCCTCCGGCTTCTCGCCCCGCGCGGTGCTGGCGCTTGTCCTGATCGGCGTGGTCGCCTTCGCCGGGCTGTCGGTGCTGGCGGTCTATGCGCCGGACCTGCGCGCCGGATCCGACGGCGGGGCGCATGCGCTGTCGTCCTCCGCGGTCGGCTTCCGCGGCGCGACCATCCTGCTCAAGGCCCTCGGCGAGCCCGTCGTCCTCAACCGCACCCTGCCCAGGCCCACCCAGCACGTGAGCGCAAGCGCGCTCCTTGTGCTCACGCCCGGCCCGATGACGGCGCCCCACGAGCTGAACGCCTTCTCCGACTATTCGCATCTGCTGATCGTCATGCCGAAGTGGCTGGCGATGCCGGATCCGGAGCAGCCGCGGTTCGTGAAGAAGACGGGCGTGCTGGAGGATCGGGGCTGGTCCAGGCGCCTGCTCTCGCCGTTCGCGCCCTCGACCACGCTGCGCCAGCGCCCCGGGTGGTCGCGGCCGGTGTTGCTCGCCGCCGGCCAGCCGTTCGCCTCCGGCCGCGTCCTGCCGCTCGGCCGCATCGACCGGTTGCAGACCCTTGCGGGCCCGGAGTGGGTCCCGGTGCTCACCGACGAGACCGGCGGGGTCGTGCTGGCGCACGCGCACGCTCACCCCGACGTCTTCGTGCTTGCCGACCCTGACCTTCTCAACAACCAGGGCCTCGCCCAACTCGCCAACGCGCGCGGCGGCGTCGCGGTGATCGAGGCGCTGAAGGGGAGCGCCGTGGTGTTCGACGTCACCCTGCAAGGCTTCGCCCGCACGCAGAGCCTCGGCAAGCTGCTCCTCGAGCCGCCCTGGCTCGCCGCCACCATCTGCGCGGCCGCGGCGGGCGTGCTGATGTTCCTGCACGCGCTGGCCCGTTTCGGCCCGGCGCACGAGGGCGGCCGCGCCATCGCGCTCGGCTCCGGCGCGCTGGTCGACAATTCGGCGGGCCTTGTGCGGCTGGCGCGCAAGGAGGCGGCGCTCGCGCCGCGCTACGTCGACCTCGCGAAGGCGCTGGTGGTCCGCGCGGCGGGCAGCGACGGCGCGGACGCCGAACTCCGGCTGGAAGCCCTGGCCCGCCGGCGCGGCCTGGAGCCGCCCGACGTGCTCGCCGCCGAGGCCGCGCGCGCCGCGACACCGGACGACGTGCTCGCAGTCGGCCGCAAGCTCTATCGCTGGAGACGGGAGATGACGCGTGACGGTCGATGAAGTGAAGGCGCTGGGCGCGCGGGTGCGCGAGGAGGTCGGCAAGGCCATCGTCGGCCAGGCCGAGACCGTGGACCTCCTGCTGGTCGCCTTGTTCGCGCGCGGCCATGTGCTCCTGGAGGGTCCGCCCGGCACGGCCAAGACCTTCCTGGCCCAGTGCTTCGCCCGCACCCTGAAGCTGGGCTTCGGCCGCATCCAGTTCACGCCCGACCTGATGCCGGCCGACATCATCGGGGCCAACGTCTTCAACTTCCAGACGAGCGCCTTCACGCTCACCAAGGGGCCGGTGTTCTGCGAGCTGCTGCTCGCCGACGAGATCAACCGGACGCCGCCGAAGACCCAGGCCGCCCTCCTGGAGGCCATGCAGGAGCGCCGCGTGACCATCGACGGCCGCTCGCACGAGCTCAGCGCCCGGTTCATGGTCGTGGCCACCCAGAACCCGCTGGAGCAGCAGGGCACCTATCCGTTGCCGGAGGCGCAGCTCGACCGGTTCCTGTTCAAGCACGTGCTCGCCTATCCGAGCCGTGAGGAGGAGCAGCGGATCGTCGAGACCTACGGCGTGCAGGCCGGCCCGTCCGATCCCGCCGAGATGGGGGTCCAGACGGTCGTCGACGCCAAGACCATCGCCCGGGCCAACGCCGCGGTGGCGCAGGTGCGGCTCACCCCCGAGATCGTCAACTACGTGCTCGAGCTGGTGCGCGCCACCCGCACGACCCCCGAGCTGCAGAGCGGCGCCTCGCCGCGCAGCGCCGCCCAGCTGGCGCTCGCCGCCCGCGCCCGCGCGGCGCTGGACGGGCGCGACTACGCCATCCCCGACGACGTCAAGGCGCTGGCGCTGCCGGCGCTGCAGCACCGGGTGATCCTCTCGCCCTCCGCGGAGATCGAGGGACGCCGTCCGGAGCAGGTGATCGAGGCGCTGGTCGAGCGGGCCGCGGCCCCCCGCTGATGACGCTATACCCGACCCGCCGGGCGATCGTGCTGATGGCCTCGGGCGCGCTTCCGGCGCTCCTCGTTGGCCTGGCCGCGCCGCAGGCGTGGCTCGTCGCCGCCGCCTGGGTGCTGGTGATCGCCGCCGTGATCCTCGCCGACCTCGCGCTCGCGGTCCCGCCGCAAGCCCTGACCCTGGAGCTGGAGGTCCCTGGCGCCATGGGCGTCGGGCGCGCCGCACCGCTGGGCGTGGAGGTCCGCTTCGAGGCCGCCGCTCCGCGGGCGCTGGAGCTCGCGGTCGCGGGCGACGAGCGGCTGCAGGCGCATCCGGCGCGCCAGCGGTTGGCCACCGTCGCCGGGCGCGCCGCCGCGGCGCTGACGCTGGCGCCCCGCCGACGCGGCGAGAGCCGCCTCGGCGGCGTCTGGCTTCGCTGGACCGGTCCGCTGGGCCTCGTCTGGCGTCAGCGCGCCGAGGCGCCGGAGGCCGTGATCGCGATCACCCCCGACATCCAGGGCGTCAAGAACGAGGCGCTCCGGCTGTTCTCGCGCGATGCGCCGTTCGGGCAGAAGGCCCAGCTCGATCTCGGCGAGGGGGCCGAGTTCCACGCCCTCAAGGAGTTCCAGACCGGCATGGACCTGCGCTCCATCGACTGGAAGCAGAGCGCGCGCCACGGCGAGCTGGTCGGACGGGAGTACCGGGTCGAGCGCAACCATCAGGTCGTGCTCGCCCTCGACAGCGGCCGGCTGATGAGTGCGCCCGTCGCCGGCGAACCGCGCATCGACCACGCGATCAACGCCGCCCTGCTGCTGGCTTTCACCAGCCTCAAGCTCGGCGACCGCGTGGGCCTGTTCGCCTTCGATTCCCGCCCGCGCGTGGCGAGCGGGCTGGCCGCAGGGGCGCGCGCCTTCGGCCTCATCCAGCGGCTGGCGGCGGGCATCGACTACTCCACGGAGGAGACCAACTTCACCCTGGCGCTGACCAGCCTTTCCGGCCAGTTGAGCCGCCGCGCCCTGGTGGTCGTCTTCACTGACTTCGTCGACGCCACCTCCGCCGAGCTGATGGTCGAGAACGTGGCCCGCCTCACCCGCACCCACCTGGTGCTGTTCGTGACCTTCCGCGACGAGGAGCTGGAAGCCCTCGTCACCGCCGAGCCGCAGAGCGCCGACGACGTCTCCCGGGCGGTGATCGCCCACGCCCTGCTGCGGCAGCGCGAGGTGGTGATCGGGCGGCTGCGGCGGATCGGCGTCGAGGTGGTCGAGGCGAGCGCCTCCGGCGTCGGCCCGGCGCTGGTCAACGCCTATTTCGAGATCAAGCGGCGGGAGCTCCTCTGATGGCCGAGCTGCAGCTGAAGAGCGCCCGTTTCCGCGCCGAGCGCGAAGCCGAATGGCGCCGCCTGGAGAGCCTGCTCGCCAAGGGCCAGGCCGGGGCGGGCCGGCTCCGACCCGACGAGCTGCTTGAGATGCCGCTGCTCTATCGACAGGCGCTCTCGTCGCTTTCGGTGGCTCGCTCGATCTCCCTTGATCGCGGGCTCGTGCAGTATCTCGAGAGCCTCTGCGCGCGGGCCTACTTCTTCGTCTATGGCCCGCGCACCCGCGCGCTCGAGCGGCTCACCCGCTTCTTCGCTCGCGACTGGCCGCAGGCCGTGCGCAGCCTCTGGCGCGAGACGCTCGCGGGCGGGCTGATCGGCGCGGTTGCAGGGGCCTCGGCCTATGTCCTCGTGCGGCAGGATCCGGACTGGTTCTACGGCCTGGTGCCGGGCGCGCTGGCGAGCGGCCGCGATCCCGCCGCCTCCACGGCCTTCCTGCGCCAGACCCTCTACGGCGGCGGCCACGGCGCCCACCAGGGGCTGGATCTGCTCGCCACCTTCCTGTTCACCCACAACGCCCAGCTGGCTCTGTTCGCCTTTGCGCTGGGCTTCGCGCTCTGCCTGCCGACGGCGGGGCTGCTCGCCTACAACGGCGCGACGCTCGGGGCCTTCGTCGCCCTCTTCGCTGCGCGCGGCCTGGGGTTCCAGGCGGTTGGCTGGCTGATGATCCACGGGGTGACCGAGCTGTTCGCGGTGACTCTCGCGGGCTCCGCCGGACTGTCGGTCGGCTGGGCCGTCTGCTTCCCGGGCGAGCGGAGCCGGCTCGACGCCGCCGTCCAGGCCGGACGCCGCGGCGCGCTGGTCATGATCGGGGTCGTCGTCATGCTGTTCGCAGCCGCGCTCCTGGAAGGCTTTGCGCGTCAGCTCGTGCAGGCCGATCTCGGACGCTACGCCATCGCCGCGGCGAGCGGCCTCGCCTGGGCGGCCTACTTCTACTGGCCGCGGCGGAGCCGCCCCGCGTGAGGAGCCCGATCGCCGCGCTGCGGGCGCCTCGCTCGACCCCCGCGCCGGCCGGGCCGCGCCCGTTCGTCACGCCCGAGGGCGTGGACCTGCGGCTCGCCGCGGCCGCGTACGCCGACCGCCTGAGCGCCTTTGTCCTGGACGCGTTGATCATCGTGGGCGTGCTGATCGGCTTCACGATCCTGGCTTTCGTCGCCGCTTGGGGCTTCCGCAATGTCACGATCGGCGCGGACGGCGCGTTCATCATCTGGCTGTTGGGCGCCTTCCTGCTCCGCAACGGCTACTTCATCGCTTTCGAGGTCGGGCCCCACGCGGCGACCCCCGGCAAGCGGCTGGTCGGGCTGCGGGTCATCGCCCGCGACGGCGGCCGGCTCACCGCCGACGCCGTCGTCGCGCGCAACGTCATGCGCGAGCTGGAGATCTTCCTGCCCGCCTCCTTCCTCCTGGCCCGCGGCCAGGGCGTCGACGCCGAACTGATCGGGCTCGGCGGCGTGGTCTGGAGCGGCGTCTTCGTGCTGTTCCCGCTGTTCAACCGCGACCGCCTGCGGCTGGGCGACGTCGCGGCCGGCACCATGGTGGTCAAGGCGCCGAAGGTGACGCTTCCGCCCGAGCTCGTCGCCGAGCGCGCGGTGGACGACCTGGTCTTCAGCGAGGCCCAGGTCGACGCCTATGGCATCAAGGAGCTGCAGGTGCTTGAGCAGGTGCTCCGCCGTGGCGACCGCCGGACCATGGCCGACGTGGCGCGCCGCATCCGCGTCAAGATCGCCTGGGACGGGCCGACCGACATCCCCGACCGCAGCTTCCTCAGCGCCTATTACGCGGCCCTGCGCGCCCGCCTCGAGGCCCGCGCCCTCTTCGGCCACCGCCGGCAGGACAAGTTCGACCGGCCTTAGTCGAACACCGCCGCCAGGCTTTCCCCGCCGGCGCCGTCCTTCAGTTGGCGCAGCTCGGCATAGAGCACGGCCAGGCCGGTATAGGTGATGGCGCTGAAGATGATGCTGATCAGCACTGTGGTCAGCAGCCGCATGGGCGAGAACAGCTGGCCCGACGCCAGGGCCGCCACATTGAAGAAGCCCAGGAGGGAGTCGATGATCATCAGCACCACGAAGACGATCGCGAAAAGGCCGAAGATGCGCCAACGGTTGTTGCGCGTCAGCTCGGCGCTGCGACCCCAGGCCTGGAACATGCCGATCGGTTCGGCCACCAAGGCCGGTCCCGTCACGCACCACATGGTCGCCAGGAACAGTCCTGGCACGATCAGCAGGAAGCATCCGAAGACGACGGCGATCACGGTCAGCAGGTTCACGATGAACAGCGGCAAGAACAAGCGCAGGCCGCGCGCCGCGATTTCGCCCAAGCTCACCTGACGTCCGCTCGCCTCAGAAAAGGCCACGAAGAAGAGGCAGACGGCCAGGTACGATCCCACGAAGATCCCGATCGTCAGCCGGAACCAATAGGCGACGGTGGAGAGTTGATTGAGAGCCGCGACGCCGCCCCTGACCGCGCTGCGCATGAAGTAGAGATTCGCCACGGCGGGCAGCCCCGCCAGGACGAGCGTGAGGCCGAAGATCAACAGCCCTCGCGTTCGCAATACGCTGAACGTCTGGGCGATCACCCTTCCGATATCGAGCTTGCGCTCGCCAACGTCCGCAATCGCCGCCACCTTGGTCCCTCCCACAACCTTTGAGGGCAGAGCTAAACATGCGTCGCGGGGGCTGTCGATCAGCGGTATGCGAAGGCTCATGGTGAAGCCGGTCCTCGAAACCGAGCGCCTGGTCTTCACGCCGTGGACGGCGGACGATCTGCCGCTGATCGTCGAGCTGCATTCCGATCCCGAGGTGCAGCGCTTTCTGGGCGGCGCATGGGCGCCGGACGTGTTCCGCGCGACCCTCGAGCGTCAGCTCAAGGCGCAGGCGGAGTTCGGCTTCTCCAAGTGGTGCGTCCATCTGAAGGACGGGACCTTCGTGGCCCGCGCCGGCGTGGAGCCGTGGCCGCGGGAAGGCGAGCGCTGCGGCGCGGAGGCCGAGATCGGCTATGCGTTGAAGCGCGACTGGTGGGGCCGGGGGCTCGCGACAGAAGCCGCGGCCGGCGTCGCGCGCTGGTTCTTCGCCAACACCGACCGCGATCACCTGATCGGTTTCACCGATCCAGAGAACCACGCCTCGCAGCAGGTGCTCGCCAAGATCGGCATGGCCCCTCTAGGCCTCGCCGACATGGGATTCGATCAGCCGAGCGCGCTCTTCCGGATGGAGCGGCCTACAGCGTCCGCTTCACCTCTTCGAGGTTGAAGCACTCGATGACGTCGCCTGCCTTGATGTCCTGGAAGCCCTGGAAGGCCATGCCGCACTCCTGGCCGGACTGCACCTCGTTGACCTCGTCCTTGAAGCGCTTGAGCGTCTGCAGCACGCCGAGCTCGAGCACCACCACGTCCTGCCGGACGATGCGGACGCGCGCGCCCTTGCGGACCACGCCCTCGGTGACGCGGCAGCCGGCGACCTTGCCGACCTTGGAGATGTCGAAGACCTGCAGCACCTCGGCGTTGCCGAGAAAGGTCTCGCGCTGGATCGGCGCCAGCATGCCGGAGAGCACGCCCTTGATGTCGTCGATCAGATCGTAGATCACCGCGTAGTAGCGGATCTCCACGCCTTCGCGCTCCGCCAGCTCACGGGCCTGCTTCGAGGCGCGGACGTTGAAGCCGAGGATCGGCGCGCTGGCGCCCTTGGCCAGCAGCACGTCGCTCTCGTTGATCGCGCCGGCCCCCGAGAGGATGATCCGGGCGCGCACCTCGTCGGTGGCGAGCTTGTCGAGCGAGCCCACGATGGCCTCCGCCGAGCCCTGCACGTCGGCCTTGATCAGCACCGGCAGCTCGGAGACCTTCTTGTCGGCGAGCTTGGCCATCATGTCGGCGAGCGAAGCGCCGAGCGCCGGCGCGCCGGACTTCTCGCGCTTCAGGCGCTGGCGGTATTCGGTGATCTCGCGGGCGCGGGCCTCCGTCTCCACGACGGCGAACGGCTCGCCGGGATCGGGCGTGCCGTCCAGGCCGAGGATCTCCACCGGCGTGGAGGGGCCGGCTTCGGAGAGCTGCTCGTTGCGCTCGTTGAGCAGCGCCCGCACCCGGCCGAAGTTGGCGCCGGCCACCACGATCTCGCCGCGCTTCAGGGTTCCACGTTTCACCAGCACGGTCGAGACCGCGCCGCGGCCCCGGTCGAGCTGGGATTCGATGACCACCCCGTCGGCGTTGCGGTTCGGATTGGCCTTCAGCTCCAGCACCTCGGCTTGCAGCAGGATGGCCTCGACCAGGTCGTCCAGCCCGAGCTTCTCGGTGGCCGAGACCTCGATCGCCTGGGTGTCGCCGCCCAGGCTCTCGACGACGATCTCGTGCTGCAGCAGTTCGTTGATCACCCGCGTCGGATCGGCCTCGGGTTTGTCGATCTTGTTGATCGCCACGATGATCGGCGCGCCGGCCGCCCGCGCGTGCTGGATCGCCTCCACGGTCTGAGGCATGACCCCGTCGTCGGCCGCCACCACCAGGATGACGATGTCGGTGGCGTTGGCCCCGCGCATGCGCATGGCCGAGAAGGCTGCGTGGCCGGGAGTGTCGAGGAAGGTGACCCGCTGGCCGTTCTCCAGCCGGACCTGGTAGGCGCCGATATGCTGGGTGATGCCGCCGTGCTCGCCCGACACCACGTCGGTCGAGCGCAGCGCGTCGAGCAGGCTGGTCTTGCCGTGGTCGACGTGGCCCATGACGGTCACCACAGGCGGCCGGGGCTCCATGGCTTCGTCGACGTCCTCGGCGCCGATGAAGCCCTCCTCCACGTCGGCTTCCGACACCCGCCGCACGGTGTGGCCGAACTCTGTCGCGACCAGCTCGGCGGTGTCGTTGTCGATCACGTCGTTGATCTTCAGCATCACGCCCTGGCGCATCAGGAACTTGATGACATCCGCGCCGCGGGTCGCCATGCGGTTGGCGAGCTCGCCCACCGTGATCACGTCGGGGATCACCACCTCGCGCGCGGCGCGCACCTGCTCCTGGCCGCCGCCCTTGCGCTTCTCGCGCTCGCGCTCGCGGGCCCGGCGCACCGAGGCCAGGCTGCGCATCCGCTCGACGCTCTCCTCGTCGCCGCCGGCCACCGCCTGGATGGTCAGCCGGCCCTCGCGACGCTGCGGGGCCCCCCGCGCGCGGGAGATCGCCTTCGACGGCGCCGCCTTGCCGCGGCGCTCGTCTTCCCCCTCGTCCGGGCGGCGGTCGAGGTTGGCCGAGCCGGGGCGCGGCGCCTGGCGGGTTGCGCGCTGGATCTCGGGGCCGGCCGGCGGGGCGGCCGGGCCGATGCGCGGCGGCCGCGGGCCGGCGGGGCGGGCGCC
>NZ_JAICYI010000049.1 GCF_025934275.1 Phenylobacterium sp.
CGAGCAGGGCGCGCTGAACCTCTCGGCCAGCCTCTGCCATGTGCTGAAGGACCAGGGCGCGCAGGAATACGCGGCCAACCAGACCCGCGAGGAGGCCCGCCACGTCACCGCCTTCGCCCGCTACATCAAGGCCCGCTGGGGTCGGCCGCGGCCCTGCGGGGCGACGCTGCAGGCGCTGTTGATCGACATCATCCACGCGCCGGAGGTCTATAAGAAGATCATCGGAATGCAGATGCTGGTCGAGGGCCTCGCGATGGGCGCCTTCGCCACCGGCTACCAGACCAACCGCGATCCGCTGGCGCGCAAGCTCTTCCAGCTGGTGATGACCGACGAGGCGTTCCACCACAAGTTCGGGAAGATCTGGGCCGACCGCACGATCCCGAAGATGACCCAGGAGGAGCGCGACACCGTCGAGGACTGGGCCGCGCACTGCTTCCAGAGCCTGCTCTTCAACCTGGGTTCGCCCGTACAGCAGGCGCAGGTCTATCGCGACTTCGGCCTCGATCCGGAGAAGGTGGTCGAAGGCATTCGCACCTTCATCCAGAACGACGACGCCCGGCGCGAACGGCTGAAGACCCAGACCAACATCTTCCGCGTGCTCATCAAGACGCTGCATAACGCAGGCCTGATCACCGAGCGCACGCGCGGGTTCTACGCGACCTACGTCGACATGGACGAGCTGAAGGGCGAGGGCGAGAAGATGGTCGGCGACGACATCGCCGAAGCCGGCATCGCCTACCTGCAGGAGATCAACTTCAAGGAGCGCGCCAAACCCGTGAGCATCGCCGCGGAGTAGGGCGCTTATCCCGAGCCGGAGAAGCCCGCCCGTTGCGGCGGGCTTTTTCTTTGCGCGGTCACCGGTGTGCCGCGCAAGCCACAGCTCCCATCCGGCGGGATCGGAGCATGTTGTGCCCTTGGGCTAACGCAGCTATGCGTGAGGCATCGTACCGAGGGTCCGGACCGATGACGGGTTGCTTTGGCCAGGTGGAGATCATGGGGGCGCCGCTTAACGGCAACGCCTCGCACTTCCGCTTCGCCCGTCCGTCAGCCCCGATTTCCGAGCCCTCCGATGTCCTCCGCCGTCTCCGTCCAGCAGCTCACCAAACGCTACAGCTTCTCTAGGGCCGCAAAGGGCTTCGGGGGCGCGCTGGCGCCCGAGAAAGTGACGATCGAGGCGGTCTGCGACATCAGCTTCGAGATCTCGGCCGGCGAGCGCGTGGCGATCATCGGCCCGAACGGCGCCGGCAAGTCGACGACGCTCAAGATGCTGTGCGGCATCCTGGAGCCCTCGGCCGGCGGGGCCCGGGTCCTGGGGCTCGTCCCCTGGCGGGAGCGCAAGGCGCTGGCCTACCGGATCGGCGTCGTGTTCGGCCAGCGCTCGCAACTCTGGGGCGAGCTGCCGGCCCGCGAATCTTTCGCCCTGCTGCGGCGCGTCTACGACCAGGACGCGGCCGTCTTCGTGCGGCGCCTCGGCGAGCTTTCCGAGCGGTTCGGCCTCGCCGAGCTGATGGATCAGCCGGTGCACCGGCTGTCGCTGGGCCAGCGCATGCGCTGCGAGATCACCGCCAGCCTGCTGCACGGGCCCGCCCTGCTGTTCCTCGACGAGCCCACCATCGGCCTCGACGTCACGGCCAAGGCGGCGATCCGCGACTTCATCCGCGAGCATGCGCGCGACCACGGTGAAACGGTGCTTCTCACCTCGCACGATACCCGCGACATCGAGCTCGTCTGCGATCGGGTCATCGTGGTGGACGAGGGCCGGATCGTCGTGGACCAGCCGACGGACCAGCTCCGCCGGACGTTCCTCGCGCGCAAGCTCATCATCCTGCGCTCGCAGGCGCCGAGGCTGGCGATCGACATGCCGGGCGTCGTTGCGCGCCCGTCCGAGCCGCACACCACCGTGCTCGAGGTCGACACCCGGACAGCCCGCATCGATCAGGTGATCGCCGAGGCGCTGGCGCTCGGCGGTATCGACGACATCACCATCGAAGACCCGCCGATGGAGGAGGTGGTCCGTGAGATCTACGCTGTCGCCCGCCGTCGCTGAGCGCGGCCCGCTCGCCGCGGCCGCCGAGGCTTTTCGCCTGGGCGCAGCCCAGACGCTGTCCGGCTGGCCGGTGCTGATCGGCCGCTGCCTGTTCTACGTGCTGCTGATGGTCGTGCTCTCGGGCCTTTGGGACAAGGTCGCGGCCGAGCGCGTCGCGGGTCTGGCCCAGCATGCGCGCGTCGAAACCTTCGTGCTGTATGTCGGCGCGACGGAGTGGATCACGCTTTCGATCCCAGCCCTGCACCTGAAGTTCGAGGACGACATCCGCGGCGGCGCGCTGGATGTCCATCTGCTACGACCCAAGCCGTACCTGCTGCAGGCGGTCGCCCAGTGCTGCGGCTGGGCGTTCGTGCGCATGCTCGCGCTCGGAGCCACGGCGCTGGCGATGCTGAACCTCTCCGGCCGCGCCTGGCCCTCGCTGCAAGCGCTCGCGTTCATCGGCGTGCTGGGCGTGTTCGGCGCGCTGGTGGGCGTGCTGCTCTATGCGCTGGCGGGCCTGGGCGCATTCTGGGCGCGGCGCGTGCTGCCGTTCCAGCTGATCGTGCAGAAGCTGATGTTCATCCTGGGCGGGCTGTTCGCGCCGATCACCCTCTATCCGCCGATCCTGCGCCGCATCGGAGCCGCCTCGCCGTTCGCCGCGCATCTCTACTGGGCGGGCGTGCAGGCGATCCGCCCCTCGCTGCGGCTGTTCCTCACCGGCCTCGCCTGGCAGGCGCTGTGGGTGGTGCTGCTGAGTCTGGCCTGCGCCGGCCTGTGGGCCGCGGGTGTCCGCAAGGTGCTGCGGGCGGGCGCGGCATGACCGGGCCCTTGCGCCTTTACGCGATCCAGTCGGCGGCCGCCGTGCGCACCTCCATGGCCGACCGGGCGAACTTCCTCTGGCAGGCCGGCGGAATGTTCGTGAACGACGTCTTCATGCTGGCGCTCTGGGCCCTGTTCTTCGCGGGCTTCCGCAGCGTCGGCGGCTGGCGGCTTCCTGACATGGCGCTGCTCTACGGGTTGATCATGGCGATCGTCGGCGCTGCGGGGGTGTTCCTCGGCGGTTATCGCGATCTGGCGGCCAGCCTGCTCAAGGGCGAGCTCGACGCGCTGCTGACCCAGCCGCGCGGATTGATCTTCCGGCTGCTGACGCGCGAAAGCATCGCCTCGGGCTGGGGGGACCTCGTGGGCGGACTGATCGTGCTCGCCGCGTTCGCCGACCTCGGCTGGCGCGACCTGCCGCTGCTGGCGATCGGCGTGGCCGTCGGGCTCGCCGTCTACGTCAGCGCCTCGGTGACCTTCGCGGCCATGGCCTTCTGGGCGGCGGGCGCACGCAGCTTCGCCCGCGACCTGACCGACTTCACGATCCTGTTCTCCAGCAATCCGCCCTCGATCTACCATGGCGCAGCCAAGCTCGTGGCGTTCACCCTGCTGCCGGCCGGATTCGTGGTGGTGACGCCGGTTGGCCTGATCCGCCATCCCAGCGTGGCGGCCTTTGCGCTGAGCTTAGGGGCTGCTGGACTTTACACCGGACTCGCCGCCGCCGCCTTCCACCTGGGGCTGCGGCGCTACCGGCGGGGGCAGTCGCCGACGCTCGGGGGGACTTAGGCGGCGTCGGCGGCGTCGCGCAGCCGCTCGAGCATCAGGCCCAAGGCGGCCTGCATGGCGGCGAGCCGCACCTGCGCGCGGCCCAAGGCTCCCAGATGCAGCACGCGGTGGCTGGTCGGCTTGTCGCGCGCGGCGCAGGCGAGGTGGACGAGGCCCGCGGGCTGATCGGCCCCGCCCTCCGTGAAGCCGGTGATCGAAACCGCGAGATGACCCTTCGAGTGGGCGAGCGCGCCCTCCGCCATGGCGCGCGCGCAGGGCTCGGAGACCGCGCCCTCGCGCTCGAGCACCGCCTTGGGTACGCCCAGCAGCTCGCGCTTGGCCTCAGGGGTGTAGGTCACGAAGCCGCGCTCGAAGGCGTGGCTCATGCCCGGCACGTCCGTGAGCAGCGAGGCGAGCAGGCCTCCGGTGCAGCTCTCGGCGGTGACCAGCATCAGCTCGCGATCGCAGGCGTGGCGAAGGACCGTCTTGGCCAGACGGTCCAGCGCCTCCGGGATCGCGGGCTCGAGGGTTTCGGCCACGCGTCATCCCTGGGAGTTCAGTGCATCCCCATGCCGTCGCCCTTCATCTGGGCTTTCAGCTCCTTTGTGCGCCGCTCGAGCTGCTGACCGATGCCCTTCAGGTCCATATCGGACTTGCGGATCTTCGGGAACAGCTCGGTCTCCTCTTCCTTGACGTGGTGCTCGATCTGCTCCTGCAGCACCTGCATCTTGGCCGCGAACATTTCGTCGGACGGATCGGTCTGCTCGATCTGCCGGATCAGATCCTTGGCGGCGTTGTGCTCGACCAGGGATTCGTCGACCAGCTCGGGATCGTCGATCTCCTCGTGCGCCTGCGGGTAGAGCAGTTCCTCCTCGATCTGGGTGTGGACCTTCAGCTCCATGCAGATCCGGCTGGCGAGGCTCTGTTGCCGGCTCTCGCCCTTCGCCTTGGTGAACTGGCCGAACAGCTTCTTCACGGCCTGGTGCTGCTCCTTCAGGACGGCGATGGCGTCCTTGGAACGCGCCTGGCTGGTCTTGCGGGTGGCGGTCGACTTGCGGGCCGATGAACTCTTGGCGGTGCTGGTGTGGGACGCGGTCGCCATGATGGCCTCTCTCCTTGCAGGGTTGCGCCTGCCCTGAACCCTCGCGCGAACGCTCGGTTCCGCCTTGATTTTCGCGCTGATCCCGGCTGCTTAGGCCCATGACCGGGGGCCCAAACGTGACCGTGGCCGGGGCAGGCGCGCTCGGGCTCTGCGCGGCGCTCGCGCTGGCCGACGCCGGTTGCCGCGTGGAGGTCTGCGATCCCGATCCGCGCGCCAGCGCCTCGGCCGTGGCGGCGGGCATGCTGGCGCCCGTCTTCGAGTCCATCCTGGACGCCGAGACCGCGCCGGCGTTCGACGTGCTGATCGCGGCGCGGGACCTCTGGCCGGGGTTGGAGGCCCGCGCCGGCGTGCGGCTCGACCGCTCGGGCGCCATGGCCGTGGGCGACGAGGACTGGCTCGCGCAGGTCGATGCGGCGTTGATCCGCCTGGGGCTGCACGGGATCGACCTGCCGCGGCGGACCGCCGAGGCGCTGGCGCCGGGGCTTTCGCCGCAGGCCGGCCACGCGATCCTGGTGCGCGAGGACTGGCGGCTCGAACCGCGGCAGGCGATGAGCGCGCTCCGCGCCGCGGCCGAAGCGGCGGGCGTCGCCTTTCGTCAGCATGCGGTCCGAGAGGTGGGATCGGCCGACTGGCTGGTCATCGCCACGGGCGCCGCTCAGGGAAACGGGGGGCTGGCGCCCGAGCTCGCCGCCCTGACTCCGATCAAGGGGCAGATCGTGCGCTACGCCCAGGTCGGTCGCGACGGCGTGAGCGTTCGTGGCGAGGGCGTCTACGCGGCGCCCGCCTCGGACGGCCTGGCGGTCGGGGCGACCATGGAGCTTGGCGCAAGCGACACCGAGCCGGATCGCAAGGTGCTGGAGCCGCTGATCGCCCGCGCCGTCGCCCTGTTCCCCGAACTCGACGGCGCGCCCTTCGCCGTCGCAGCCGGCGTGCGCGCCGCCACGCCCGACGCTCTGCCGCTGGCGGGCTTGTCGGCCGCGCCAAAGGTGGTCCTCGCCGCCGGCGCGCGGCGCAACGGATGGCTGCTCGCGCCGCTGGTGGCGCAGGTCGTGGCGGCGTGCGTGACCGGAGGCGACGCGGGGCCCTATCGGCGGCGCTTCGATCCGGCCCGGTTCGGGGAGAGGAAGCGATGAACGGGTTCTGGCTCAACGACGAGCAGCAGGCGATCCGTGACGCGGTGCTCAAGCTCTGCGCGCGCTTCGACGCCGACTACTGGCGGCGGACCGACGAAAGCGGCGAGTTTCCCGAGGCCTTCGTCTCGGCCATGGGGGAGGCGGGCTGGCTGGGCGCGGCCATGCCGACCGAGCTCGGAGGCGCCGGCCTCGGGCTCACCGAGGCGGCGATCGTCATGCAGGCTGTGAGCGAAAGCGGCGCGGGCTTCTCCGGCGCGAGCGCGCTGCACCTCAACATCTTCGGCCCGATGCCGCTCGCCCGCTTCGGGACCGAGGCCCAGAAGCAGCGGCTGATCCCGCGCCTGATCTCCGGCGAAGACAAGATGTGCTTCGGGGTCACCGAGCCCGACGCCGGCCTCGACACCACCAGCCTTAAGACCAGGGCGGTCCGCACCAACGAGGGCTACCTGATCTCGGGCCGCAAGATGTGGACGACCATGGCGCAGCGGGCGACCAAGATGTTGATCCTCGCGCGCACCACGCCGAAGGCCGAGGTCAAGCGGGCCACCGACGGCATCAGCCTGTTCTACGTGGACTTCGACCGCGACAGGATCCAGGCCAAGCCGATCCCCAAGATGGGCCGTAAAGCCATTGAATCGAATGCAGTCTTTATCGACGACCTGGCCGTGCCGGCCGACGCCCTGGTGGGCGAGGAGGGCCGGGGGTTCTACTATCTCCTGGAGGGGCTCAATCCGGAGCGGGTGCTGGTCGCGGCGGAGGCCGTGGGCCTCGGCCGGGCCGCTCTGAAGAGAGCCGCGGCCTACGCGAAGGAACGCGTGGTGTTCGCTCGGCCGATCGGCCAGAACCAGGGGATCGCCCACCCGCTCGCCCGCGCCTGGGCCGAGCTCGAGGCGGCCAACCTGATGGCCTTCAAGGCGGCCGCGCTCTATGACGCGGGGCTGGAGTGCGGGGCGGAGGCGAACGCCGCGAAGTACCTTGCGGGCGAGGCGGGCTTCCGCGCCTGCGAGACGGCCGTGCTGACCCACGGCGGCATGGGTTACGCCAAGGAGTTCGACGTCGAGCGCTACTTCCGCGAGGCGATGATCGCCCGCATCGCCCCGGTCAGCCGCGAGATGATCCTCAACTTCATCGCCGAGCGGGTGCTGGGCCTGCCGAAGAGCTACTGAAGCCTACTTCAGCGCGAAGCGGATCGGGATGTTGACGACCGCGCCATCCACCGGCCGCCCGTCGAGGGTCTGCGGGCTCATGCGGAAATAGCGGCTGAGCTTCAGGGCGGCCTCGCCGAAGCCGAAGTTCTCCGGGCTCTCGGCCGCAACGCGGCAGTCACGGACCCCGCCTTGCGCCGTCACCGCGCAGGCGAGCGTGGCGGATCCTTCCACGCCCAGCCGCATGGCTCGATCGGGATAGGCGCGGGCGAGCTCTTCGCCCGATGGCTTGCGCAGCCAGTTGGGGCTGATCGCCGCCGGCGGCTTGGGCGGCGCCTCCGCCCGGGGCGGCTCGATCGTCTGCGGCGGCTCGAGCGGCGGCGCGAGCCTCGGCGTCGGCGCTACCGGAAGCGGCTCGAGCGGCGGCGTGTCGCGGACGAGCGGCGCGTGCAACGCGGGCGGAGTCTCTTTCGGCCGTTCGAGGGGTCTGGGCGTCTCGGTCTTGGGAAACCGCACCAGCGGCACGTCGAACACACGATCCGGCTCGGCCAGCCTCGCCATCGGCGGCGCGAAGCGCATGCCGAGGAGGTAGAGGCCGGCGGTGACGTGGATTGCGAGTGAAACGCCGACCGCCAGCCTCAGGTGAGAGGGCCTCCGGCGCCCACGGACCTCCAAGGCGGCCGGGATGGCGTGTTGGAGGATCATGAGCTGCGCCTTTCACGCTTACCTGCGTAATATATTACGCGCGTGCAATATGAACTCCGTACTGCCGCAGCGTCAAGCGGCGTTGTTACACATGTAATTGATCACCGCCGGCTGGGCCGGAACATGGTTAGCCGCGCGTTAACCAAGCCGGCCGCCTCCTCGGAGGCATGGCGATTCAGGGCATCCGGGGAGTCGTGGAGGCGGCGATCGAACGCGCCGCCAAGGCGACCGGGGTCGACTTCTCCTTCCTGATGCGCACGGCGGGCCGCGAGAGCGGCATGAACCCTGCCGCCCATTCAGGCGCCTCCTCCGCCGCCGGCCTGTTCCAGTTCGTGGAGCAGACCTGGCTCTCCACGCTCAAGCAGCACGGCGCCAAGTACGGCTACGCCCGCTACGCGGAGCTGATCTCCAAGGGCGCCGACGGCCGCTACCACGTGAGTGGGAGCGAAGCCCGCAAGGCGGTGATGGACCTGCGGCTGGACCCGCACGCCGCCTCCCTGATGGCCGGCGAGCTCGCCTCCGACCACGCGGCCTATCTCAAGGGGCGGGTGGGCCGCACGCCCACGGCGGGCGAGCTCTACGCCGCGCACTTCCTGGGTCCGCAGGGCTCGGCCAAGCTGATCGAGGCGGCGCAGGCGACGCCGGCGGCCTCGGCGGCGCACCTGTTCCCGGACGCTGCGCGGGCCAACAAGGCGATCTTCTTCCGCGACGGCCGGCCGATGTCGGTGGCTGAGGTCTACCAGGCCCTGACCCGCGCTGCGGGGCCTGGCGGCGCAATCGATCCACGTGCGCCGTCCAGCGACGACGCCGGATTCATCCAGTACGCCTCGGCGCGGCGGGAGGACCGCCTGCGGGCGCAGGATGCGCTGGTGGCGATGATCCTGCGCGGCTCGCAGCCGGCGGACGAGGTGGGGGTCGGCACGCGGCTCACCGGCTCGATGTTCACCACCGAGATGCTCAAGCTGCTCTCAGACGCCCGCGGCGAAAGCTAGGCCGCGGCGCCGGCTTCGTACATCGCCTCGATCTCATCGGCGGCGTAGCCCAGCTCGGCCAGCACCTGGCGGGTGTGCTCGCCGAGCGTCGGCGAGGGCGGCCGGACCGCCACGTCGGCGCCGGGGAAGCGCATCGGCGCGGCGGGCGAGGGGAAGGTCCCGCCTTCGCCGTCCTCCACCTCGATCAGCGCGCCGGACGCCTTGACCTGCGGGTCGGCCGCGACCTCGGCCGGGGACTGCACGGGCGCCCAGACCATGTCCGCCGCATCCATCCGCTGCGCGATCTCGTCGAAGGCGAGTTCGGCGAACGCCGCGTCGAGGATCGGCACCAGCTCGAGGCTGTTGGCGCGTCGCGCCTTGCCGGTCGCGAACCGCTCGTCATGCGCGAGCTCGGGCCGGCCGGCGATCTCACAGAACTTGATCCAGTCGCCGTCCCCACGCCGCGGGTTGTGGACGAACCACCGTCCGTCGGCGCTCTTGAAGAAGGTGGCGATCGGATTGAGCGGCTGCGAGCGGGGCCGGTTCGACGCCAGGCGCCCGAACTTCAGCTGCACGGCCAGGTCAGAGCCCACGGTGTAGACCCCGGTGGCGAGCAGCGAGGTCTGCACCAGGCGGCCATGGCCGGTCCGCTCGCGCTCGAAGAGCGCCGCCAGGATCGCCGAGACGGTCGCCAGCGCGGTGATGTGGTCGCCGAAGCCCGAGCGCAGCATGAATGGATCGGCCCCTTTCGGCGCGGTCATATGGGCGACGCCGGCGCGCGCCCAGAAGGCGGTGACGTCGAACCCGGGCCGGTGCGCCTCGGGTCCTTCAAGTCCGTAGCCGGTGACGATCGCGTAGACGAGCCGGGGATTCGTCCTGCGCAGGCTGGCCTCGTCCAGCCCGGCGCGCCTGAGGGCGGCGGGACGCACGTTGGTGATGAACACGTCGGCGTCGGCCGCGAGCCTGGCCAGCGCCTCGCGGCCCTCGGGCTTGCCGATGTCGAGCACGATCGCGCGCTTGCCGCGGTTGTCGAGGTCGAAGGTGGGGTTGCCCTTCAACTCGGTCTTCAGGTCGGCGAAGGCATGGCGCATGGCGTCGCCGCCCGGCCGCTCCACCTTGATCACGTCGGCGCCCCAGTCGCCCAGCATGCAGGCCGCGGCGGGGGCGGCGATATATGACGCGAACTCGACGACCTTGACCCCTCTCAGCAGCACGCGCGGCCCCTCCTTCGGATGGCGCGGCCACTCTAGACAGTTGTTCGGCGGAGTCTAAGCGACCTGCAGGTCGTTGGCGGGCTGCGGCCTGGCGGCCAGGGCGTCGGCGAGCGCTCGGGCGAGAGCCGGCAGGGCGAACGGCTTGCGCAGGATCGCGCTCGCGCCGGCGGCGAGGCTGGCGGCGGCCTCTTCCGGGTCGCCGCCGATCAGGGCCACCATCGGCGTGCGGCCGGCGGAGCCCTCCAAGCCGCGGATCGCGGCCATGGTCTGCGGCCCCTCGGGCGCGGCCGTCGCGCCCACCACCACCAGGTCGAAGTCGCAGGCCCGGGTGAGCTCCAGGGCGCGCGCGCCGTCGCTCGCCTGCACGACCTGATGTCCGAGCTGTTCGAGATTGGCGCGCAAGGCTGCGCCGGTCAGGCCGTCGTCCTCGGAGATCAGCACCCGCAGTCGCCGGCGCTCCGTCGGTCCCAGGGGGCGCCCGGCGACATCGGCGCTGGGCGCCCGGGCCGCGGGATCGAACGGCAGCTCCAGGGTGAAGCAGCTGCCGACCCCCGGCGCGCTGTGGGCGCGAAGCTCGCCGTCCATCAGCCGGGCGAGCTGGCGGGCCAGCGTGAGCCCGAGGCCCGCGCCCGGCGTGCCGGCGCAGGTGCGCACGATCCGCTGGAAGGGCTGGAAGGCCTGGTCGAGCTCCGCCTCCGTGAGGCCGGGGCCGGTGTCGGCGATCTCGATCGCCAGCCGCGACGGTCCGGCCAGCGCCACGCGCGCCTCGACTCGGCCGCGCAGGGTGAAGCGCACGGCGTTGCCGAGCAGGGCCGCCAGCACCTGGCGCACCCGCCCCGGATCGCCGATCGCGGCGCCGCCATCGGCGGCTGCGAGGTCCGGGTCGACGTGCAGCGAGATCTCGAGCCCCTTGGCGGAGGCTGCCGGGCGGGCGGCGAGCATCATGTCGCGGGCGATGGCGATCACGTCGAGCGGCTGCGGTTCGAGCGACAGCCGCCCCGCTTCGGCGATTTCGGCGTCCAGCGTCGTGTTCAACACGGAAAGGAGTTCGTTGGCGGCGTCCAGCGCCGCCGAAAGCTGCTCTCGGGAGGGCGCGGAGCGGCCGTTGCGTCCCGCCGCGGCCGCCAGGACGTGCGCCACGCCGGTGAGTCCGTTGCGGATCTCGTCGGACAGCGTCGCCACGAGGTCCGATTTGGATCGTGCCAGCCGGCGCGCCGCATCGGCCTGGTCGGCGCGGTCCGCGGCCAGCGCCTCGCGCTCGGCGGCGAGGGCGAACTGCTTGCGCAGCATCCGGTTGACGACCAGCGCAAGCGCGAAGGCCAGCGCCGTGCCGCCCCAGGCCAGTTCGGCGAGCAGATGGTCCTCCGGCCGTGAGAACAGCGCGATCAGCGGGCCGGCGACGGCCAGCGGACCCACGATCAGCAGGCTCGGCAGCCAGGACGCGGTGAACACCACGCACATCACGCCGCCCGCCAGCGCGGCGAGGAGCAGCGTCGAGCCCACGGGGCCGGCGCCGGCGGCGAACACCGCCATCTGCGCCGTCGCGCCCGCCCAGAGCAGCCCCGACAGCAGCTGCACGCGGCCGCGGTGGGCGAGGTGCTGGGCCGCCGGCTGCTTCAGCCAGCTCACCGCCGCATAGAACGCGCCCCAGGCAATCGCGAAGATCACGAACGTCAGGCTCATCCAGGCGGCGTTGCGGGCGTGTCCGGCCGCCCAGACGTAGACCGGAAGGCTGACCGCGAAGGCGATCAGCGCATAGCGCAGGAGGCCCGCCTGGGTCTCCAGCGCTTGGCGCGTCAGGGAGCTGCTCGTCGCCGCGATCTCGGCCGGTTCCGGGGACTTGGACAAGCGCTGCGCCTCGCATCTGGGGTTCCAGGCGAGGCTAGCCGACGAGCCGTTCCCGCAGGGTTACGCGAGATCGTTAATCCGCAGCTGCGCCGGCAACCTCCCGTTAAGCATGAGCCCGCAACCTTGGACTCGTGGGACTCTGATTCAGGGCGAATCGGGGCGGGGGAATTCGGCGGGTATGGCCACCACTCGGGCGGCGTTGACGGAGGAGGACATCCGCACGCTGGTGAAGGGCGCGACCGCCGAGGAGCGCGCCTGGGCCGCCGAGAAACTCTGCGGCGCCATGGATGCCGAACCGCTCACCGACGAGGCGCGCGCGGCCGCGCAGGACATCGTGCGGATCATGGCCGGCGACGCCGCCGAACTGGTCCGCCGCGCGCTCGCGGTCACCCTTAAGGCGTCGCCGCTGGTGCCGCGCGACGTCGCGCTCAAGCTGGCGCGGGACGTCGAGAGCATCTGCCTGCCGATGCTGGCCTTCTCGCCGGTCTTCGAGGATGCGGACCTGGCAGAGATCGTGCGGCTCGGCGGCCCGGTCCGCCAGCTCGCCATCGCCAAGCGGTCGCAGCTTTCCTGCACGGTCACCGAGGCCATCGCCGAGCACGGCGCGGAACGCCCTGCGGCGGCGGCCTGCGCCAACGACAACGCCGAATTTGCGGAGCAGGCCCTGCAGCGGATCATCGACCGTTTCGCAGCCTCGGAGCGGGTGCTGGCCGCCGTCGCCTACCGCCAGGCGCTGCCGCTGGCGGTCGCCGAACGACTCGTGACGCTGGTCGGCGACCAGCTGCGCGAGCACCTGGTCAGCCAGCACTCGCTGTCGCCCGAGGTCGCCATCCAGGTCGCGCTCGGCGCGACCGAGCGGGCGAGCATCGATCTCGTCGACCAGGCCGGCCGCACCGCCGACGTCAAGGGGTTCGTCGCCCATCTCTATGCCGAGAAGCGGCTCAGCGCCTCGCTGCTGCTGCGGGCGCTCGCCCAGGGCCACATGACGTTCTTCGAATGGAGCGTGGCGGAGCTCGCCGGGGTGCCGCACCACCGCACCTGGCTGATGATCCACGACGCGGGTCCCCTGGGGCTGAAGGCGATCTATGAGCGCGCCGGGCTGCCGGCCAGGCTGTTCCCGGCCTTCCGGGCGGCGGTCGACACCTTCCACTCGATGGAGTTCGACGGCGGGGCCAAGGACCGCGAGCGTTTCCAGGAACGCATGCTGCAGCGCTTCCTGACCCAGCCCCAGACCGCGTCCCACGACGATGTCGACTACCTGCTCGACAAGCTGGATCGCGTGTCGCGGGAGCTCCGTGACGACGCGAGCGCGGAGAGCGGCTGACATCCGATTGACGTAGGGGGCGCCTTGCCGCTCCGGTCCGCGCGCTTCAAGCTCGCGCCATGACCGACGTCCGCACCCCCGCCGAGATCAAGCCCGCCGCCACCATCCTGCTGCTGAGGGACGAACCCGCTTTCGAGGTGCTGATGGTCAAGCGCCACCATCAGATCGACTTCGCCTCCGGCGCGCTGGTGTTCCCGGGCGGCAAGAGCCACGCGGGCGACCACGACGAAGCCTGGGCGGAGCACGTGCTCGGCTGGGCGGACCACGATGCGGAGCAGCGCGGCCTGCGCATCGCCGCCATTCGCGAGGTGTTCGAGGAGGCCGGCATCCTGCTCGCCAAGCGCCGCAACGGAGAGCCGATCGGCGGCGAGGCCTGCCCGATGGACGTCCGCCAGGCGGTGGACGCCGGCGCCACGCCGTTCCTGGACGTGGTGCGCGGGCTGGACGCCCAGCTCGACCTCGCCGCGCTGACCGTGTTCGCCCGCTGGATCACTCCCGCGGTGGTGGCCAAGCGATTCGACACCTGGTTCTATCTCGTGAAGGCGCCCGACGATCAGCTCGCCGCCTGCGACGGCCGCGAGACGGTCGACGCCGAGTGGATCCGTCCGGCCGAGGCGCTGCGGCTAGGCGAGGCCGGCGAGCGCACGGTGATCTTCCCGACCCGCATGAACCTGAAGCTGCTGGCCGAAGCCGGCCACGCGGAGGATGCGGTGGCGCGCGCCCGGGCGCGCCCGCTGGTCACGGTCCAGCCGCAGGTCCAGGAGCGGGGCGGCCGACGCGTGCTGGTCCTGCCGCCCGACGCCGGCTACGGCGCGGTCGAAGAGCCGCTCGAGAGGGTGATGTAGCCCTAGCTCGCGAACTCGCGAACCCGACGCTCCAGTTCCTGCGCCAGCGCGGCGCCGACCGGATGGGTGTCCGACTTGATGTCGTCGCGGACGGCGGCCTTGATGCCATCGATGTGAGCGTCGACCAGCGACATCGGCGCGCTGAGCCGCTTGTCCTTCTCGTCGATCAGCTTGCAGAGCGAGCCCGCGATCCTTGTGATCAGCTGGTAGCCATAGGTGGTGCCAAGGCCTTTCAGGTCGTGCGCCCGCAGATAGAGGTTCTCCATGGTCTCCGGGGTCATGCCCTGGACCTTCACCTCCTGGCGGGCGGCGTCGAGCTTGGTGATCTCGTCCTGCAGCCACTGGGAGAAGTTGCCGGCCAGACTCTTCAGCGCCGCTTCCGCCTTGGCGATGGCGGCCGCGTCGATTCCGCCGAGGCGACCCCCGCCCAGCTTCAGCCGCAGCGTGTTCGACGGCGGGATCATCTGGCTCGGATTCTGTTGGCTCACCGAAAAGCCCCCTTCTTGCTCTTTCCGGCAATCTAGGGCGAAGCCGTTAATAAGCGGTGAGCCGCAACCCACGGTATTTCGTGCGCTTTCTGGAGCCGGCCTGGCGGCTCAGGCGGAGAACTGCTCCGCCAGCACCCGTTCCTCGAGGCTGCGGCCGGCGTCGAACAGCATGGTCAAGCCGATGCTCCGATCCTCCGCCACGTCGACGCTCAGCACGTCGCGGACTTCGAGGTTGTCGGCCACCGCGCTGACCGGCCGCTTGTCGGCTTCGAGGATCTCGAAAGCGACCTTGGCGGTGTGCGGCAGGAGCGCGCCGCGCCAGCGCCGCGGCCGGAAGGCGCTGATCGGCGTCAGCGCCAGCACCCGCGCGTCGAGCGGGATGATCGGCCCGTGGGCAGAGAGATTGTAGGCGGTCGAGCCTGCCGGCGTCGCCACCAGCGCGCCGTCGCAGAACAGTTCGGCGAGCCTGACCTTGTCGTCGATGGAGATGCGCAGCTTGGCGGTCTGACGGGTTTGCCGCAGCAGCGACACCTCGTTGATCGCCAGGGCGTCGTGGGTCTGACCGGCCATGTCCCGGGCGCGCATGCGCAGCGGATAGATGAGCGCGCGCTCCGCCGCGTTCACCCGCTCGAGCAGGTCGTCCTCGGAGTACTCGTTCATCAGGAACCCGACCGAGCCGCGGTTCATGCCGTAGATCGGCGGGCAGTCGGGAATGTGCTTGTGCAGCGTCTCCAGCATGAACCCGTCGCCGCCCAGGGCGATAATCACCTGCGCCTCGCGCTCGGGGGCCTCCCCGTAGCGCTTCACGAGCCGGGCGCGGGCGTCCTGCGCCTCTGGCCGGTCGCTGGCGGTGAAGGCCACGCGGGTCACGAAGGGTTCAGGCTTGAACATCTGCCCTGGAAAAGGCGGGCGCCCGGCGGGGCTTGTCAAACCCGCGTCCTAGACTCCCTTGGCGGCCTGGCGGAAGGCGGCGCCCGCGACCTGCGGGCTGACCGGGCCGAACGCGCCGACCGCTCGCCGGGCGCCCTCCGCGCCACCGCCGGGACGCCCGCCGTTCAGCTCCCGGACCATGTGCAGGATGGACGGGAAGACGCTGCGGTCGATGCCGACCGCAGCGCAGGCGAGGCCCAGGATCTCCGGCCGGTCGGAGTCGACGGCGCGGCGGACCTGCTCGGCTTCGAAGCGGCCGAGGATGGCGAGCGTGGTGCAGAACAGCGACAGGCGACCTTCCCGCAGGGCGCGGACCAGATAGCCCGGACGCAGCTGGCCGGCGGCGTGCAGCTTATCGATCAGGCGCCGCTCCATGGCCTCGCGCTCGCCGTCGCGGGCGACCACGAGCAGGCCCTGGCTGTCGTGCACCCCGCCGTGCGCCTCCGCGACGCTGGCGGCGAGCGCAACGCCGATGTCCTTCGAATCCAGACGGAACCGCTCGACCAGCGCCTGGCGCAGCGCCTGGCCGACCCAGACATAGAGCTGCAGGGCGAGCTCGCCGGTCAGCTTCGGATGCCGCGACAGCGGCGAGCGGAGCGCCGCCACCTGGCGCGCCATGTCGACCAGCCGCATCATGTCGGCTTCCGACAGCTCGGCCGTGCCGTTGCCGGCGAGGGCGGCCAGCACCGCGGGCTCCGCCTGCTTGAGGATGGCCGCCACCACGGGCGCGCCGAGCCTCGGCCGCCGGGCCACCTCGATCTGGTGCTCGATGGTGGCCTCGACGAGCAGGCGGATAAGATCGTGGTCCTTGAGCACGGGGCTGGCGGCGATCACCGGGCGGGCGATCTCGATCTCGTCCAGCGCCAGCACATTGATCAGCGCCGGCGGCGCCCATTCGGCGTGGGCGAGCTTGCTGGCGAGCTTCTGGCGGATCTCGCGCTCGGCCTCGACCACCAGGCTCAGGAAGATCGAATTGAGCGAGGCCTGCACCTGCGGCTGGCGCACGGCCTCCGCGCCGCTCCCCGCCTCGCAGAGCTCCACCACGCCCAGGAGCAGCCGCTCGCGGTCTGCGGGCGAGCGGCTCTTGGCCAGGTCGAGGAGGCTTTCGCTGTTCAGGGCGACGCTCAAGACCGGCTCCCCCAGACGGTTAACGGCGTTCGTCGTTCCAATCTGACGAGTCGCGATGAAAACATGCTTAAACACCCGGGCCGCGCCCCGGCGCCGGATGCGAGGAACCCATGGCCGAACCGCTGCTGCTTGCGCTGGATCAGGGGACCACGAGCACCCGCGCCATCCTGTTCGACGCCGAGGGCGCGGCGCTCGCCGAGGCGGGCCGGCCGTTGCAGCAGTTCTATCCGCAGGATGGCTGGGTCGAGCACGACGCCGGCGAGATCTTCGGCGCCTGCGTCGAGGTGCTGCGCGAGGCGGTGGAGAAGGCCGGTCGGCGCCTGGAGGAGGTGGCCGCCATCGGCCTGACCAACCAGCGCGAGACGGTGGTCATCTGGGACAAGGCCACCGGCGAGCCGATCGCCAGGGCGGTGGTCGGGCAGGACCGCCGCACGGCCGAGGCCTGCGAGCGGCTGCGCGCCGCCGGCCGTGAGGCGCAGGTCACGGAGATCACCGGCCTGCTGCTCGACCCCTATTTCTCGGGGACCAAGGTCGCGTGGCTCCTCGACAACACCCCAGGCGCACGGGCCCGGGCCCGCGCCGGCGAGTTGTTGGCCGGCACCATCGATTGCTGGGTGATCTGGAAGCTGACCGGCGGGCGCGTGCACGCCACCGACGCCACCAACGCCTCGCGCACCCTGCTGTTCGACCTGCGGCGGCAGGCCTGGTCAGAGGAGATGTGCGAGCTGCTGGAGGTCCCGCCCGTGCTGCTCCCGGAGGTCCGCGACTGCGCCGCGGATTTCGGGGAGACGCAGGCCGAGGTGCTCGGCCGCGCCATCCCGATCCGCGGCGTCGCGGGCGACCAGCAGGCGGCGCTGATGGGCCAGGGCTGCATCGCGCCTGGCGAGATGAAGGCCACCTACGGCACTGGCTGCTTCATGCTCATCAACACCGGAGAGACGCCTGCGCCGTCGCGTTCGCGGCTGCTCACGACGGTGGCTGCGCGGGTGAACGGCCGGACGACCTACGCCCTGGAAGGCGCGATCTTCATCGCCGGGGCGGCGATCCAGTGGCTGGGCGAGGGTCTGGGCGTGCCCGGCGGGCCGCAAGCCGTGGACGCTCTGGCGGCGAAGGCCCGCGCCGATCATGGCGTGGTCCTGGTCCCGGCCTTCACGGGCCTCGGAGCGCCCTGGTGGGACGCGGGCGCGCGGGGCGCCATCTTCGGCCTGACCCGCGACGCCGGCCTCGCCGAGATCGCCCAGGCCGCGTTCGACGCCTGCGCCCTGCAGACCCGCGATCTGATCGAAGCCATGCGCGCCGACGCGCCGGAGGCGTTCGCAGGACCGGTGGAGCTGCGCATCGACGGCGGCATGAGCCGCAGCGCCGGGTTCGCCCAGCGGCTGGCCGACCTCACCGGCGTGCAGGTCTGCCGCGCCACCTACCAGGAGACCACCGCGCTCGGCGCGGCCCTGTTCGCGGGCGTCGGCTCGGGCGTGTACGCCGATCTCGCCCAGGCCGCGGCCGCGCGGCCGGGCACCGAAGGGTTTGCGCCCAAGATGGACTCCGGCCGGCGCGAGGCCGCCTATGCCCGATGGCTGGACGCCGTGGCGCGGGTGCGCACCTGAACTTGACGCCGCCTGCGCCGGAGAGGACCCTGCGGGCCGGAATTCGAACTCAAGGAGACGGTCCATGGCGGACGGTTCGGTCGCCGGCGTGACCTCGCTGAAAGGCAAGGTGACCGCTGAGGAGTGGCAGGCGCGCGTGGACCTCGCGGCGCTGTATCGGCTGGTGGCGCTGCACGGTTGGGACGACCTGATCTACACCCACATCTCCGCCCGCATCCCGGGGCCGGAGCACCACTTCCTGATCAACCCCTATGGCCTGATGTTCGACGAGATCACGGCCTCGTCGCTGGTGAAGGTCGACCTCGAGGGCCAGGTGCTGCAGGAGACGCCCTACTTCATCAATCCGGCGGGATTCACGATCCACTCGGCCGTGCACGCCGCGCGCGATGACGCCAGGTTCGTCATGCACCTGCACACCGATCAGGGCGTGGCGGTCGCCGCCCAGAAGGAGGGGCTGCTGCCGCTGTCGCAGCACGCGCTGATCGTGCTGCCGAGGCTCGCCTATCACGACTACGAAGGCGTCGCGCTCAATCTCGACGAACGCGAGCGGTTGGTCGCCGACATCGGCTCCAAGACCCTGATGCTGCTGCGCAATCACGGCACCCTGGCGGTCGGCGAGACGGCCGCCAACTGCTGGGTCGGCATGTTCTACCTGGAGCGCGCCTGCAAGCAGCAGGTGATGGCGCTGTCGGCCGGCCGCGACAATGTGCTGATCGCGCCCGAGGCCGCCCAGCAGGCGGTGCGGGGGCTCGGCTCGGGCGGCTCCAACGGCATCGGCGGCGCACTGGCCTGGCCCGGCTGCCTGCGCCGGCTGGACCGCCAGTCGCCGGGCTACGACGCCTAGCGCAGCCGGGCGCCCACAAAAAAGGGCCCTCCGCCTTGCGGGAGGGCCCATTTGCAACGCGCCGCCCGCTAGGGGGCTGCAGGGCGGGCGTGAGCGCCGCGACCCTGCTGGTCGCCGCGCCAAGGATGTCGACAAGACTGGAACCTGGGTCGACAAGGCTCACCATGAACGGCTCGACGTTACCCGTCAAGGTTGTCCAATCCAAACCTGCCCGCGATGGGAGAAATTTGTTCAGGAGCTGGGCGGCGGGCTGGTCTCGGCCTTGAGGTAGGCGATGACGTCGATCCGGTCCTTCGGGTCCTTGAACCCCGGGAAGGTCATCTTGGTGTTCGGGACCATCGCCTTGGGATCGGTCAGCCACTGATCGAGGTGGGGGGCGTCCCAGGTGAAGGACTGCGCCTTCAGCCCATCCGAATAGGTGAAGCCCGGTCTGGAGGCGACCTTGCGGCCGAAGATCCCGTTCAGGTTCGGGCCGGTCATGTCCGGACCGCCGGGCGTCAGCGTGTGGCACGACTTGCAGATCGCGACCTTGGCCTCGCCGTCCGCCAGGTCGCCGGTGTTGAACGGCGCGGGCAGGCTCGCCACCAGCGCCTTCTTCTGTTCGTCGGTGGGCTCGGCCGTGGTGGTCGCCCCGGGGGCGCCGGGCTGCTGGCTCGATGAGGCCTGCGAATTCTGCGACTGGGTGTTGCTCGGCGACTTGCCGCAACCGGCCAGCGTGGCGGCGAGCGCCGCAGCGGCGAAGACGAAACCCGGGTGGCGCATGTTCGGCGACTCTCCTCGGCGGCCGGAAAATGGGAGCGGCAAGCTAGCGCGTGGCCTTGGCGATGCAAGATGGGTTCACCCGCCTGCAACCGAACCGTGCTATATCACCCATAGGTGACTTCCGGAGCCGCTCCATGGCCACGCAGTTCGCGCCGCCCCCGCCTTCCGCCGAGCTCATCGATCGGTTGCAGCGCCGCCGAACCCTGGGCGTGATGCTGCAGGGCCTGTTCTTCGTGAACTGGCAGGTGCTGTCTCTTCCGATGCTGATGCCGTGGACGGGGTCGAACGGTGTGTTCGACGTCATCCGCGCGGTCACCTACGTCCTGTGGCCGGCGCTGATGCTGGCGTTCATCGCCACCGGCGGCGGCTTCATCCTGTCGCGCGAGATCCGGGCGGTGCTGAATGACGAGACCACCCGCGCGTATCGCCGGCGGGCCTTCGAGTTCGGGTTCTGGGGCGCCATGGCCGGCGTGCTGGCGGGATACGGGCTGAGCCTCGCCAGGGCGGCCTCGCCGCTCGTCGTGGTCCATCTGGTGCTGAGCGCCGGCCTCGCCGTCACCATGGTCACCTTCGCCGCCCTGGAGCTGCGCGCCCAGCGGGGTGGCTGAGCGACGCGCTAGGGCTGCGGTGCGCGGCGGCTGCGGCGCACCGCCTCGTCGAGCGCCTGCAGGAACCGCGACCGGTCCGCGCGGGCGAAGGGCTTCGGGCCGCCGGTCATCTCGCCGGTGGAGCGAATGTGCTCCATGATCGCCCGCGAAGCGAGGGCCTGGCCGATGCTGTCGGCGGTGAACAGGCGTCCGTTCGGGGCGATGGCCTGGCCCGCCTTCTTCAGCACCCGCTCCGCCAGCGGAATATCGTTGGTGACCACGATGTCGCCCGCCTCGGCCTCGGCCGCGATCCAGTCGTCGGCCGCATCCGGCCCGGCCTCGACGATTTGTCGCTCGATCAGGGGCGACGGCGGGATGTGGATGAAGCGGTTGGAGACCACGACGGTCCTCAGCCCGTAGCGGGCGGCCACCCGGTAGACCTCGTCCTTCACCGGACAGGCGTCGGCGTCGATGAAGATGCGCATGCTTTGGCCCGGTGGGATGGCGCCGGATGAGGGACTCGAACCCCCGACCTTCGGTTTACAAAACCGCTGCTCTACCAGCTGAGCTAATCCGGCGCTGGAGCGGCCGTGCGATGCCACGGCCGCTGGGCTGCAGCAAGATGTAGGCGCCTGGGGCTTAAGCTTCCTTTGGCGATTCGCCGCGATCATCCGCAGCGGACAACGGACAGGCGCTCTCATGGTGAAGCATGCCCATGCGGCGGCGGATGCGGCGGCGGCCCACGCCGCCACGAACAGCGCCGTGGCGGATGCGGCCGCGCAGACAGCCGCGCCGCTTCCCCCCATCTGGCACTGGTCGATCTCCGAGATGTGGACCGGGGCCGGCCACGCCTGGATTTCGGCGATCCACGTGCCCTACCTGGGCCTGCTGACGCTGGCGATCGTGATCGCCGCCGCAGCGCGCGTGCTGGTGAAGCTGCTGAGCTGAGCCGCGATCAAGCGGCTTGGAGCCGCGCCCGGGCTGTGCTTTTTCGTGGCCGCCTGGCCGCGGAGGACGCCGTGAATTTCGACGAGTACCGCCGTTACGACGCCCTCGGGCTCGCCGAGCTCGTCGCCCGCAAGGAAGTCAGCTCGGAAGAGCTGATCGACACGGCCGCCGCGCGCATGGCGCAGGTCAACCCGAAGATCAATGCGGTGACCCAGGACCTGACCGCGAGCGCCCGCGCTGCTCCGGCCGGCCAGGGCGGCTTTGCGGGCGTGCCGTTCCTGCTCAAGGACCTCGGCGCGACTCTCGCGGGGACCCCGACGACGCGCGGCTCGCGGCTGTTCGCGACCGACGCCGCACGCGCCGACAGCGCCCTCGTGCGCCTCTTCAAGGCCGCCGGCCTGGCGATCATCGGCAAGACCAACACGCCCGAGCTCGGCCTGTGGCCGGTGACCGAGTCCGAGCTTCTCGGCCCCTGCCGCAATCCGTGGGACCTGTCGCGCACCTCCGGCGGCTCCTCCGGCGGCGCGGCGGCGGCGGTGGCGGCGGGGATCACGCCGGCCGCCCACGCCAGCGACGGCGGCGGCTCGATCCGCATCCCCGCGTCCTGCTGCGGTCTGTTCGGGTTCAAGCCGTCGCGCGGCCGGGTCTCCTTCGCGCCCGCCGGGGAAGGCTGGGGCGGCGCCTCGATCAACCACGCCGTGACCCGCTCCGTGCGCGACAGCGCCGCCCTGCTGGACGCGATCTGCGCGCCTCAGCCCGGCGATCCCTACTTCCTGCCGCCGCCTGAGGTTCCGTTCGCCGAGGCCGCCCAGCGAGCGCCGCGCCGGCTGCGCATCGCCTTCACCACCGCCGCGTTGCAGTCGGACGCGCTCGATCCGGAGTGCGAGGCCGCCGTGGTGGAGACGGCGAAGCTGTGCGAGAGCCTCGGCCACAGCGTCGAGGCGGCCAAGGTCCCCGGCGACATCTCCGCCATGCAGGCCGCGGCCGGCGTGGTGGTGGCCGCCAGTGTCGCCGCCGATCTCGACGCCGCGGCCGAGCGCCGCGGCCGGGCGATCGAGGACGGCGAGGTCGAGCCACTGACGATGTCGAGCTATCGCCGCGGCCAGCGGATCACCGGCGGCGCCTATTCCCGCGCCATCGCGACGCTCCACGCCTACGGCCGCGCGATGGCGGAGCTGTTCCAGGCCTATGACGTGCTGCTGCTCTCGACCCTCGGCCGGCCGGCGATCCCGCTCGGCTGGTTGTTCGAGGAGCGCGGCCAGGTCGGCGCGCGGGTCGGCCGGTTCATGCCCAACACCCAGCCGTTCAACAACACCGGCCAGCCGGCCATGACCGCGCCGCTCGCCTGGAGCCGCTCGGGCCTGCCGATCGGCACGCAGTTCGTGGGCCGCATGGGCGAGGAGGGGCTGCTGTTCAGCCTGGCGGGCCAGCTCGAGCAGGCGCGGCCCTGGTTCGATAAGGTCCCGCCGCTCTGAGCCGGCGCGGGGTCGTGGCGCGGGTCCGGCCGGCGCGCTAGAGCCCTCCGCAAAGCGCATCCCCTGGAGCCCGCATGCCGACGAGCTGGACCGCGACCGCCCCGATCCTGATGCTGATCGCCTCCAACGTCTTCATGACCTTCGCCTGGTACGGCCAGCTGAAGGTGGAGCACAGGCCCATGTGGCTGATCCTGCTGATCAGCTGGGGGATCGCCTTCTTCGAGTATTGCCTGGCGGTGCCGGCGAACCGCATCGGGCGGCTCATCTATGACCCTGCCGAGCTGAAGGCCCTGCAGGAGGTGATCACGCTGTCGGTGTTCGCTGTCTTCTCCGTCACCTGGCTGAAGGAGCCCGTGACGCCCAATCACCTGATCGGGTTCGCCCTCATCGCGCTCGGCGCCTTCTTCGTCTTCAAGGGCCCGTTCTGATCGCCCGCGACAGGCGTCTTGCGCGCCCTGCTTTGGCGAACCACCTCTGGCGGCCTATAAGCCCCGGTTTCCGCGAGACGCCCGAAAGTCCATGCCCCGCATCCTGATCACCTCGGCGCTGCCCTACATCAACGGGATCAAGCACCTGGGGAACCTGGCGGGCTCGATGCTGCCGGCCGACGTCTATGCGCGGTTCCAGCGAGCGCGCGGGCATGAAACGCTCTACATCTGCGCCACCGACGAGCACGGCACGCCGGCCGAGCTGGCCGCGGCCGAAGCCGGCCAGGACATCGGCGAATACTGCGAAGCGCAGCACCGCATCCAGTACGAGATCGGTCGCCGGTTCGGGCTGTCGTGGGACCACTTCGGCCGATCGTCCTCGCCGCAGAACCACCGGCTCACCCAGAGCTTCGCGCAATCCCTCTGGGAAGCGGGCTTCATCGAGGAGCGGGTGACCCAGCAGGTCTTTTCGCTGGACGACAGGCGCTTCCTGCCCGACCGCTACGTGATCGGGACCTGCCCCTACTGCGGCTACGAGGCCGCTCGCGGCGACCAGTGCGAGAACTGCACGCGCGTGCTCGATCCCGCAGACCTGATACAGCCGCGTTCGGCGATCTCCGGCTCGACGCAGATCGAGATCCGCGATTCCAAGCACCTGTTCCTGCGCCAGTCCCTGTTCGCGCCGAAGCTGCGAGACTGGATCGACAGCAAGAACCGGGACTGGCCCAACCTCGTCACCTCCATCGCCTACAAGTGGCTGGACGAGGGCCTGCAGGACCGCGGCATCACCCGCGACCTTTCCTGGGGCGTGCCGGTCAACGCCATGGACTGGGGCCCCGATCCGGAGGGTCGGCTGCCCGACGTGGCGGGTCTTGCGGACAAGGTCTTCTACGTCTGGTTCGACGCGCCGATCGAATACATCGCCGCGACCTGGGAATGGTCCGACGCCCGCGCCCTGGAGATCGGACGCACGCCGGACGACGGCGACTGGGAGCGGTGGTGGCGCGAGCCCGCCGCGGCCGACGTGACCTACGTGGAGTTCATGGGCAAGGACAACGTGCCGTTCCACACGGTCGGCTTCCCCTGCACCCTGTTCGGGATCAACGAGCGCCTCGGCCCCGATGGCCGCTGGAGCCGACGCGAGAACGCGCCCTGGAAGCTGGTCGACGCGCTGAAAGGCTTCAACTGGCTGAACTACTACGGCGGCAAGTTCTCCACCTCGCAGCACCGCGGGGTGTTCATGGATACCGCGCTCGAGATCCTGCCGGCCGACTACTGGCGCTGGTGGCTGACCGCCAATTCGCCCGAGAGCGCCGACTCGTCGTTCACCTGGGAGCAGTTC
The DNA here is from genome assembly GCF_025934275.1 of Phenylobacterium sp. Taxonomy (GTDB): domain Bacteria; phylum Pseudomonadota; class Alphaproteobacteria; order Caulobacterales; family Caulobacteraceae; genus Phenylobacterium. Next base: position 24,434 of record NZ_JAICYI010000049.1, read on the forward strand.
CGCGACCAGGTGAACGCCGACCTGGCCGACGTGCTCGGCAACTTCGTGAACCGGATCTGCAAGTTCACGGAAAATCGCTTCGACGGCCAGGTCCCGGCCGGCGGCGAGCCGGGCCCCCTCGAGCAGCGTCTGGCGGCGGACGTCGCGGCGAAGCTCGCCGAGCTCACCGGCTACCTGGAAGAACGGGAGTTCCGGAAATCCACGACAGCGCTGCGCCAGTTGTGGGTGCTCGGCAATCAGTACCTCACCGAGGCGGCGCCCTGGACGGCGATCAAGTCCGACCGCGACCGGGCGGCCGTGGCGGTGCGCGCCGGCCTCGACCTCGTGGCCCTGTTCGCCAAGCTCTCCGAGCCGTTCATCCCGTTCGCCGCGGAGACGATCGCGCGTGCCGTGGGCGAGCCCTATCCGGCCCGCTGGCCGCAGCCGGGCCAGGTTCTCGGGACCCTGCCGGCGGGCCGGAAGGTGGCCGCGCCCGAGGTGCTGTTCCGCAAGCTGGAGGACGCCCAGATCGCGGAGTGGACCGCCCGCTTCGGCGGCGCGGAGCTGGAGCCGGCATAGCCGCTTCTCGCCGGTCCCGCAGCGCACGGGAAGAAGCGTAGACCCGAGTCAGGCGCTCACCTAAACTCAGCAGATGATCGCCGCCCGCCGCCGCCCGTGAGCACACCCACCTCGGAGGTTCGGCCGCTGGCGCGGCAGATGGGGACCTGGGGCGCGCTGTTCCTGACGCTTTCGGCCGAGACGCCCGCCTCGTCGGTGTTCGTGATCCTGCCGGGCGTCGTGCAGGCGGCAGGCTCCGGCGCGCTGATCTCGATGGCCGCCGCAGGCCTGGTGGCGCTCTGCATGGCGCTGACCTACGCCGAGCTCGGCTCGACCTTCCCCTCGGCGGGGGGCGAGTATGCGATCGTCGGATCGGTGCTTGGTCCGCTGGCGGGCTTCGCAGTGCTCGGCGTCAACCTGTTCAACCTGCTGCTCGCCGGCGCGGCGCTGTCGCTGGGCGTCGCAGACTATCTCGGACAGCTCGCTCCGGGCCTTGAGCCGGTTCCCACCGCGCTCGCGGCGCTGGCGGTCGCGACCGGCCTCGGCGTGCTCAATGTCCGCGCCAGCGCCCTGGTCACCGGGATCTTCCTCGCCGTGGAGTTGCTGGCGCTGCTGATCGTCGCGGCGCTGGGCTTCGCCCATCCGGCTCGGCCGCTGTCCCAGGTTCTGCTGCACCCGATGATCGGCGGCGCGCACGGCGCGCTGGGCGCCGTCGGCCTTGGCGGTCTCGCCACCGCGGTGGTGGTCGGGCTCTTCGCCTACGACGGCTATGGCAGCGCGGTCTATCTGGCGGAGGAGGTCCGCGACGTGCGCCGCAAGCTGGTTCGCGCCGTGCTCTGGGCGCTTGCGGCCACCGCGCTGGCGGAGATGGCCGCGCTCGCCGCCGTGCTGGTGGGCGCGCCCGACCTGGCGGCTCTGTTCGCCGATGGCGACGGGATGATCTCGGCGTTCACGGCGCGGGCGGGCGGGGCGGGGCTGGGCCGCCTGGTCAGCGCGGGCGTCGCGCTCGCCATCCTCAACGCCGTCATCGCCCTGGTTCTGATGACCGGACGGCAGCTCTACGCCACCGCCCGCGACGGCGTGTGGCCGGGGCCCGTCGGGCGCGCTCTCTGCCGGGTGCACCCGCGGTTCGGCTCCCCCTGGGCGGCGACCCTGGTGGCGGGATTGCTCTCGGCGGGCCTCTGCCTGGTCCCGCTCTCGTTGCTGCTCCTGCTGTCCGGGGCGGGGGTGACACTGATCTACGCCGCCCTGTCGCTGGCCTGCCTGCTGCATGGGCGCAAGCGCCGCGCAGCCGCGCCGGGATGGCGCTTGCCGCTCTGGCCGGCGCCGCCGCTCCTGGCGCTCGGCCTGCTGGGGGTGTTCGGGGCCGTCAGCCTCGGCGAGGGCGCGACCAGCTTCGCCGTCAGCCTGGGCTGCGCGGCCCTGGCCGCGGCCTACTACGCGCTGGTGCTCAAACGGCGCCGGGGCTGGCGGCTGGCCGGTCCGTCCGTGGAGGCGCCCTGATCGGCTCAGCGCGCCGGCTTGCCGGTCTTCTCGCCGGTGATGTCGAGCGGCCGGCCGGGCATTGCGGCGTTGTAGCGAGCGGTCTGGCCGGTGGCGACGACGACCGAGCGCGAGCCTTCCCAGATCATGTGCGCCGCCACATAGAGCACGATCGCCAGGCCGAGGTAGCCGATCCAGCGGACCCGGTGCAGCAGCCGCGCGATCCAGCTCGCCGCCACGCCCATCAGGGTGATCGAGAGCACGAGGCCGCCGACCAGCACCATCGGGTGATCGCGCGCCGCGCCCGCGACCGCCAGCACATTGTCCAGCGACATGGTGAGGTCCGCCGCCAGGATCTGCAGCAGGGCCTGCCGCAACGTCTTCGGCCTGGCTGCGGCGGCGACTTCGGACGGCGCGGCCGCGATCTCCAGGCCGCTCTCGTCGGCAAGGGCGGCCTCGCCCAGCGCTTCCTCGGCGCGCCCCTCTCCGCGCAGGTCGCGCCACATCTTCCAGCACACCCAGAGCAGCAGCAGGCCGCCGGCGAGCAGCACGCCGACCAGATTGAGGAGCCGGGTCGCGACCAGGGCCAGGCCGATCAGCATCACGACCGAACCGGCGAGGCCGAGCACGATCGCCTTCCGCCGCTGCGGCTGCGGCAGGCCCGCGGCCACCAGGCCCACCGCCACGGCGTTGTCGCCGGCGAGCGCGATGTCGATGAGCACCACCTGGAAGAAGGCGCTGACGGCTCCGGCGTCGAGGATCGCGGTGAGGCTCATCAGGCGCGCGGCCGGGCGGCCTCGTAGAGCGCGATGGCGCCGGCGGCCGAGACGTTCAGGCTGTCGAACCCGCCGGGCATCGGGATTTTCGCCAAGGCGTCGCAGTGCTCAGACACCAGCCGCCGCAGTCCCTCGCCCTCGGAGCCGAGAACCAGCACGGTCGGGCGCGCGTCCAGCACCTCGGCCAGCGGCGCCTCGGCTGCGCCGGTCAGGCCGACCGCGCGCCACCCCAATTCGCCGAGCTGTTCCAGGGCGCGGGAGAGGTTGACGACGCGCGCCACCGGCGTGCGCTCGAGCGCCCCGGCCGCGGCTTTGGCGAGCGCGCCGGTGAACCTGGGCGCATGCCGTTCCTGCAGCACGACGCCGGCCGCGCCGAACGCTGCAGCCGAGCGCAAGATCGCGCCGACGTTCTGTGGGTCGGTCACCTGGTCGAGCATCAGGAGCACGGCGCCGGGCGCGGCCTCGAACGCGTCGAGCTCGGCGCTCTGCAGAGGGGCGGCGCGCAACGCCACGCCCTGATGCGCCGCGCCTTTCGGCAGGTGCTGGGCGATCAGGCCGTTATCGGCGATCTCAAGGGCCTCCGGACGGCCGAAGCGCGTCTCGATCTGGCGGGCTCGATCGGGGGTCGCGAGCAGGCGGAGAGGCGCGCCCCGACGCGGGTTCTCGAGCGCCGCCTCGACCGCATGCCAGCCCCAGATCCAGTCGTCCCCGGCCGCCTCAGGGCGGCGGTGGAAGCGCTTGTGCGGATGGCTCTTTTTGCCTCGCCGGGCGTCGTTGCGTTCGAAGGTCGAGGCCACTATAAGACGCGCTCCAATTTGGGGCCCGGACGGGTCTCCGTCGAAGGACCCAGCGTTCGGCGCCTTTAAGCCCCTTCGCGAGCCTCGACGGAAGCCTTTCTGTCGGTCCCAAGGAGAGCGGCCCGCGCGCGAGGGGGAATGTCCCGAGCGGCAAAGGGGGCGGACTGTAAATCCGCTGGCGTACGCCTTCGTAGGTTCGAGTCCTACTTCCCCCACCACGCGCTGGACGAAGAGGAGAGATCACGGGCGACCCCGCCCCGGGCTTTCGGCGGGTATAGCACAATGGTAGTGCAGCAGCCTTCCAAGCTGAGGATGCGGGTTCGATTCCCGCTACCCGCTCCAAATATTTCATCCATCTGTTGAAACAACGCCGGCAGGACCCTGATGGCCAAGGAAAAGTTCAACCGCAACAAGCCGCACTGCAACATTGGGACGATCGGCCACGTGGACCATGGCAAGACGACGCTGACGGCGGCGATCACCATGGTGCTTGCGAA